>NZ_JBSFUY010000030.1:0-119404 GCF_053592055.1 Streptomyces sp. NPDC002817
GTAGCCGTCGCAGACGACGAGGCCGGGCGGGCACGGGAGGGCGTCCAACGCGGCCATGACCGTGGGGATCTCGCGGAAGGCGAGCAGACCGGGGGACGAGACCACAGGGCCTGTCGAGCACGAGCTCAATCAGAGGGCATGACGGGGAACCGCATGCCGAGCCATTGCTCGGCGTCCCAGGCATGGAACCGCTCTATCTCTATGAATCCCAGCTTTGCCGCGAGGCGCATCGAGCCGACGTTGGCAGTCTGGGTGTGGAGCACTACCGGCTCGCCGGGAAGGACGCCGTCGAACCAGTTGAGTGCCGCCGCGCACGCCTCGGCGGCATACCCACATCCCCACGCTCGCGGCAGGAACATGTAACCGAGGTCGACCTTCCCCGCAGCAGCCGGGCGACTGTGCTCCGGTGCTCTCCTGAGCAGGATCTGGCCGATCATCTCCCCGCCGAGATCAACGACGAGACTCCCGGGCCACTGCTCAGGCACCCCGGGCAGCTCACGCTCAAGCTCTTCACGCGGGCGGGGGCCGCCGAGGTAGGTGTGCACCTCTGGCGACGCCAGCAGTTCGATGAACGCCGCACGGTCCCGGGCCTCGGACTCACGGAGTACGAGCCTCTCGGTCCTGATCGGCGCAGGGGGCCGGGCAACGGGTCCAAGGTCAGTCACGTCGTCAGCTAATCAACAGGCCCGGCAGCGATCAAGACTCGCAGACCGATCAAGCCACCGGCCCGGGCCCCATCCTCGCCAATGGGGCGGGCCCTACAACCACGCCTGCCGGGGACGAGATGCCTCTCGTTCTCGTGAGCATCGACTTCGGCAGCGGCGGGCCGCATCCCGAAGTGCCGATCTGCTTTCGGGATTCGTGATAGAGCCACCCTCTCCGCTATTACGCGGAGTCACCTCAACAACCAACACCAGGAGTCAAATGAGAGATCGCTACAACACAGCCAGACTTGACAGGGAAACCGTCTGTTGCCTCTCCGCCTCCATGGGAGCGCTGCCCGCCCACCTGGAGCGATGCGCTCCCACCCGGACATCGCCGGCAAGGTGCTGCGCCTGGAGTACACGGCGATGAGCCTCAACCCGAACGCGAAGCTCTACGGCCGCAAGAGCCTCCCGGAGATGTTCGAACCGGCCCGGCCGTGGGACCGGGCCTGCCTGGAGGCGTTCGAGCGCGAACTCGACACGCCGTGGGCGCTCTACCACGTGCGCCGTCTGTTCCTGCTGTCCGAGGACGGCAGGCGCCGGCCGGTGAAGAGCTCCACCGAGCGCGTCGACCTCGGCCGCCCGCACCAGCTCGCCAGGCGTCTCATCTCCCTGTCCGAGCAGGACAAGCACTTCGAGCAGGACTGGAACGCCCTCGTCTCGGGCTCCGCCGCCCAACTCCCCCTCCACTGAACCAGCCCTCACCGCCCCCCTTGGAAGGACTTCCCGTGCGCGCCCCCATGCCGTCAGCCCCTGCTCCTCCTCCGCTGCTGCGCCGTGCTGTACCTGGCCACGCCGTCCGGCGCTGACGTACGGGCCGCCATGCAGGCCGGACTGCTGGCCTGCATGACGACCCCGGCGCAAGGCAACGTGATCCCGCCCGACGCCCTGTACGCCTGCGACAACGGCAAGTTCGGCAAGGGCTGGCCCGGCGAGCAGGCCTGGTTCGCGTGGCTGACGGCGACCGTCGACCGCTACGGCCCCGACCGCTGCCTGTGGGCTGTCGCCCCCGACGTCCCGATGGACGCCACGGCCACCCTCGCCGAGTCGCTGCCCTGGCTGGAGCCCCTCCGCGCCCTGGGCATCCCGGCCGCGTTCGCCGCCCAGGACGGCAGCCAGCACGGCCTCATCCCCTGGGACTCGGTCGATGTGCTGTTCCTCGCCGGCAGCACCGAGTGGAAGACCTCACCGGCGGCCCACCGGCTGGCCGGTGAGGCCCAAGAGCGCGGCCTGGCCGTCCACATGGGCCGCGTCAACTCCCGCCGGCGGCTGCGCATCGCGCAGGCCTTCGGCTGCACCAGCTGCGACGGCACCTACCTCGCCGTGGATGAAACCAGGGGCTGCCCTGGCGGGAGAAGTGGCTCGAGGGGACTCAGCCGCCGTATCGGCCAAGCGTCGCCTCGCTCAGCCTGGAACCGGCACCGATCCGGTGTCGCCGACCCGCCCGGATCGGATCGTCGTCCGGTGTGAATGCGGACTGGAGCGACCGGTCCGCGCGCGGAAGTGCGTCAGCCGCGCTGCCAGGTGTCCAGCAGGGCGAGGGCGTTGTCCACGCCCTGATCGAGGAGCTCGTTGGCGAGTTGGTTGTCGGTCAAGGCGCGGGAGAGCTGCAGTGTCCCGGCCATCATGCCGAGGAGGCTGAGTGCCTTCACGCGTGCGGAGGACGGAGCCTCGGGCGCCATGCGGGCGGCAATTCCGTCGATGAGGATCAGCACACCGTCGGTGTACGCCTGCCTGGTTGTGTCGGCGCATCGCACGATCTCGTCAAGCAGAGCGGCATTGGGGCAGCCGTCGCCAAGCCTTTCACGGTGCTGGGGCGAAAGGTATCCCCGCACTATCTGCTCAAGTCCGGCACGTCCAGGCTCGGCCAGCGCGACGACGCTCTCTGCCTGCACCTTCAACTGGTCGGCGATTGCCGTGGTGACGAGGTCGTCTTTGGATGCGAAGTGAGCGTAGAAAGCGCCATTGGTCAGCCCCGCGTCCTTCATGAGCGTCGAGACCCCGGAGCCGTCGATACCGTCTTGCTTGAACCGGCGGCCCGCCGTCTCGATGATCCGCCTCCTCGTCTCCGACTTATGCTCTTTTCCGTACCGCACCACGCCACACGCTCCTTCGCCCGCCGGAAGGACCGGTTGCCCTTCACCGACTCAGCCAGTCTCTGGTATTGCAAACGTAATCCAAAGAGTCGGCAGCGGCGACGGGCGAGCGAGCGTGGGGCTTTCATCAGTGAGGCAGACACCGGCCCAGCATCTGCGCTCCCACTCCGGTCGGCGGCGGAAGCGGCCATCCCCCGCTCGACGGCGTTCTTCGTATCAGTTGCGCTGTTCGGCGTCGGCGTCTATCAGGGCGAGGGCGTTGCGGATGCCTTGTTCGAGGAGTTGGTCGGCGAGGTGCCGGTCGGTCAGGGCACGGGAGAGCTGCAGCGTCCCGGCCATCATGCCGAGGAGGCCAAGTGCCTTCAGACGTGCCGAGGGCGGGTCGTGGGGTGCCAGACGGGCGGCGAAGCCGTCGATGAGGACAAGCGCGCCGTCGGTGTACGCCTGCCTGGTGGGATCCGTGGAGCGTGAGATCTCGTCGAGCAGGGCGGCGTTGGGGCAGCCGTCCTCGATGGTGTCGCGCTGCTCGGTGGAGAAGTACCAGCGGATCATCTGCTCGAGTCCGGCGCGGCCCGGTGCCGCCTGCGCGACGATGTTCTCGTGCTGGGCGCGCAGTTGGTCGGCGACCGCGGTGGCGACGAGCTCGTCCTTGGAGGCGAAGTACGCGTAGAAGGTGCCGTTGGTCAGGCCCGCGTCCTTCATGAGCGTGGCGACGCCGGAGCCGTCGATGCCGTTGCGCTTGAGCCGGCGGCCGGCCGTCGCGATGATCCGCTGCCGTGTCTGCTGCTTGTGTTCCTTCGTGTACCGCACGATGCGTTCCTCCATGGCAGCCGGGGCTTGCGCCCCGGCTGCCGTCCTGGTCGGGTCAGTGTGCCGCGCCTGCGAGGAGAGCCGGGAAGTTGATCCTGGCGGTCTGCAGTTTCGGGTCGTGAGGCTCGGGGACCCCGCCGTCGGTGATGTACAGCCGGTCGCCGCGGACCGCGGTCGCGGAGGGCGAGGCGAGACCGTCCGCGCTGGTCAGGACGGGCTTGTAGGTGCCGTTGGGGTAGATCACCACGACCCTGTCCGGACCGTTCTGCGAGGAGGAGCCGTTCTGTGCCGCGAACACCACGTCGGAGCGGGGGGTCAGGAAGCTGATGTCGTCGATGTTGGGCAGGCCGCCCGCGACAACGCGGATGGGGCCGGCCGTGCCGGTGGCGGTGACCGGTACCCGCAGCAGGGTGCCCTTGTTGAAGTTGGTGGCCTACAGGGCGCCGTTGTGGAACCTGAGCCCGTTGGCGCCGATCGGCAGGGCCTCGGTCGGCACCGGCGCGAGCGCGGCATCGGTCAGCCACGGGGTCACCGATCCGCCCGAGACCGGAACGGACCAGATGATGCCCTTGAGACTGTCCGCGATATAGAGGGTGCGTCCGGCCGAGTCGATGGCCAGCCCGTTGGGGCCCGAGTCGGGGGCCAGCGCGGCGATGCGCTGGGGGGTGCCGTCCGGAAGCAGCTTGTACACGCCGTTCCTGGCCGCGTTGCCCGGGGCCCACACGCTGTAGTAGACGGTGCCGTCACTGCCACGGGTGTTGCCGCTGATCGCCTCACCCACCTGCCCGGTGACGAGCACCGTGCGCTCCCCGGACGGGGAGATACGCATCAGCTGCGGCCCATGGGTGCGCTCGCACACCGCGCAACTGCCGAGCATGGACAGGGTCACCGAGCCGTCGGGGTTGGCGGTGATGTTCTCGGGGACCTCACCGGCCGCGTAGTCGAACGTCGCCGCGGTCCGTACGTCGGTGACAACGGAACCGCCGTACGAAGGTCCCGTCCCGGCGGACGCGGACGGCGCCGAGACCAGGACACCCGCCGCCGCGGCGACCGCCAGCGCCATGACACCCTTCCTCTTCGCCTTCCCGAAACGCCGGGTGCTCGCTGCACTGCGCCGAACCGTGTGCTGACCCCTTGCTGCTGCATGACTCTCCTCGGTAAATCAACGAGTAACTGATCGATTGATCAGTGGCTTTGGGGACATCAGGGATGTCGGGTACATCGGAGATGGTTCGGGCGGAATCGGCGCCCTCGAAGCCGGACCGGCCTGTCAGTCGGGCAGGCGGTTGTTCTTGCGGATCTGCTTGTCGAACGCTCCGGCGGGGACGAGGCGGCGCGCCTTGGTGACGCGTGAGGCCAGCGGGCCCGCGGTGTAGCGCAGCTTGGGCTTCCTGTCGGTGGCCGCGGTGACGATCACCTTGGCGACGACGGCAGGGTCGTCGCCCTTCTCCATCGCCTCCGCGACCATCTCGTCGAAGTCGCGCCGTCGCTCCGCGTACAGAGGCAGCGGGGCGTCGGGCTGTGCGGCGTTGGTTTCGAAGGGGGTCTTGGTGTAGGCGGGCTGGACGATGAGGACCCGGACGCCGTGCTCACGGACCTCGTGGTCCAGCGACTCGGAGTAGCCCTCGATGGCGTGCTTCGCCGCGACGTAGAGGGCCATGAAGGGCTGGGGGGCGACCCCGAGGACGGACGAGATGTTGATGACGCGTCCGCCGCCCTGGGCCCGCATGTGCGGCAGGACGGCCTTCGTCATACGGATGACACCGAGGACGTTGATGTTCAGGAGGCTCTGGGCCTGGGCGACGGAGTTCTCCTCGACGGCGCCCGACGCGCCGATGCCGGCGTTGTTGACCAGGACGTCGATGCGGCCGAACCGGTCGATCACCTCTGCGACGGCGGCGGTGGCCGAGTCGTCACTGCCCACGTCGAGATCGAGGTACGTCACGCCGGCGGGCGGGGTGAGCCCGGAGGTCTTGCGGCCGGTTCCGATCACCTCGAAGCCCGCCGCGGCGAAGGCGCGGGCCGTCTCCTTGCCGATCCCCGATGACGCACCTGTCACGAGCACTACCGGTCGAGTTGTCGTCATCACGGAATCCCTTCTATGCCTTACGTTCGTATGCCTTACGTTCGTATGACCATAGAGTGATCGTCGGCCGATGGCAAGTGTCGCGCCCGGCGATCCGAGAAGTTCCGAGAAAGATCCGGACATGGGGTGCGTTACGGGAAAGATCACGAGCGGATAACGAGCAGGTGGCGGAGGCCGCCGTACGTCTTGCTGAGCGGTCGGACGGTCAGATCGACGAGCCTCGGCCCGGCAGCCCGCCGGATGACGGTGTCGAAGAGGTGGAGGCCGTTGCGATCGTGGCCCTGTGATCCCGGAGGCGTCATCCGCTGGTCGCGAACGGGTTTTCGCAGTCCGGTGTTCACCGGCTGTCATGACGTGCGATGCCGAGGTAGTGGCCCAAGCGGAGTTCCAGCTCTTCGGGACCCTTTCGGCAGCGAGCTTCTCGAACTGGGGCAGGAACGCCTGGGGCCCTGGCCAGGTCAGAGAGCTCAGGAATTGCATGCAGGCCGCTCGCAGGTCGGCATCGGCGGGAGCGTCGCCCGGTTGACCTGAGCATTGGCGGCTGCCAGCGCCGCCTTGCCGAAGCCGCGGAGATCTTGCGGCGACTGGATGCGGCGCCTCTGCTTGCCCGCACCTGGGCTGAACTGGAGCTGACCGGGCGGCACCTGCGCCGCGACTCCGCACGGCCCGGGACACCGCAGCCATCCTCACGGCGCAGGAGTCGAGAGTCGCTCGGCTGGCCGCGCGGGGGTTCACCAACCGGGAGATCGGGGCACAGCTGCTGATCAGTCCCCGCACGGTGGGTCATCACCTGGCCAACGTGTTCCCCAAGCTCGGTATCGTCTCGCGCGCCGACCTCGCGCGCATCGACTTCGGCGACGGGTTGCATCCGATCGGCTGACCGGCCGCCTTCGGGGAAGGACCGGGCCGGCCGCTGACGCCCAGCGCTGGGTAGAGCTCGTCGTCATTCACACCGGGGGTGCCCCACGATGGGAGCTGCGGGCTGGTCGTACGACGAGGTGCTGCCGTACTCCAAACGCTCTCGGATGTGCCCGAGCTGAGGCCGTTCAGCAGGAGGTCCCCGAGCTCGGAGAACGCCTCGCCGGCGCTCAGACCAGTTTTCTCGAGGAGGATCCCCGACCGGACCGCATCGACGGTGACACCCGCGGGCGGTACTGACGTTCAGAACCTGGGTAGTGAGCTGGCCCTTCGCCGCGGCCGTGAGCCGGCCGTTTCGGCCGGCCCGCTCTCACTGAGGTCGACGGCAGTTGCGCGCTCACCGCGGGAGATGAGTCCGAGCACCCCTTTCCCCCGATCCCGTTGCCGCCGCCGTGAGGAGTCGGTCTGCCTTTATTTTCGGTCGGTCTCACAGTGCGGCCTTGAGCGCCCGTGCCTGCCGGCGCCAGAACTCCCGCGAGATTTCGGCCTTGGGGAACACGAGGTCGAAGCCGTGGAAGGCGCCGGGGATGACGTCGAGGTCGCAGGGGACGCCGCTGTCACTGAGCCGGCGCGCGTACTCGACGTCTTCGTCGTGGAAGAGGTCGAGGGTGCCGACGCCGATCCAGGCCGGAGGGAGACCGGTGAGATCCTCGCGGCGGGCTGCGGCGGCGTACGGGGAGACGTCCGGGCCTGCGACGGCGTCGCCGAGGTAGGACGACCAGCCGTACCGGTTGCTCTTGGGCGTCCAGACGCGCACCTTGAGGGCGCCCAGGTCGGTTCGCGTGGTCGTGCGGTCGTCCAGCATGGGATAGAGGAGCAGTTGGAACACCGGGCGGATCTCGGCCCGGTCATGGGCGAGCAGTGCGAGGGCGGCGGCGAGTCCGCCGCCGGCGCTGGCACCGCCGATCGCGATGCGGTCGACGTCGATGTGCAGGTCGGCCGCGCGCTCGACAAGGCCACGCAGTGCGGCGTAGGCGTCCTCGACCGCGGCGGGCGCGGGATGGTCCGGCCCCAGTCGGTAGCGGACCGCGGCGACGGTGATGCCGAGTTCGCGGGCGAAGGCGATGTTCGTACGGTCGTCCTGCTCGGGAGCGCCGAAGATCAGCCCGCCTCCGTGGATCCAGAGTAGCGCCGGAGCCGCTGTCTTCAGGCCGGTCGGCTGGAAGACGCGAAGCGAGACGGACGGTGCGTCCTTCGGCCCGGGTACGACGATCTCCTGGACCGTGACGTCCGGCCCTGGATCGGTCGCGCGCCACTTCACGCTCCGCACGAGGCGCGACGACAGACGTCCGTAGGACACATTGGGGATGAAGCGACCTCGTTTGAGATCGGGGTGGAAGGTACTCATCGGGTCCTCGTTCTTTTCCCTCATCGAGGGTGTGTGGAATCGTCTGGCAACCTGGCGGGTGGTTGGCGTCGAGAGTGGGGACGGTTGTGAAGCCGGTGCGACACCGATGATGGGCGTCCGTAGCGCGTGACGCGGCAGCTCACCGAACTCGTCGCCGAGCACACCGATGCCGCACGCGACACGGCTCCGCGCCTGATGGCCGACGTGGTATCGGCCGCAGCCGCCGTCGTGGCCGGCCGCCGTCTGCCGGACTGGGGCGAGGTCGCCTGCGTCGCGGATCTGCGCGTCGTCGCAGGTCACGTTCGCGTCTGTTCCCCGTCCCGGTCCGGCGGGCGCGGATCGTGCGAGTGCCGTGCCCGTCCGCTCGGTCAGATCTTCGCCTTCTCGCGGATCCACGCGCCGATCTGTGCGATGGCGGCGTCGGTCTCCGGAATGCGGCCCGCGCCGTAGACGTAGGAGTGCTGGCCGCCGGGGACCACGACGGTCGCCGTGTCGATTCCGGCGTCCTTGACGCGGGCGGCGAACTCCTCGTCCTCGCCGGCCAGTACCTCGTAGGTTCCCCAGGAGACGAGGGTGGGGGGCAGACCGCTCAGGTCCGCACGGTTCAGGTTGATCCGGGTGTCCGTGATCTCGATGCCCGTACCGCCGATCCAGGCATCCCGGAAGAACTCCAGCAGTTCCTTGCTGAGAATCTTGTCCGTGCCGGCGTTGGTCGTGATGGTCTCGTGGGCGATCTCGAGGTCGCACCAGGGGGAGATCGACACGATGGCGCCGGGCAGGGGCTTCTTCTTGTCGCGGAGGCGAAGCGCCAGGGCGACGGCGATGAACCCGCCGATCGAGTGGCCGATCGTGATGATGTTTCCCGGCTCATAGCCTCCGGAGAGCAGCCAGTTGAAGGCCGCCTCCGCGTCGTCAATCTGTGCCGGGTACTTGTGTTCCGGTGCGCGCCGGAAGTCCAGGACCAGTACGGGGGCCCCGGCGGCCTTGGCGATGTGGCCGGCGAGCTTTCGGTCGACGGGTGCCGACGCCAGCACGGAACCCCCGGCGTGACTGTGCAGGAGGACGTGGTCGGTGTTGGCGTCGACGGGTTCGCACCAGATTCCCGGCACACCGCCCGCGTCCACTTCCCGGTAGGTGACGCCTTCCGGCTCCCGGGCCGCGAGATGGACCTGCTCCGCCTGGATGCGCGCCGCATCCAACTCGGACGGGGGGTTCTGGCCTGTGGCCAGCCATTCCGCAAATTGGATCGCTTCGGGGCTCAGTTCAACAGCAGTGTTCTCAGACATGTGGTACCTCCATGGGCCATGTGGCATACCGGTCCGCCAGGACCGGTATCGCCGGGGTTTGTCAGACGGTGCGGGTGGGGTAGTCGGTGTGGCCGATCTCGTCTGCCACGGCGAGGCGAGCTCGACGGCGAGGCGGATGCGGTTTCGAAGGTGGGCGTCAGTTCGGCATCCGGTTGAATCGGCGGACGATGCGGTCGAAGATCCGGGCCGGAAGGATGCGGTGGAACACGCTGATGCCAGCGGCCGTCGAGCCGGCGGTGCGCCGCAGTTTCGGGTTCTTGTCGGTGGCCGCCGCGACGATCACCTTGGCCACGGTGGCGGGATCGTCGCCGCCGCTGGTGTTCTTCGCCAGCACCTCGTCGAAGGTGCGCCGTCCCGACGCGTAGAGCGGCAAGGGGTTGTCGCCCTGCACGCTGTGGTCGCCGAACGGGGTGTTGATCGGGCCGGGCTCGACGAGCAGGATCCGCACGCCGTGCTCGCGGACCTCGTGGTCCAGCGAACCGGAGTAGCCCTCGACCGCGTGCTTGGTCGAGGTGTAGATGGCCATGAACGGGCTGGGGACGAATCCGCTGAGGGAGGAGACGTTGATGACGCGTCCGCGCCGCTGGGTGCGCATGTGCGGCAGCACCGCCTTGGTCATCCGCATGATGCCGTAGACGTTGACGTCGAAGACCTCCTGCGTCCGGGCCACGGAGAACTCCTCGGCGGCACCGTTGGCGCCGACGCCGGCGTTGTTGACCAGGACGTCGATACGCCCGAACCGGTCGATCACCTGCTTGACCACGGCGGCGACCGAGTCGTCGCTGGTCACGTCGAGGTCGAGGTAGGTCACCCCGGCGGGCGCGGTGACCCGCGCGGCGTTGCGAGCGGTGCCGATCACCTCGAAGCCCGCCGCGGCGAAGGCGCGGGCCGTCTCCTTGCCGACCCCTGATGAGGCACCTGTCACGAGCGCCACCGGTCGAGTTGCCGCCATCACGAGCTCCCTTGATTTTGACGTACTCCCGTATGCCTTACGGTCGTATGTCTTACGTACGTACGACAATAGAGGGGTCGTCGGTGGATGGCAAGTGGTCACGTCCCGCGATTCGAGAAGGGTTCGGGAAACGTGGGGCGCGGTACGGGAAAGGTGGCGGAGCCCTCGGCGGATCACACAGTCTTCGTCCACGTCAAGCAGGTCGAGGCAGAACGCGCGCCGTGGCTCGCAGCTCAGGTCGGTCTGACGGTGATCGGCGACCTGGTGATGGCCCCGTACTAAACAAAGCACCTGGTGCTGCTCCTGGGCGAGGCGAAGGAGCTTTACCAGCAAGGCCTACAGGATCTGCACCGGGAGGTGGCAGACCGGCTCACCGAACCGCCCACCGCGGACCTGCTGGCCGCTGCACAGACGGCCGGTATGCCCTGCGATGCCGCTCAGGACCGCGCCGAGGTGATCCTGCTGCTGGCCCTGGCCGAATGGGAAAGGACACCAGCCGCCATGGCATTCATCGAAATGGCCGAGGCCGCCGCGCGCCGCGGAATCTGCCTGATCCCCGAAGAGTAGGCCGGGAGCCGTCAACGCGGCCGCCGTCGAGAAAACGCTGTGCCGCGGGCTGGACCCCCCACCGGAACTTCTGCCATTATTTACTTTGCGGGTCGGGTTGGCCGGCGCACTGCTGAACAGAAGGGGACGGTTCTGCCATGACCTCGCACCGTGAACCTCGCCTGGCCGACGCTGCCGAGATCGCGGCCGAACACGGTCTGACGTCCGCACGGATCAGCCAGTTCTACACCGAGCGCACCGAGAACACCGCCGGCACGGCGTTTCCCGAGCCGGTCGACAAGCGCGGCCGGGCCCGCTTGTGGGACCACGCGGAGGTCACCGAGTGGTTTGCGCACCGCTCCTCGGCGCGGCTCACCCAGCACCGGCCGCCCTCCCTCGATCCGGAGACGTTGCTGAACGCCTCGGACGCCTCGAGGTATCTCGGCTACAAGAACGCCAACCAGGTCAACACCTTTGTGCGGGACCACCCCGGGTACTTCCCCGAGCCGGACGTCGTCGAGGAGATGGGCACGGCTGCGAACCCGTACCGCCGCCAGTTGTGGAAGGTGGCGACCCTGAAGGAGTGGATGGCCAGCCGGCCCGGACGCGGACGGCGCGCCGGCACCAAGCAGGCGCCGCCGCTGCCCGAGGTGTCCGCCGACGGTGATCCCCAGGAGCTGCTGGGGGCGAGCCAGGCGGCCGCGCTGCTGGGATACAAGAGCGTCGGATCCTTCTCCAGCGCTCTGTCCCAGGGCAACCTGCCGCTGCTGAAGACCGTGGACGGACTCGCCCAAGCGGGCCGTCAGAAGGGGCGCCGGCGATGGACACGCCGGCGCATCCTGGACCAGGCCGCCCAGCGGTCCAGTAGGTAGCACCTGGCGGTGAGCGGGCCTGCGCGCACCGCCCCTATGAACGCGGGTCCCGGTGTGGGGAGTTGATCCCTTGCGGGCCGGGAGCCGCAACGATGGCCGGCATGGCGTGGTTCGTCACCACGCCCCGCAGCAGCATCTGCTGCTGCGGACCGGCCATCGCCCATGTTCCGGCCGCTTGCGCGGATGGCTCTACAGCGTCATCCGCCAGTGGCGTGGTCTGCCCAGACCATGGCACAGACCATGAGGTTGTTCTGGGATCGTGACCGTGGTCGGGGTCTCGTGGCCGGGGCCATGGTCTGGGCCGGCCGGTTGTCTGTCGTCCATGACCCGTTCCTCTTCAGGTGTTTCGGCCGCTGAACTGGCCCCCAGCCCTGCTGAACCGTTGCGCTTGCAGGTCCTGACCGCGCTCGCCCTGCACCGGATGGCCACGACCGGCCAACTGCTCCAGATGCTGCGGCCGACCGGCTCTCGCCAACTGGTCTCCCGAGCACTGAACAAGCTGCGCTCCGCGGGCATGGTCGACCTCACCCCGCTGCCGGACCTGGACCGGCCGCGGACGCATGCCTGGTACCTCACCCCGGACGGGGTGCGTCTGACCCGCGATCACCCCATCCTGCGGGGGCGCCCGCCCTACCCCATCACCTCGGCAACAGCAGCGTCATTGAAGACGCCGCACACGCTGACCGTCGTACGCACCCACCTGCCGTTCGCGGCAGACGCACGCCGCCTCGGACACGAACACGGCCCATGGGACTGGACTCCCGAGGTGGCTCACTCCATCGGCGAGGGCGAGCGGCTCGTGGCCGACGCCGTCCTGCACTACACCGTCATCGACAGCGAACACCGGCGGAAACTGCGCGCGTTCGTGGAAGTCGACCGCACCACCATGAGCAGCGAACGCCTGGCCGTGAAACTGATCGAGTACGCCAGACTGTTCCCCTACGAAGCCCAGCCCGTCGGACGCCGCCGATCCGCCTCCACCGGCCCGGCGTGGCTGCGCTGGTACCCGGTCTTCCCCCGCATCCTCTTTGTCCTCACCGGCGCCGCCCGGGCCCGGCTGGACGACCGCATCAGCGACCTGCAGGCGATGGTCGCCCACCACCCGCTCGTCGCAGCCCTCGCCCGCGAAGTTCCGCTCGGAGCCGCCGTCCTCGAGGACATCGAGGAGCACACTCCCTCCGGACCGCTTTGGGTGCCGCTGACCGGGGGCGAACCGCGCCCGTGGACCGATCTGTGACCACGCCGACCGTGCGCGTGTACCTGGAGGGAAGGGAAGTCAGGCTCGTTGTTGGCTGACTGTGAACATGGAGGAGCCCCCGACCGGGCCGGGTGGAACGGCTGGCCGGGGGCTCCCGCGCCCGAGCCCACGGGGGACAGGCATCGGGCGGATCGGGGGTCAAGCGGAGTGCGTGCTCAGTGGGCCGCCGCGCTGGATTGTGCGGAAGAGTCGGTGAATGCCTCGAACAACTGCTGAGGGTCGAGGGCGCCGGCGGACATCGAGGGATGGGGACTGCCGGGGTGAGGCCCGGCGAGGGTCTCGTCGGCGCCGTCTTCCCCTTCGACTTGGTCCTCCCACGACGGGCACGGATGTGGGGGAGGCAGACTCAGCCACGACGCCGCGTACGAGCCGATGCTGCCGGGGGTCGGCACCACGACCCATCCGCCGATCGGCACGACACGTGCGTCCGGCACGTCCGCCCACAGGTGCGCCCAGCCAGGAGAGAGGAGCGTCAGCAGCTTTCCGTGGAGGTAGTCGGCGAAGAGCGCGTAGCCGTCCCCGATCGGTACCTGTATCGCGTCGAGTGCTGCGAGTCCGCGCGCGAGCGGCAGGACGACGACGTCCTGGCCGCCGTTGTGCTGCTGCAGGCGCGTGGACCACGTCCCTGCGGCAAGCAGTGCGTCACGGCGCGTTCCTCGCGGCTCGCCGTACAGCGAGGCCCACGTGGGAGGTGTCTTTGGGGACTTGGCCATATCCGGACGGTAGGGGCGGTATACCGGTTCCAGCCCACACGGTGTGTGTGGGTTGGAACTCTGCGTGCGGAGAACTCCCGTGGATCCCTTACAGATCGGTCGCCGTGTCAGGTTCTGGCGGACACGGCGCGGCATGACGCAAGAGGCCTTTGCCGCGCTGATGGGCAAGAGCGTCAGGTGGGTGGAGGAGTTCGAAGGCGGCCGCCGCCAGGCAGACCCGCAGCTCTCGATCGTCCGGCTTGCCGCCCTGCGTCTCAACATCACGCTGGAACGCCTGCTGACCGATCCCGTCGACACCGGGTGCGTCGAAGAAGCCGAGATCGAAGCCGTACGCCGTGCCCTGTACCGGCACGACGTCATCACCGGATCCTGTGACCACTCGTCCGCCCCACCACGTCCCGTCGATCAGCTACGCCGCTCGGTCGCCCACGCGCATCTCGGCTTCCAGGCCGGGCATTTCTCCCAGCTCAGCTCTGTCATTCCGGCCCTGCTCGTGGACACGACCCGGGCCGCCCAGCACTACGAAGGAGACGACCAGCTCGTCTCCTACGAGCTGCTGTCGCTTGCTCTGGAGTTGACCGAGGCGGCCGCCATCAAGTGGGGTGACACCGAGCTGGCCGTGGTTGCCGGGCACCGCGCCGTCGCGGCCGCCGAGCGGTCCGAGAACCCCGTGATCAAGGCCAGCGCGGCCCGGCGTCTGGGGGAGGCACTGACCAGTGCCGGTCAGGCCGCGGGCGCCGCGCAGTTCGTGCTCGCCGCCGCTGAGCGACTCGCCCCGGAGTTGCTGCGCTGCGGCCCGGACGGCTACAGCGTGCTGGGCATGCTCTACCTGAAAGCCGCCATGGCGGCCGCGGCCGCCGCCGAGGCGGACGACCGCAACCCCGGCCAGCACGCCCGCCGGGTGCCCGACTTCCTTGGCCAGGCCGAGGAGCAGGCCGAGCGCCTGGGATGCGACGACAACCGGCTGTGGACCGCATTCGGCCCGACGAACGTCTCGCTCTACGCAGTCGCGGCGCACGTCCAGCTGTCCGAGGGAGCCGACGCCGTGGCAGTCGCATCGGACATCTCTGCCGAGGCGTTCCAGAACTTGCCCAGGGAGCGCAGAGCGCACCTTCTCACCGACCGCGCACACGGCGAGCTGCAGGCCGGCCTGCGCGAGAAGGCTGTGGCCACCTTGCTGGAGGCCGAGCAGCTGGCGGCCGATGAGGTCCGGTGCCGGCCCCGCACGAAAACGCTCGTGGAGAACCTCCAGCTCCTTGGAGTCGGTTGCGCCGAGGGCCGCTTGCGCGCGCTCGCTGATCGCTGTGGACTGCCCGGGTGACGAACCGGACGCTGTACCTGATCGCCTGTGCCGCTCCTCCTGCCCGTCGTCTGGACATCCCTATCCGGGCCGCTCAAAGGGCCAACTGGGATGTCTGCGCGATCCTGACGCCCTCCGCCTACCGATGGGCCACCGAGGACGCTGAAGGCGAAATCGAGGACCTGCAGAAGCTCACCGGGCATCCCGTGCGCTGGCAGTACAAACTCCCCAGCCAGCCAGACGTTCTCCCGCCACCAGACGCCATCCTCGTAGCGCCCCTGACGAGCAACACCCTGAACAAATGGGCCGCCGGCGCATCCGACACCCTGGCCCTGGGCCTGATCACAGAGGCCATCGGGCTGCGTATCCCCACCGTCGCACTGCCCCACTGGAACGACGCTCAAGCCGCTCATCCGGCTGTGCCGCGCAGCGTGGAGACCCTGCGCGATGCCGGCATCACCATCCTGCTCGGCGAAGGCGGATTCACCCCGCACAAACCACGCCACGGTGACCTCGACGCCTACCCATGGCAGACCGCAGTCGACGCACTGCCCTAACGGATGGGCCGCCGCGGCGCCCCGGGCCTTGGCCCGGGGCACTGAAGCGCCGATGTGACGGCCTCCGTCGAGCGCAATGCCTGTGGCGCCGGTTCGAGCGAACCACCGCCATCGGCGTGCAAGGGGGTTAGGAGTCACGCTGGAGACGTACAGCCGTTCCGAGAGCGGTGAGCGCGGCCAGCATGGAAAGAGCGGACAGCAGTCCGAAGAGGTGTGGGTATCCGCCCAGTGGTGCGGACAGGGCGGCCCCGGCGAAGGGCGCCAGGGCGGAAGCCGCAGTAGCAGGCGCCGCGAGGAGCCCAGAGAGTCGGCCGTAGTGACTGGTTCCCCAGCGGTCGGTGATGGCGGTGGCCTGCATGAGGGTGATGTTGCCGCGGACCATGCCGGCTGCGACAGATAGGGCGACCAGCAGGCCGTAGGGGCCCGGCACCAGTGCCAGAGCAGCGGTGGTGAGGCCGCCCAGCCCGATGAGCGTGACGGTGCGGGCAGTTGGCCGGGTGCGGCGGGCCAGGGTTGCGTACAGGGTTCGGCCGAGGGTCTGACCGGCGCCGCCGAGACCGAGGGCCCAGGCGGCCTGGCTGGTGGTGAAGCCGCGTTCCAGCAGGAGGGGGACGAGGGCGACGACGACGGCGTAGATACTGAATGCGGAAAGGGTCAATGCGGCAGCCAGCAGCCAGAACGGCCGGCTGCGGGCCACCGCGTCCGCGCCACCGGTGGCGTGAACGGGCGCTTGCGGCGCTGGGGGCCAGGGGGCGTTCAGCGCGAGGGAGTGGGCCGGGATCGTCACGGCAGCGAGGACCACGGCCAGGACGGCGTACGTGGTGCGCCAGCTGAGGTGTTCGGCGAGCATCGCGGTGACGGGCGCGAAAATGGTGGAGGCGAGGCCGCCGGCCAGAGTGACGATGGTGAGTGCGCGGATGTGGTCGGGGGCCCACCAGCGGGTCAGCGCGGCGAAGGCGGGTTGGTAGAAGGTGGCCGCCATCGACATTCCGGCGAGTAGCCAGCCGAGCGTGAAGACAGCCAGGTTCGGGGCGGCGGCCACGATGAGGATGCTGATTACGCCGAGGACCGAGCCGGCGGTCATCACGGCGCGTGGGCCCCTGCGGTCGATGATCCGGCCGACCCGTATGCCGGTGAACGCGGAGACGAGCAGGGCGGCGGAGAAGGCTGCCGTGGTCGCCCCGACCGGCCAGCCGGTGGCCTTGTTGATCTGCGGGTTGAGTACCGGGAAGGCGTAGTAGACGATGCCCCAGCTGGTGATCTGGGTGGCGCACAAGGCAGGCAGCACGCCGCGAGGCCGTGACCGGTCCCCCGTTCCGGTCACGGCCTCGGTGGTGCGGATTTGGGCCATCTGCGGATCAGCAGCAGCTGCTTGCGGCGGCCGGTTCCTGCGTCTCGCTGGTGTCGGCCGTCGTCGGGTCGGCGCAACAGGTGCTGCCCTGCTGCTTGGCCAGGGAGTCGGCGTCGGCCTTGACGACGTACACCTCCCAGGGCTCCTGGCCGGGACCGTGCACCCAGACCTTGTCCTGGAGGGCGTAGCAGCAGGTGGTGTCGTACTCGACGTCGGTGGCCAAGCCCTCTTCGCTCAGCCGCGCGGTGGCCGCGTGGACCGCCTCGGTGCTGTCGACCTCGACGCCGAGGTGGTCCATGCGGGTCGACTCGCCTGCGGTGCCTTCGATCAGGACGAGTTTGAGCGGTGGCTCGGTGATGGCGAAGTTGGCGTAGCCGTCGCGGAGTTTGGCGGGTTCGGTGCCGAAGAGCTTGCTGTAGAAGGCGATGGACGCGTCGAGATCCGGGACGCGGAGGGCGAGCTGTACGCGGGACATGACGAACCTCCTGGTGTGGATGGGGTGTTCAGCAGCCGCCGGACGTGGCGGCCGGGGCGCCGATGCCGATCTGGAGTGTGGTGGGGGCGGCGCAGCAGCCGCCGCCGGACTGCTCGGTGTTCTCCGCCTCGTCGAACAGGCCCGCGCCGCCGCAGACTCCGGTCTCCGGCAGGGTCAACTCGACGCGTTCGGCGGCCTCTTGGTCCCCGGCGATCGCAGCGGTGATGGAACGGACCTGCTCGTAGCCCGTCATGGCCAGGAAGGTCGGGGCGCGGCCGTAGGACTTCATGCCGACGAGGTAAATGCCCTGCTCGGGGTGGGAGAGCTCGTTGACGCCGTGCGGGTATACCGTGCCGCAGGAGTGGACGTTGGGGTCGATCAACGGGGCAAGGTCGGTCGGTGCCTGGAGGCGCTCGTCCAGGCCGAGGCGGAGCTCGGCGAGGAAGGACAGGTCGGGGCGGAGACCGGTCAGGACGATGACCTCGTCGATGGGGTCCGTGCGGTGGCCGTCGTCGGACTCGAGGACGAGGCGGTCGCCGTCGTGGGAGACGGCCTGGGTGCGGAATCCGGTGATCGCGCTCGCGTGACCGGCCTCGACGGCCGCCTTGGCGCGCAGGCCAAGAGCGCCGCGGGCGGGGAGCTGGTCGGCCTCGCCGCCGCCGTAGGTGTTAGCGCCGATCCCGCGGCGCAGGATCCACACCGCGTGCGTCCCCTTCTCCTCCTCGGCCAGGTCGGCGAGGAGAGCGAGGGCAGTAAAGGCGGAGGCTCCGGAGCCGATGACAGCGGTGCGCTTGCCTGCGTAACGGGCACGTGCGGCTGGATCGTTGAGATCCGGGAGACGGTAGGAGATGCGATCAGCAGCCGCCTTCTCCCCGAGCGCGGCCAGGCCGTCCGCGCCCATCGGGCTCGGCGTCGACCACGTACCGGAGGCGTCGATGACAGCGCGCGCGGTGATCCGCTCCTCGCGGCCGTCGGCGGTCTCGATGTGCACGGTGAAGGGCTGCTCGTCACGGCCAGCATCGACGATCCGGTCACGGCCGGCGCGAGCGACGCCGGTCACCCGGGCGCCGTAGCGGACCGTGTCGCCGAGGACGTCGGCGAGCGGCTGCAGATACTGCTCGGCCCAGTCACCGCCGGTCGGATAGGCCGCGGCGTCGGGGCGGACCCAGCCGGTCGGGGCCAGCAGCTTCTCCGCGGCCGGGTCGATGACCTCGCCCCACGTGGAGAACAGGCGGACGTGCGACCACTCCCGGACAGCGGAGCCTGCGGCCGGGCCGGCCTCCAGGACCAGGGGGTCGAGGCCGCGCTCGACCAGGTGGGCGGCGGCGGCCAGGCCGACGGGGCCGGCCCCGATGACCACGACGGGCAACTGATCGGTGAGCGCGTTCACTGGAATCCCCTTTGTTTCGACATCCGTCGATCCCTTGCGCTGCCCAGCATGGCACTCGCATCGATGAGCGTCAACATAGACGTTCATCGATGCCAGGGGAAATGAAGGCTTGCAGGCCGAGTCGACGATTGCGGGCGATCGGGGCAGCCAGCGTGCACTGGCCGACCACACCGTAGACAGGCATGGGGTTTAGAACTCCTAACAAAGTGAGAGGTTGACCAGTCGGCGCCAGCAGATGATGCCGCAGGCCAGGCTGAGGAAAGCTTCGTGGATGTCGTCGCGGATCTCCCAGCGGATGCGCAGTCGGCGGAACCAGTGGAGCAGTGCAAAGCTCTGCTCGACCACCCAGCGGTGCACGCCCAGTCCGGAACCGTGCTCGACGCCGCGCCGCGCGATGACCGGGGTGATTCCCAGGGCCCGTACCTGCGTGCGGTACTTGTCGTGGTCGTAGCCGCGGTCGGCGTAAAGCGCGACCGGTCGTTGTCGGGGCCGTCCGCGCCGGCCGCGTATGGGCGGGACGGCCTGGATCAGGGGCATGAGCTGGGTGACGTCGTTACGGTTTCCGCCGGTCAGCGATACCGCCAGCGGGATGCCGTGCCCTTCGGTGATCAGATGGTGCTTGGAGCCTGTTCGGGCACGGTCGACCGGGCTCGGTCCTGTTTTGGGCCGCCTTTGAGGGCCCTGACGTGCGAGCCGTCGATCACCGCCCTCGACCAGTTCAGCGCGCCGGCTGCGTTCAGTTCGGCCAGGAGCGACTCGTGCAACCGCTGCCAGACTCCCGCGTCGTTCCAGTCACGCAGCCGCCGCCAGCAGGTCATGCCGGAGCCGAAGCCCAGCTCCTGGGGCAGGAACTCCCACGGAATGCCGGTGTAGAGCACGAACAGGATGCCCGACAGCACCTTCCGGTCGTCCAGACGCTTGCGCCCGGGGTGATCCGTGCGGCGCGGTACAACCGGCAGCAACGGCTCGATCCGCTCCCACAGCCCATCCGCCACGATCCACGGCGGCTGTTCGCCCCTTCTCATGGGCAGGCTAACAACCCATCAGACGCCATCATTCCAAGGCCAGTTGCGGCTTTTTGTTAGGAGTTCTTAGGCGAGCGGATGAAGGTCGCGGTCGCATCCGACCGAAGCCCGGCGCCTGTCGGGCAGCCGAGCAGCCATGGCGCAGACGTCGGCCGTCACTCGTGCGGGGCTACCCGTTAGTCGGGTGATCGCTGGGCCGGGCCAGGCTGTAGCGGGTGGCCGAAGGCGCTCACAAAGGCGCCCGGAGCGACCCGCGCACTTCCTAGTCGAATGCCACCGGCGTCTGCTGCAGGTACTCCAGTCCGCACCGGGCCTGCGACGTGACCTTGCGTCCCGGCGGCAGCCCAGCGGCGCAACTGACGACGGCGGCCAATCGGCCGACGCGAAGATTCAGGGGCGCCCAGGCTTTGACGGGAGGACACGGCAGGACCCTGCTCACACAGCCGCGACGCCCGGCGCGAGAATGCCGCTCCCACTGACCCCTGGTCGGCCAGTTGTGCATTTTCAGCGCGAGGCGCGAGGACTCAGAAGCGGTGGTGCGCAGACGCGTGTCACCGCCCGCACCTCCGGCCCCAACAGCGGCAGCGACCGGGAGGGGCTTCAGGCTGCTTTGGCCGGCGTGGGGGTGAGCAGATGCCCCATCGCAGCGAGGACGGAGGGTTCGACGCGGTAGTAGACCCACGTCCCCCTGCGTTCGGACACCAGAAGGCCGGCTTCCTTGAGCTTCTTCAGGTGATGGGAGACGGTGGGCTGGGAGACACCGACGTCAGCGATGTCGCACACGCAGGCTTCGCTGTCGGGGTGGGAGGCCACCTTGGAGAACAGGCGGAGCCGGACCGGGTCGCCGAGGGCCTTGAACATCGCGGCGGTGAGTTCGGCTTCTTGCACCGTCAACTCTCGTTCGGTCAGTGCCGGGCAGCACGGCTTGGCCGGGAGCGCGGCCACTTTCCCCTGGAGCTTTGACATCTGTCTATGTTGACACTCGTTGACACGGATGCCAAGATCCCTTACTTCGATGTCTGTCTAATCAAGGGCTGGGGGAAGCACTTCATGGCCATACCCACTCAGGGTTCGAAACAGCGCACCGCGGTGGTGACTGGAGGCAGCAGCGGCATTGGAGCAGCCACAGCGCGCGAACTGGCCCGGGCAGGGTTCACCGTCGTCCTCACCGCACGCAGGGTGGACCGTCTGGAAGCGGTGGCCAAGGAAATTCGCGCCGAGGGCGGCATCGTGCATGTCTGTCCCCTGGATGTGACGGACCGCGAAGCGGTCGCCGCATTCGCTGAGCAGGTGGAGGCCTGCGAGGTGCTGGTGAACGTCGCCGGCGGGGCTTTCGGGGTCGAGGAGATCGCGCAGGCCGATCCCGCCGACTGGCGGCACATGTACGAGGTCAACGTGCTGGGCACCCTGCAGGTGACCCAGGCGCTGATGCCAAAGCTGCTCGCGAGCGGTGATGGCACGGTGGTGGTGCTGACGTCGACGGCTTCGTTTACGTGCTACGAGGGCGGCGGCGGTTACAGCGCGGCCAAGCACGGGGCGCACGTGCTCGCCGAGACGCTGCGGCTGGAGGCGTGCGGGCAGCCGCTGCGGGTCATCGAGATCGCGCCGGGCATGGTGCAGACCGAGGAGTTCTCCCTCAACCGCTACCGCGGTGACACCGACCGGGCCGACGCCGTGTACGCCGGTGTGCCCGGCCCGCTGGTGGCCGAGGACGTGGCGGATGCGGTGGTCTGGGCGGTGTCCCGCCCCTCGCACGTGAACATCGATCTGCTGGTGGTGCGGCCCAGGGCGCAGGCGGCGCAGCACAAGGTGCACCGCACGTCCTGACGGCTGGTGCGGCTGCCTCTGCCCCGATACGGGGAGGGGCAGCCGCTTTGCGTTGCCGGGCCGGTCAGCAGCCGGTGGCGCCGGGCGCGTCGAACTGTTCGGCGGCGTAGGCGGCCAGCTGGAGTGCGGCGGTGTGGTCGATGCCGAGTTCGGTGGCTGCGGACAGGACTGCCTCGGCTGCGCTGGAGGAGGTGCCCAGGTGCTTGGCGGTGACGTGGAGCAGCTGTTCGTGCTGGTCCTTGGTCAGTCCCAGGCGCAGTGCGATGGCTTCGCCGCCGGCGGTCACCGAGCACACGCCGGTCTCCGGCAGCTGCAGTTCGACCGACTGGGCGGCGTCCATATCGCCTGCCAGGGCTGCGGCGATGGAGCGGACCTGCTCGTAGCCGGTGAGCATGAGGAAGGTCGGGGCGCGGCCGTAGCTCTTCATGCCGACGGCGTAGTAGCCCGGTTCGGGGTGGGCGAGCTCGCGGTAGCCGTGGGGGGTGACGGTGCCGCAGGAGTGCTGGTTGGGGTCGATCAGAGGGGCCAGCGCGCGCGGCGCGGACATGATCGGGTCCAGTTCCAGGCGCAGTTCGTCGGTGATGTGCAGGTCGGGGCGGAAGCCGGTGGCGGCGACGATGCGGTCGGCGGTCAGGGTCTGCTCGGCGCCGTCCGGGGTGCGGGAGATGAGCTGGACCTGGTCGTGTGCCGGGTCGTCGCCCAGGGGGCGGATGCTGTGAGTGCGGAAGTTGGCGGCGAGGGTGACGCGGCCGGTATCGACGAGCATCTTCAGGCCGGAGCCGAGAGCGCCGCGGGCGGGCAGTTCGTCGTCGCTTCCGCCGCCGAAGGAGGCGGCGGGGTCGGCGGCCCGGACGGCCCAGGTGATGGTGGTGCCCAGTTCGGCGTCGGCGAGCTCGGCGAGTGCGAGCAGGGTGTTGGCAGCTGAGTGGCCGGCGCCGACGACGATGGTGTGGCGGCCTGCGTGCTGGGCGCGGTCGGCGCCGAAGACGTCGGGCAGGCCGTGGTTGATCCAGGCGGCGGCTTCCGCTTCGCCGTGGGCGGGCAGGCCGCCTGCGCCGACGGGGTTGGGCTGGTGCCAGGTGCCGGAGGCGTCAATCACGGCGCTGGCGAGCAGTTCCTCGCCGTCGGCCAGGCGCAGGACGAACGGTGTGTTCTCGCGGTCGGCGGTGCGCAGTCGGTCGATGCCCAGGCGGCTGATGGCCGTGACGGTGGCGCCGTAGCGGATGTGGGGGGCCAGGGCGGGCAGTTCGGCCAGCGGCTGGAGGTACTGCTTGACCAGGTCGCCGCCGGTGGGCAGGGCGGAGGCGTCGGGTTCGTCCCAGCCTCCGGCGGCCTGGAGCAGGCGGCGGGCGGCGGGGTCGGTGTTGTACTCCCAGGGACTGAAGAGCTGGATGTGGGACCAGGCCCGCACGGCCGAGGCCGGGGTGTCGCCGGTTTCCAGGACGACGAAGGGCAGGCTGCGCTCGGCCAGGTGGGCGGCGGCGGCCAGGCCGACGGGTCCGGCTCCGATCACGGCGACGGGAAGACGGTCGGGGCTGTGGTCAACCACGGTGCGGTGTCCTTTCAGGAAGGGGGTAGCGGTGCTCAGGCATCGCGTGCGGGCTCGGGCGGCGCGGTCGGGGAAGCCTCGTCGCCGTCTGCCTGCAGGCGCTGCTCGGCGCGCTGCCGTGCCCGGCGCTGTAACTCGGCGATCGCGGCGCAGCAGGGGCTCTCGCTCTGCTCGTCGGCGGCCGGGTTTGCGGCGGAATCGTTCATCGGGATCGGCTCCTGTCGCGGCGGCCCCGCCGGCGGCGCGGCGGAGGCTTCATCACAACCGCCTATATAGATAAACAACGAATCAAGATTCCAGCCTTGCCTCTGATTCGATGAATGTCAACCTTCGGCCGAAGCCTCATCCAGCGTGACGAGCGTCACTTCGCGCCGCGTTGCATGTGGCGCCCCCGACGAGTCAATCTCGATACATATCGAAACAGCGGGGGTGTGCGGCACGGGGCAATCGCCCAGTGCCGTAACGACATTCAGGAAACAGCGGCTGTGCCGACGGCCGCGTCCGGACCGTGAACGGTGTGAAGCGCTCGCCACGCCTTCGACCGCTCAAAAGACGGGACCGGCTCTTCCCTGTTCCCTCCCCTTCTGCCTCGGTGTGTGCGCCCGCCACCGGGCCGGCTGTTGTGCCGGTCTGCCGCGCACAGACCGCGGTTCCTTCCGTGCTGCTTCACCAGTGAACGGCTTCGCCATGCCCGGAAGGACATCCATGCCTCACGACCCCACCCGCGCGGCTGACGCCGCCAGCGAACCGATCGCCATCATCGGTATGGCCGGACGCTTCGCCGACGCCACCAGTCTTGAGCAGCTGTGGGACATGCTGCTGCAGGGCCGTGACGCCATCACGGACATCCCGCCCGAGCGCTACGACGTCGACGCCGTCTACGACCCGGCTCCCCGCACACCCGGCCGCACCGTGAGCCGGTGGGGCGGGCTGCTGCGCGACATCGACGCCTTCGACGCGGAGTTCTTCGGCATCTCCCCGCGGGAGGCCGACCGCATGGACCCCCAGCAGCGGCTGCTGCTGGAAGTCGCCTACGAAGCACTGGAGGACGCAGGCCAGCCCCTGCCGCAGATCGCCGGCACCGACGCGGGAGTGTTCATCGGCCAGTTGGGCGGCGACTACTGGCACCTGCAGTACAGCAACCGCGACCAACTGGACCTCTACGCCATGACCGGTGCGGCCTCCCGCGCCATCACCTCCGGGCGCCTGTCGTACGCCTTCGACTTGCGCGGCCCCAGCTTCACCGTCGACACCGCCTGCTCCTCCGCCCTGGTCGCCGTGCACAACGCCGTCCAGGCGATCCGGCTCGGCGAGTGCCCGCTGGCGATCGCCGGCGGCGTCAACCTCGTGCTACTGCCGGAGGAAGGCGTCGTCTACTCCGGGGCCGGCATGCTCGCCTCCGACGGCCGCTGCAAGTTCGCCGACGCCTCCGGCGACGGCTTCGTGCGCAGCGACGGCATCGGCGCTGTCATCCTCAAACCGCTCTCCGCCGCTCAAGCCGACGGCGACCGCATCCGCGCCGTCATCCGCGGTTCCGCCGTCGGCAACGACGGACAGAGCAGCGGCTACCTCGTCACACCGGCCGTCGAAGGCCAGCGCGACGTGCTGCGCCGCGCCTACGCCAACGCCGGCATCGACCCGGCCGACGTCGACTACATCGAGGCCCACGGCACCGGCACCAGCGTCGGCGACCCGGTCGAACTCGAAGCCCTGGCCCACATCATCGGCCCCCGCCCCGCAGACCAGCGCTGCCTGGTCGGCTCGGTGAAGACCAACATCGGCCACGCCGAGGCGGCCGCCGGAATCGCCGGGCTGATCAAGGCCGTGCTGTGCCTGGAGAACCAGACGGTCCCGCCCAACCTGCACCTGAACCACCCCAACCCGGCCGTCGACTGGGACAACCTGCCGCTGAGCGTCCCTACCCAGGCCACGCCGCTGCCCGACCACGGCCGGCCCGCCGTCGCCGGGGTCTCCAGCTTCGGCTTCTCCGGCACCAACGCCCACCTCGTCCTCGAAACCGCACCCCAACCGGCCACCCGCGACACGGACACCCAGACGCCGGCCACCCGCAGCGAACTGCTGGTGCTGTCCGCCCTCAGCCCCGAAGCCCTGACCGACGCCGCCCGCGCCATGGCCGGCCACCTCGAGGGCTCCGGCGCCCAGCACGCCTGGCGCGACATCTGCCACTCCGCCGCCCTGCGCCGCACCCCCCACGACGCCCGCCTGGCACTCGCCGCCGACAGCCACACCGAAGCGGCCGCCGCCCTGCGGGGCTTCGCCGACGGCGAGACCGAGCCCGGCCTGTCCTTCAGCGACTACACCGACCCCGAAGCGGTACCCAGGATCGCCTTCGTCTTCCCCGGCCAGGGCTCGCAGTGGCCCGGCATGGGCCGTGAACTCCTGGACAGCGAACCGGTCTTCCGCCACAGCATGGAAGCCTGCGACGAGGCCATCAAGACCGAGACCGGCTGGTCGGTCATCGACCTGCTGCGCTCCGCGGACGAGGAACGGCTCAAGCAGCTCGACGTCATCCAGCCCACCCTGTGGGCCATGGAGATAGCCCTGGCCGAACTGTGGCAGTCCTGGGGCATCACGCCGGACGTCGTCATCGGCCACAGCATGGGCGAATCCGCCGCCGCCTACATCGCCGGCGCGCTCTCCCTGCAGGACGCGGCCGCCGTCATCTGCCGCCGCAGCCGGCTCGCCAAACGTCTCTCCGGTCTCGGCACCATGGCCTGGGTCGCGCTGCCCGCCGACGAGGCCGAAGCCGCACTGGCCGGATTCGAGGACAAGGTCGCGGTGGCTGCCATCAACAGCCCCACCTCCACCCTGCTGTCCGGGGATGTCGACGCCCTGACCCAGGTCCTGGCCGCCCTCGACGCCCGCGGCATCGACAACCGGCGCGTCAACGTCGACTTCGCCTCGCACTGCCCCCAGATGGACGCCCTGCGCGAGGACCTGCTCGAAGAACTCGCTCACCTCACCCCGCGTGCGGGCCGCATCCCACTGCACTCCACCCTGCTCAACGAGGTGATCGACGGCTCCGGCATGGACGCCGACTACTGGGTGCGCAACATCCGCCGGCCCGTCGACTTCGCCGGCGCCGTACGCGGCCAACTCGACCTCGGTGAGACAGCCTTCATCGAAGTCAGCCCCCACCCGCTGCTCGTCGCCGGCATCAAGGAGACCAGCCGCCTGCACACCGGCGCGGACACCACCGCCATCGGCAGCCTGCGCCGCCACACCGACGAACGCACCAGCCTGCTCACCTTCGCCGCCGCCCTGCACACGGCCGGCGCACGCCTGGACTTCGCCACCATGAGCGCCGGCGGCCACTACGTGCCGCTGCCGTCCTACCCGTGGCAGCGCACCCGCCACTGGATCAGCCACACCCCCAGCCCGGCGACCGCCCCTGCGGCCGCGACACCCCAGGCGCCACCGGCCGTCCGGCAAAAGGCAGCACCGGCCCCGCATCCACTGCTGGGCCCGCCCTTGCCCGCCGAAGGCGCCACGCACGTCTGGCAGGGACCGCTGGACCTGAGCAACAACGCCTACCTGCGCGACCACTGCATCCAGGACACGATCATCCTGCCGGGCACCGCCCACCTGGAACTCATCGGCGCAGCCGCCCGCACCGTGACCGGATCCGACAACCTGTCGGTGTCCGACGTGCACTATCACCGCGCCCTGTTCCTGGACGAAGACGGCCCCGCACCCGAGGTCAAGGTCACCGTCACCCCGCGCCCGGACACCTCGCTGCACTGCCGCATCCACAGCCAGGACACCGACGGCGCAGAGTGGATCCTGCACACCGAAGCCACCGCCCGCGCCCTGCCGCAGGATGCTCACGAACCGTCCGAACCGCTCCACGCCATCCGCGCCCGCCTGCCGCAGCACCAAAACGCCGGCGACTTCTACCCGTTCAACGCCGCACGCGGCAACCAGTGGAACGGCACCTTCCAGGGCATCACCGAACTGTGGCGCACCGACGGCGAAGTCCTCGCCCGCCTGGACTGCCCCTCCGCGCTCGCCGACGGCCTGGCCCACCATCACTTCCACCCGGCGCTCCTGGACGCCAGCGGCCACGCCATGGCCGCTGCCCGGCCGCTGACCGTGCCCGGGGAGGAAGGCGTCTTCGTCCTGGGCGGCATCGACGAGGTCCGCTTCTACCAGCAGCCGCCCGCCGCCTTGTTCAGCCACGCCAGGCTGCTGCCCTCCCCGCGTGAGGACTCCTTCGCCGCCGACATCGACATCCGTGCCGAGGACGGCCGCCTGATCGCGCAGATGCGCGGCCTGCGCCTGCAGTACCTGGCCGGTCACGCGCCCGCACTGCTCACCACACCCCCCGAGGACCTCGTGACGCCGACCGAGACTTCCCCCACCCCCGCCGCCCCCGGCGGCGGCAGTGACCGCGACACCTGGCTGCACTCCCTGACCTGGGACGAGATCCCCCTGCCCGCGCCCAGCACGGCCGCGCCCGCACAGGAGGGCTTCTGGCTGGTGCTGACCGACAGCGGCTCCACCGGGCGGGCACTGGTACGGGAACTGACCGGTCGCGGACAGCGCGTGGTCGCCGTCACCGGAGGCGCCGGCCCCCTGGCCGGAGGCGGCGACCGGTACCGCATCGACCCGTCGAAGCAGGAGCACTACCGCGAGATCCTGGGCGACGTCGCCCGCATCGGCACCTGCCGCGGCATCCTCCACCTGTGGGCCCTGGACGCCCAGGCCGGCCTGGACGCAACCCCCACCGAGATCCGCCGCGCCCAACTCCTGTCCTCCCACAGCGTGCTGCACCTGGCCCGGGCACTCGAAGAGCGCCTGATCGGCCAGCCTCCGCTGTGGCTGATCACCCAACTCGCCCAGGCCACCGGAACCGGCGAGCAGGTACGCCATCCCTTCCAGGCCATGCTGTGGGGACTGGGCCGCACCCTGGCCGCCGAGGCCCCGGCGCTGACCCCGCGCCTGGCCGACCTCGACCGGTCCGCCGCCAGCGTCGCCACCCTGGCCGAACTGCTGCAGCACGGCGACCAGGAGGACCAGATCGCGCTGCGCGACGGACGGCGCCTGGCAGCCCGGCTGCGTCCCGCGGCCGCCGCGCACGCGCCGCGTGCTCTGTCACTGCCCACACCGGGCGTCATCGACGACCTGCAGCTCACCGCGATACCCGAGCGAGCCCTTGCCGCAGACGAAGTCCGGATCCAGGTCAGCCACGCCGGCGTCAACTACCGCGACGTGCTGCTGAGCCTGGGCGCATACCCCGGGCAGGACAACCGGCCGCCGGTCATGGGCTGGGAGTGCGCCGGCACCGTCACCGAGACCGGCCGCGCCGTCACCGATGTCACGGTGGGCCAGGAGGTCATCGCCTTCGCCGAAGGCGCCCTGGCCACCGAGGTCGTCACCCGCGCCTGCCTGACCGCGCCCAAACCGGCCCAGCTGACCGGGGCCGAGGCCGCGACCTTGCCCGCCGCGTACCTCACCGCCTACCACGCGCTGCACGACCTGGCCCGCCTGGAGCGCGGCCAGAAGGTCCTCATCCACACCGCCACCGGCGGCACCGGACGGGCCGCGCTGAGCATCGCCCGCTGGAAGGGCGCCCGCATCTTCGCCACCGCCGGCAGCGACGCCAAACGCCAACTGCTCACCGAACTCGGCGTGGAGCAGGTGGCCGACTCCCGCAGCCTCACCTTCGCCGACACCTTCAAAACGGCCCTCGGCGACGAGGGATTCGACGCCATCTACAACACCCTCGCCGGCGACGCCATCGAAGCGAACCTGTCACTGATGGCCCCCTACGGGCACTACCTCGAGCTGAGCAAGCGGGACATCCTCGACAACAATCCGCTGCCGCTGGGGGCCTTCGCCCGCAACCTGTCCTTCCACGCCGTCGACGTCGTGCACATGATCCAGCACGCCCCCGAGCGGGCCGGCCGCGTGCTGCGGGCCGCCGCCGCCCTGGTCGGCCAGGGCGCCCTGGAGGCACTGCCGCACACGGTGTACCCGGCGGACCAAGCCGCGGACGCCTTCCGCCTGATGGCCCAGTCCCGCCACACCGGCAAGATCGTGCTGTCGTTCGACCCGCAGCCCGCCGCTGCGCCAAGTCCCCGCGGCCGGGCCGTGAGCGTCCACGCCGACGGCACCTACCTGATCACCGGCGGGGCGGGCGGCATCGGCGGCCAGCTGGCCCTGTGGCTCGCCGACCAGGGCGCCCGGCACCTGCTGCTGACCGGACGCAGCCCGCTGCCCGACCCCGACGCGCCGATGACCGACGACCATCCGCACGCTGGTGCTGTCGCTGTGCTCCGGCAGCTGCGCGAGCGCTGCGTGCACGTGACGTACCAGGCCGTCGACGTCGCCGACCTCCCGTCCATGCAGGCGCTGTTCGCCTCCCGGCGCCGCACCGGCCTTCCGCCGGTGCGCGGTGTCTTCCACGCCGCCGGGGTCATCGACTACACGCCGCTGAGCGACATGAGCGCCACCGAAATGGACCGGGTGCTGGCGGCCAAGGTCTCCGGAGCGTGGAACCTGCACCGGCTGCTGCACGAGGAGTCGGTGGAGGCATTCGTCCTGTTCTCCTCCGGCTCGGCCCTGCTCAGCTCGCCCATGCTGGGCGGGTACGCGGCCGGCAACGCCTTCCTCGACGCCCTGGCGCACCACCGGCACGCCCAGGGGCTGCCGGCGACCGTCATCAACTGGGGCTTCTGGGACAGCGTCGGCATGGTGGCCCGCAAGGAACAGCAGGAAGAGCGCACCCTGCTGCCGCAGGGCATGGCCTCCTTCAGCCCGGCCGACGGCCTCGAACTGCTCGGCAGGATCCTGGCCGAGGGCCGTCTGCACACCGCGGTGCTGCCGGCCGACTGGCCCGCCTGGGCCCGCGCGTACCCGGGCGCCGCGGCCGCGCCGCTGCTGCAGCACTTGACCGGCGTCAAGCAGCCCGTGCCGTCGGCCGTAACCGAGCACGAGCAGCGAAGTGGCAAGGCGGTAGCGCTCGCCCAGACTCCGGCTCCAACCACCGCGCCGTCGGCCGCCCCCGCACCGCAGACAGCTACCGCGCCTGCGGCCGCTGCCCGGCCTGTCCCGCAGGATGCCCCTGTGGCGCAGGCGGTGCCCGGCAGCGAACTGCTGGACTTCCTCAGGCAGGAAGCCGCCGTGGTGATGGGCCTGCGCGCGGAACGCGTCAACGTCAACCGGCCGCTGAACCGGCTCGGCATGGACTCCCTCATGGCCGTCGAACTACGCAACCGCATCGAACGCCGCTACCAGGTCAAGCTGCCCATGGTGCAACTCCTCAAGGACGGCAGCATCACCACCGTCGCCCAAGCCCTCGCCGCTGAACTCAGCCCTGTACAAGGCCCGGCTGAGACCGTGACCGACGATGCCGGCGCACCGGTGGCCGCCGACGAACCCGAGACAGGTTCTGCCGCACCGGTCGCACCCGTCGCCGCAGCGGCTGCCCCCGTCGAGGCACCCGCGGTGCCGGAGTCCGGTGGAGCCCAGGCCGCTGCTGCGCAGGCGGTGCCCAGCAGCGAGCTGCTGGACTTCCTCAGGCAGGAGGCCGCCGTGGTGATGGGCCTGCGCGCGGAACGCGTCAACGTCAACCGGCCGCTGAACCGGCTCGGCATGGACTCCCTCATGGCCGTCGAACTACGCAACCGCATCGAACGCCGCTACCAGGTCAAGCTGCCCATGGTGCAACTCCTCAAGGACGGCAGCATCACCACCGTCGCCCAAGCCCTGGCCGCCGAACTGAACTCCGCTGACGCCTCGGCCTGACCGAGCGAGGGACGAGGACCCACTTCATGAAGACCACCGACATTCGCATCGCCGGACTGGGCACGCACATCCCGGAGATCGTCGACGCCCGAAAGGCCGTCGCTCTGGGCCTGTACGACGCCGAGGACTACGAGTTCTACGGCTGGACCGGCGCCGCTGTCGCGGACGACATGCCTGCCCCGGACATGGCGATCGCCGCTGCCCGGCAGGCCATGGAACGCTCCAGGCTGCACCCGCACGACATCGACCTGCACATCCACGCCTGCGGCCACGAGCAGGGACCTGAGGGATGGTCACCGCAGCACTACATCCTGCGGCACGTCACCGACCGCGACGTGCCTTCCTTCCGTGTCTGGCAGGCGTGCAGCGGCCTGATCGGCTCCCTGGAGCTGGCCGTCTGCTACCTCAAGGCCGTCCCCGAACGCAGTGCCGCACTGCTCACCGGCGCCGACAACGTCGGCACCCCGAACTTCAACCGGTGGGCCTTCGGCATCCAAAACGGTGTCCTCGGTGATGGAGGCAGCGCCGTCCTGCTGTCGAAGTCGGAGGGATTTGCGAGCCTGCTGTCCATCAACACCGGCTCCACCGCCGAAGTCGAGGAGCAGTACCGCGGCAGCGAGCCGCTCTTCCCGCCGTCGCTGACGGTCGGGCGCAGCATGGACTTCAAAGAGCGCCTGGCCGCCACCGGAGGCTTGGAGGAGACCGTCGCCGAAGTCGTGCGCCGCCAGGGAGAGCTGCGCACCGAGATCGCGCTGCGCACGCTGGCCGAGGCGGGCCTGGAGCCGGGCGACGTCACCCGTGTCTGCCACGTCTTCACCGGCCAGGAAAGCTACCTGAAGGTCATTCTCGACCCGATGGGGCTCTCCCCCGAGCAGGGCCTGCTCGACTTCGGCCGCAATCTGGGCCACATGACGGTCAACGACCAGATCGTGGGCCTGACCCACCTGGTGGAGACCGGCCAGGTCGGCCCCGGCGACCACGTCCTGATCGTGGCCCACGGGGGCGGGGTGTCCATCACGTGTGCCGTGGTCCGTATCGACGAGCGTCCCGTGTGGGCCGCCCGCTAGCGCTGTAGAGCGCGCCGGCCCCGCTGCGGGGCCGGCGCGCGTCCTGCCGTCCGCTCAATCCATCTGACCTCTGGGGCACACCGCGATGAACCTCGCCTCCTCACCCTTACTCGATGCCGAAGCGCTGATATCCACCTTCGGGATGCTCGGCATCATGGCCACCGTCTTCGCCGAATCCGGGCTGATCGTCTGCTTCTTCCTGCCCGGCGACTCGCTGCTGTTCACCTCAGGCCTGCTGGTGGCCAACGACCAGATCCTGCACCAGCCACTGTGGCTGGTCATGCTCGCCATCGCCGTCGCCGCGGTACTGGGCGACCAGTTCGGCTACGCCTTCGGCCGCAAGATCGGCCCGGCCCTCTTCAGGCGGCCCAACTCCCGCTTCTTCAAGCAGGAAAACGCCGAACGCGCCCAGGAGTTCATGCTCAAGCACGGCCCCAAAGCGCTGGTGATGGCCCGCTTCATCCCCGTGTTCCGCACCTTCATCCCCATCACCGCCGGCGTGGGCCGCATGACCTACCGCACGTTCTTCCTGTTCAACGTGCTGGGCGCGGTCCTGTGGTCGGTGAGCCTCACCCTGGTCGGCTACTACCTCGGCCAGATCGCCTTCGTCCGCGACAACATCGAGGCCATCGTCATCGGCATCGTGCTCGTCTCCGGCATCCCCATCATCGTCGAAGGCATCAAGATGCGCCGCCGCTCCCGGGCCGCTGCCCAGGAAGCGCCCAGCGCACCGTCCCCCACCGCTGAAACGGAGCTGCCCCGTCCATGATCTCCGCTCAAGAATTCTGTGACCTCCTCGCCGAGCGCGGGTTCACCCTCGCCAGCGGCGTGCCGTGCTCCCACTTCGGCGGGCCGATCGCCCACCTGAGCACCCAGCCCGGCCGCTACGTGCCCGCCCCCAACGAGGGCAGCGCACTGGCCGTCGCCGCCGGCGCCGCCCTGGGCGGGCAGCGCGCCTACGTCATGCTGCAGAACTCCGGCCTGGGCAACCTGATCAACCCGCTCACCTCACTGGTGATGACCTACCAGCTGCCGATTCTGACCTTCACCAGTCTGCGAGGCTGGCCCGACCCGGCCACCGACGAGCCCCAGCACGCGGTGATGGGGCCGGCCACCCCCGCCCTGCTGGACAGCGTCGACACCCCGCACTACACGCTGTACGCCCAGCACGGGGTGGAGGAGTTCCGGTCGGTCCTGGACCAGGCGGAGAAGGACCTGGCGGAGCAGCGGGCGCCGTTCGTGCTGGTCGAACGCGGCGCTATCGGCAAGGCCGAGGCCGCCAACGACCCGCATACGCAAGGGCTTGCCGCCGCGCAGGCGATCGGTGTCGTGACCGCTGCCGCGCCGCAGGCGGCGGTCATCGCCACCACCGGCTTCACCGGGCGGGACACGTTCGCGGTCGCGGATGCGCCCGGCAACTTCTACATGCAGGGCTCCATGGGCCACGCCTCGTCGATCGGTCTCGGCGTGGCGCTGACTCACCCGGAGCGCACCGTGGTGGTGCTGGACGGGGACGGGGCCCTGCTGATGCATCTGGGCGCGCTGTCGATGATCGGGAACGAGGCGCCCGCCAACCTCATCCATGTGGTGCTCGACAACCGGGTGCACGAGTCGACGGGTGGGCAGGCGACCACGTCGGCGACCACCTCGTTCCCCGAGATGGCGCGGGCCGCCGGCTACGCCAGCGCTGTCGCCTGTGACAGCGAGGAAGCCCTGCGCGGTGCGATGCAACGCGCCCAGGCCGCCTCCGGCCCGCACCTGATCAGCGTCAAAACGCTGCCGCGGACCGGCTCCATACCACCGCGGGCAACCAACGCCCTGACCACGCTGGACATCCGCGACCGTTTCCAGCAGAGCCTGCAGCAGTAGGACAGCATGCGGCAGGGCCGGTGCTCCTCCCCGTGGGGGAGGAGCACCGGCCCTGCCGGGTTCGCGCGGGTGTGCGCGGTCAGGCGCCTTGCACGGCGGGCTGGTCGGCCTCGGCATGCAGGCAGGCCGCCACCGTCTCAGGGTCCATGGCCGCCAAACTGGCGAACATGCGCAGCGGTTCGGCCAGCGTCTGGCAGCACATGACGTACTGGTTGCTGCGGCCCTTGGGGATCGCCTCGACGAGTTGCTGCTCACGCAGCGGGGCCAGGTGGTGGCTGACCAGCGTCTGGCTCAAGCCGGTGGCCTCCTGCAGTTCCTTGACGGTGCGGGGACGCTGCGCGATCAGAAGGATCAGCATCAGCCGGGTCTCATCGGCCAGCGCCCGCAGTTTGGGCGCCAGCATCTGGGCGCGCTCGCGTTCACTGAGCCACTGAGACGGATCACTGACCGCGACCCTCAGCTTCGATGGCCGTGCCATCGCCACCTCCCTTTCGCCCCCGGGCCGGTCGTCCGGCGCCGGGCGGGCCGCGGCGTGCGCGCCGGGCCGGGCTACGGGCTTGATCCTACGCACTGTCCGCCCTTTCGGGATCAGGAGGTTGCGGGGGCATCGGCGCTGGTGCCGTGGGCGGCTTCGGCCTGCGCGGTGCCGTCGTCCTCGGCCACACGGTCCCGGGGCAGGACGAGCGCGGCGGTGACGGCTCCGGCCACGGCGACACCGACAGCGATCAGCAGCGTGGTGGCGAAGCCGCCGACGAAGGACTGCTGGGCGGCGGCCAGGACCTTCTGGCCTGCGCTGCCGCCCACCTGCTGGGCAACCGCGGACGCGCCGGCCAGGGACTCTCGTACCGCATCTCCCGCTTCCCCGGGCAGGGTTGCGGCCTGCGGCAGGTCGTCGCGGTAGAGGGTGGTGATCACGCTGCCGCTGATGGCGATGCCCAGCGCGCCGCCGACCTGCATGCCCACATCCGCCACGGCGGAGCCGGCGCCGGCCTGGCGGGCGGCGGAGACGACCAGGATGGCATCCACCGCAGCCGGCAGGGCGATACCCATGCCCAGTCCGAACACGGCCAGCCCGATGAGTGCCTGGGCCTCGTCGTCGACCTGCAGTCCGGCCAGCACGCCGAGCCCGGCCGCGCACAGCAACAGGCCCAGGACGACGGTGGCCTTCAGTCCGGTGCGCTCGACGAGCTTCGCCGACAGCGGCGCGCCGATCATCATGGTGCCGATGGCGAGCATGCGCAGGCCCGCGCCCAGCGGGTCGAGTTCGAGCACGGACTGCAGGTACTGGGTGAGCAGATAGAGGCCGCTGTAGAGGCCGAAGGAGGTGCAGGCGATCGCCAGGGCGCCGCCGCCGTAGCGGGCGTTGAGGAACAGACCGACATCGAGCATCGGGTGGGCGGTGCGCCGCTCCCACAGCACGAACGCGACCATGAGGACGACGCCCACAAACAGGGAGCCGAGAGTGACGATGTCGCCCCATCCATTGTGCGGGGCCTCCACCAGGCCGTAGACGATGGCGACCAGGCCGGCAACCGAGAGCAGGGCTCCGCCGAGGTCCAGGCCGGGGTGGCCTTCGGCCTTCGACTCGGGAATCAGCTTGGCACCGCCGATCAGGGCTATGGCGGCAAGCGGCACGTTGATGAGGAACATCGAGCCCCACCAGAAGTGCTCCAGCAGCAGTCCGCTGACCACCGGGCCCAGCGGCACGCCCACGGCGGCCGCGCCGGACCAGATGCCGATCGCCTTGCCCTGCTCCTCGGGAGGGAAGACATCCTTGATGATGGCCAGGGTGGCGGGCATCATCAAGGCGGCGGAAATGCCCATCAGGGTGCGGAAGGTGATGAGCATTTCGGCACTGGAGGCGAAGGCCGCGCCGAGACTGGTCAGTGCGAACGCGGCCAGGCCGATGGAGAGCAGGCGCTTGCGGCCGAAGCGGTCGGACAGACCGCCGGCCATGAGCAGCAGGCCGCCGAAGGCCAGCGCGTAGGAGTCGACGGTCCACTGCAGCTGGCTGCTGGTGGCGTCCAGGTCCTTTTGGATGCTGGGCAGGGCCAGGTTGAGGATCAGGGTGTCCAGACCGATCAGGACCAGGCTCAGGCACAGGATGTTCAGGATTTGCCATCTGCGGGGATGGCCGGCTGAGCGGTTCAACGTGCGTTCTCCTCAAGCGCGACGGGGTGGCGCCCACGTGGGGCAGCCAGGGCCGGCCGGGCCCGCGGGGGATTGAAGAGGCCGGGCCAGCCGCTGGCCACCCCCAATTAAGCAGCAAACACAGTTATCAACAGCGTCTGCTGTTTATAACGGCGAGTTTTGTATGCCGCATCCGGCCATCTGCGCCGCGCCTTCACAACTGGCTGTCCACGGCAGGGGATTTCGGGGCTGAAGTGCGCAAACACCCCAAGGCCGTGCCACTGCCCGGTCCGCTGGCCGTCCGGCCCGTCGCGCGGCGCCGCGCTCCGCGACAGGACGGCGTCCGCGCCGAAGATCCTGATCAACCCCCACCCCGCACCGTGGAAGGCGGCGTTCCGGTGCAGCGAGCGGAGTTGGCGCGAATCGTTCCAGGCCGAGCAGGAGACCCTCGAATACTTTGACCGTCATCGATAAATTGAGCGAGAAGCAGCACGGGGGCCTGCGCAGAGGGTCCCGCTCACGGGGTGCCAGGGGGACACATGCGTACATCCGGCAGTCAGACGCTCTCAGTCGCATCACCGCCGGCGCGGCGTTAACACGCCTCGGTTCTCCCACTTCTGTTCACGGATCCGTGCGTGGCGCACGGTCCTGACATCACCTCACGCACCATCACTTCCTGCGGAGCAGACCGCGCTCGGCACGCGGACTGCTGCGCTCACGAGGCTGGAACCGTCACCGGCGACGGCTGTTCCGGGCCCTTCCTGAAATATTGAAAGGGAAACGATGTCAGTCTCTGCTCGGCCCCGACTTGCCCTGGTGGGCGACCGCGGCAATCACGACGAGCCGTCTCATCCCAAGATCGACGCGATGCGTGAGCAGTGGGACCTGACCACCCAGTGGATCCCGACCACCGACATCCACGACACCTCACTCCTGCAGGACTTCGACGGGATATGGGTGGTGCCCGGCGCGCCCTACTTCAACCAGAAGGGCGTGCACACCGCGGTGCGCTACGCCCGGGAGAACGGGCTGCCGTTCCTGGGCACCTGCGGCGGATTCTTCAGCGCCCTGATCGAGCACGCGCAGAACGTGCTGCATCTGCCCGAGGCCGAGGGCGTCGATGAGGACCCGGAGCGGTTGATGCCGCTCGTCACGCCGCTGAAGTGCTCCTTCCGCGGGGAGAAGGCGCCCCTGAAGGTCAAGGAGGACACACTGCTGGCCTCCATCTACGGCACCACCGAGGTGGAGGAGATCTTCCACTGCGACTACGGGCTGACCGACACCTTCATGGACGCTGCCAGCCAAGGGTCGCTGCAGATCAGCGCCTGGGACGTCGACGGCGCGCCGCGTGCTCTGGAGATCACTGGCCACCCGTTCTTCATGGGGAGCCTCTTCCAGCCCGAACTGTCCTCCGCGCCCGGCTCCGAGCACGAGATCCTCAAGGCGTTCCTGGCCGCCGTGTGCGCCAAGGCGGGCCTTGCGCCGGCGCCCACTCTCTGAAACCCGCACACCACCGCTATCGCTGGAGTCTCCAAGGCCGTGCGCCGTTGTGCGCACGGTCCGGGCACCGCCATGCCCGCCTCGTCCCCACAACAGGCGGAAGGAACCTCACCTCTTCATGAAGTCCGACCAGCACGGCCTGTCCCGGCGCGGATTCGTCCGCGGCAGCGTCATCGGCGGCACCGGCCTCGGAGCGCCCGCTCTGCTGCCCCTCATTCCCGCGCACGCATCCGCCGCGCCAGGCTCAGCGTTACCCCCCGGCGGTGTTGCGGGGGCGGCGTTCACCGACCAGTCCGCTGCTCTGACCCCGGACCGGACAGTGGCCACGGCCTGCCAGTTCTGTAACAGCAACTGCCGTCTGAACGTCGATCTCAAGGCGGGCCGCGTGCTGGCCGTGCGCGGCGAGGACAAGGATCCGGTACAGCAGGGGCAGGTGTGCGTCAAGGCGGAGCTGATGCCCCAGCTCGTGTACAACGCCGACCGCCTGACGACACCGCTGCGCCGCGTCTCCGGCGCGAAGGGCTCGCCGCACTCGAAGTTCGAGGCGGTCAGCTGGCAGGAGGCACTGCGCACGATTGCGGGGAAGCTGCTGGCGCTGCGGGACGCCGGGCAGGCCCACACCATCGCCAACCGCACCACCGGGCGGCTGCCGCGCGGCACCGGCTCGCTGGTGGCCCGGCTGTTCACGATGCTGGGCAGCCCCAACAACACCGACGTCGGCCCGGTCTGCAATGACGCCGGCGGCAACGCGCTGGCGGCCACCTTCGGCCTGGGCAACTTCACCAACGGCTACGGCATCGACGGCGCCACCGGCAAGGACGACCTCGGCTCAGCGCGCCACTATCTGTTCCTGGGCACCAACCAGGCCGAGACCCACCCGGTCACCTTCGACTACCTGCTGCGCGGGCGGAAGAAGACGAAGGCCACCCTGACCGTGGTCGACCCGCGGCTGACGCCGACCGGCGCGGCGGCCGACCGGTGGGTGGCGCCCAAGCCGCACACCGACCTCGCGCTGCTGCTGGCCATGCTGCACCACATCGTCGATGAGGGTCTGTACGACAAGGCGTTCGTCAAGCGGTGGGTGGTCGGCTTCGGCGAGCTGCGCGCCCACCTGGCCAAGCACCAGTACACCCCCGCGTGGGCGGCGAAGGTCACCGGCGTGCCCGCGGCAACCATCACCGCCATGGCCGAGGAGTACGCGCAGGCCAGGCCGGCAGCAATCTTCTGCAACGCCGGGATCTCGCACCAGCTCGGCGCCTTCGACACCTACCGGGTGGCGACCTTCCTGGCCGCGGTCACCGGCAACATCGGCCGCCCGGGCGGCGGCTGCAACTTCATGCACAACACCTGGCCCGGCGACCTGCACCTGCCGCCGCTCAAGGCGGAGGTACCCAAGCGGCGCGAGGCACTGCCGGTCGGCCCGGACTACTTCGCCGAGTCCATCCTCACCGGCAACCCGTACCGGCTGCGCGCGGTGATCACGCAGGGCAACCCGCTGGTGTCCTCCGCCAACACCACCAAGGTGAAGAAGGCGTTCGAGCAGCTCGACTTCTACGTCTACACCGGCCTGTTCATGGAAGAGGCCGCCTACTACGCCGACATCATCCTGCCCGTGTGCAGCGGGCTGGAGATGGAAGGCGTCTACATGCGCCGCGACGACCGCGCGATCCGCTGGCAGGACCAAGTCGTCGAGCGCGTGGGCGAGTCCCGGCCGGACTGGGAGATCTGGATCGGCCTCGCCCAGGCGCTGGCCGACCTCGACACCCGCCGCCCGGCCGACGAATGGCGCGAGGCCTTCCCCGAACGGTGGATGGACTACAAGCAGCTGTGGGACGACTTCGTCTCCCACACGCCCGGCGCCGGCGGCATGACCCGCGAGCGGATGAAAAAGCGCAAGGAACCGCTGCGCTGGCCCTGCCCGAGCACCGACCACCCCGGGGTGAGCACGCTCTACCTGGACCATCCCAGCTGGTACCAGGCGGCCGAATCCCTGGATCCCGGCTTTCGTGGCAAGCGTTTTCTCACGCCGAGTGGAAAGGTCGAAATCACCACAGCCGAGCTGGACAAGCAGCTGTCGGTCACCGGGCACAGCGCACTGCCCATCTTCTACACCCACCCGGAAGTCACCGGGGCACACCCCACGCTGGCCTACAGCAGCACGTTCGTCACCAACCCCATCAACCCCCAGGCCGTCACCCACCCGGTGCGCCTGGGCGTGCCCGGCACCGGCGCGGTGCACCGCGACTTCCCGCTGATGGGCATGACCGGCCGGCCCAGCGTGGTGCACTTCGCCGAGGTCACCCACTGGACTGCCACCGGCAAGCAGCTCAACGGCATCCGCTTCATCCAGATCCACCCCGACACCGCCCGCCGGGCCGGGATCGCCGACGGAGACGACGTCCGCGTCGAAAGCCCGCGCGGTGCGGTGACCGGGACCGCGCTGCTGTGGGAGGGCATCCGGGCGGACACCGTGTTCGTGCCCAACACCTTTGGTCCCGCGCAAAAGGTCGGCGACCTCTTCGGTGACCCCCGCTATGAGGCGGCCAACACCCTTCCCGACGACCGCTATTACGACAACCTCTCCGGCCAGCAGGCCTTCAAATGCTTCGCCTGCCGCGTCGTCAAGGCCTGACACGGCCCGCCAAGACCGCACACCCCGTCCCCAACCACGGAGGCAGCACATGAGCGCCACATCCGACCCGCGGCTGAAGGCCGAATCCGTCACCGTCCGGCCGCTGGCCGCCTTCGACGAGACCGTCCGCGTTCTGGGCTCCAAGAGCTACACCAACCGCTACCTGGCCATCGCCTCCCTGTCCGGGCAGGAAACGGTCATCGACAATGCGCTGCTGTCCGACGACACCATCTACCTTTCCCGTGCCCTCGAGGCCTTCGGCCACGTCACCTGCGACATCGACCACGCTGCCGCCCGGATCCGCGTCGCTCCCACGGGCCGGCCGATGCGCGCACCGCAGGAGGAGATCTTCGTCGGCGGCGCCGGCACCCCGCTGCGCTTTTTGATCTCCATGGCCGGGCACGCCGAGGGCACCACCGTGATCAACGGCAACGCCCGCATGCAGGAACGCCCGATGGGCGACCTGCTCACGGCGCTGCCGCCGCTGGGAGTGGACGCCAGTGCCGTCCGCGGCAATGGCAGCCCGCCCATCCGCATCGTCGGCGGCTCCTTCAAGGGCGGCGGCACCACCATCAGCGGCGCCGTCTCCAGCCAGTTCACCTCCAGCCTGATCATCAACGCGCTGCGCGCCCAGTCCGACACCGAGATCACCATCAGCGACGAGCTGGTCTCCAAGCCGTATGTGGAGATGACACTCGCGGCCCTGAAGGAGATGGGCGTCAGCGTCGAACGCGAGGGCTATCGCCGCTTCACCGTCCCCGCCGGGCAGCAGGCCCGCGGCGGGCAGGTGACCGTGGAGCCGGACGCCTCGGGCATGTCGTACTTCCTGGCCGCCGCCGCCATCCTCGAATCCCGGGTGACCATCCCCGGCATCGGCGCAGGCTCCCACCAGGGCGATGTCCACCTGGTGGAGGCGTTCGAGCGGATGGGTTGTCACACCCAGGTCACCGGCAGCGACATCACCCTGTCCGGCGGTCGGCTGCGCGGCATCGACATCGACATGGAGGCCATGCCCGACGTGGTGCCCTCCCTGGCCATCGCCGCCGCCTACGCCGAGGGCACCACCCGCATCACCAACATCGCCTCCCTGCGGGTCAAGGAGTGCGACCGGATCGCCGCCGTCACCACCGAGCTGCGCAAGATGGGCATCGACGTCGAGGAGCACGCCGACGCCATGTACATCACCGGCGGCACCCCGCACGCCGCGGTCATCGACACCTACGACGACCACCGCATCGCCATGACCTTCGCCATCGGCGGCCTGCGCACCGAAGGCGTCGTCATCAAGGACCCCGGCTGCGTCGCCAAGTCCTTCCCCACCTTCTGGCAGACCCTCGACGCCCTCCACCCCTCCCTGGAGAGCACCATATGAGCACCTCTGAGGCGGCGTTCGCCGGACCGGGCATCCTGCTGGTCCTCGACGGCTGGGGCCACGCCCCCGCCGCCGACGACAACGCCCTGGCCCTGGCACACACCCCGGTCCTGGACGACCTCGTCACCCGCTTTCCCAGCACGCTGGCCGACGCCTCCGGCGAAGCGGTTGGCCTGCTGGCGGGAACGGTCGGCAACTCCGAGATCGGCCACATGGTCATCGGTGCCGGACGGCCACTCCCCTACGACAGCCTGCTGGTCCAGCAGGCCATCGACGACGGCACCCTGCGCACCCACCCCCTGCTGGGCACCGTCCTTGCCAAGACGGCCACCGCGGGGCGCGCCCTGCATCTGATCGGGCTGTGCTCGGACGGGCAGATCCATGCCCACGTCGACCACCTGGGTGACCTGCTGGCCGCCGCAGCCGCCCACCACGTGAGCCGCGTGTTCATCCACGCGATCACCGACGGGCGCGACGTCGCCGACGGCACCTCGACCGGCTACCTGGAGCGCGTCGCCGCGCTCGCGCAGCGGGCCGGGACAGGACAGATCGCCACCGTCATCGGCCGCGGGTACGCCATGGACAAGGCCGGCAATGTCGACCTCACCGAGCAGGCGGTCGCCCTGGTCGCCGACGGCCGCGGCGCAACGGTGAGCAGCGTGCAGCAGGCGGTGGCCGCCTCCGAGCGCGGCGACGAGTGGGTGCCGGCCAGTGTGCTTGCCGCCGCCGGGGATGCGGCCATCGCCGACGGGGATGCGGTGGTGTGGTTCAACTTCCGCAGCGACCGCATCCAGCAGTTCGCCGACGGCCTCATCGAGCACCTGGCAGCCAGTGGACGCTCGGCGGACATGCTCAGCCTGGCCCAGTACGACACCCGCGCCGCCATACCCGCGTTGGTGGAGCGGGCGGATGCCTCCGGCGGCTTGGCCGACGAGCTCTCCGCGGCCGGGCTGCGCAGTGTGCGCATCGCCGAGGCCGAGAAGTTCGAGCACGTCACCTACTACGTCAACGGCCGTGACGCCACGGTCCGCAGCGTCGAGGAACACGTGCGGATCAGCGGCGAGGGCAAGCCCGACTACATCGCGCGGCCGCAGATGAACCTCGACCGCGTCACCGCCGCCGTCGTCGAGGCGGTCGGCCGCACGGACGTCGACCTGGTCATCGCCAACCTGGCCAATATCGACGTGGTCGGGCACACCGGACGTCTGGCCGCCACCGTCAGCGCCTGCGAGGCAACCGACGCCGCGGTGGGGCAGATCCTCGAGGCGGCCCGCGACAGCGGCCGGTGGCTGCTGGCCGTCGGCGACCACGGCAACGCCGAGACCATGACCAAGCAGGCACCCGACGGCACCGCCCGCCCCTACGGCGGGCACACCACCCACCCGGTGCCCCTGGTCATCGTGCCCGCAGGCACCGCCACACCGGCGCCCGTGCTCCCGGAGAGCGTCACGCTCGCCGACGTCGCTCCCACCGTCCTGCACCTGCTGGGACACAAACCCGGATCCGCCATGACAGGAAGGCCCCTGCTGTGAGCCCGCTCGCCCCTGCCCCCGTCCAGACCGCCTGGCCCCAGGCGCCCGACCTGACCGGCTGCACGAACTCCGCGCACCTGGAGGCGGCGTTCGCCAAGGACGCCGCCGTCCGCGCACTGGACGCCGACGGCGCCGACGCCGTGCTGCGCGAGGCCGCCGACCGCTCCCGCGCGGTCCTGGGCCTGCACAACCCGACCGCCGACGAGGTACGCATCCACCTGCCGTCCCTGCTGCCCGAACACGCCGAGCGGACCTGGCACTTCGTCAGCGGGTCCATGCACACCAGCGACGCCGACGGCGGACTGTGTGTCCACCTGGCGCCGTCCGCTCACGTCTGGCTCACCACAGCCCGGTGAAGGAGAGGAGACCTCAAGACCCGGGCTACTGAGCCCGGATACCCGCCTCAAGGTGCCGGCCCCTGAACCGCCGGCCCCACCTACGCACCAGATCCACAGATCCACTGCAGCCTGCGCGGGCAGCCCCTTCGGGTGCCCGGCCCGCGTTCTCTTTCAGGGCACCGCCAACCCCGAAGGATCTGACATGTATGAACTCGTTCGCTCACTGGTGTCCGCTCCATCCGCGGCCACCGGCCCGGTCCGAGCCGTCCCCGAATCGGCCAGCGCCACCCAGGCCAGAACGCACCCTGCAACCGCCTGGGCAATTGCCGTCACGGCAGCCCTTGTCTGCCTGTTCCTTCTTCCTTCCGGCCCCGCGATGACCCTCGTGCCCGGCACGGACCTCTCCCCCGCCGAACGGGTCGCCTTCATGGCTGCCGCGACGCTGGCGAGCATCGCCATCTGGAGGGCCCGTAGCCTCCGGCCCGGCCTGCACCCGCCGTCGACACCCGCAGCGCTCCTCGGAGCGCGCGTGTGCTTCGCCCGTCGTGCGGTGCACGACGTCATGCCCGCCGTGCAGTCATCGCCCAGGGCGACTGGCCCGGGCTCCTTCGGCACCGGCTGCGGCTCTGCGTGGGGCGGCCCGTTCGCTGTTGAGGCGAAAGCCCGGAACGTGGCCGCCTGGCCGGCCCTGCCCGCGCCGTCCGATCGGTGACTGCCCGAGGGACGTTGCAGGTCCCACGCCACGACCCCACGGTTCCGCTGGAAGAAGGAAGAGCCCCACACGTGTTCACCATGAAGCGCCGCACCGCCGCTCTCGCCTCAACCGCACTGATCGTCATGTCCGTGGCCGGCTGCGCCGACAGCAAAGCCCAAGCAGACGGCGGCGCACTGCAAGTCAGCGGGTCGACCACGGTAGCCCCGGTAGCCGCGGATGCGGCCGAGGCCCTCAAGACCGACGGTCTCGACATCACCGTGGCCACCCAGGGCGGTTCCGCCGGCGGCATCTCCCAGCTCGGCTCCGACCAGATCAGCATCGCGATGAGCTCGAAGCCGCTGGCAGACGAGGACAAGGCCGCCAGCCCCAACACCGACTTCCACCCTGTCCAGATCGGCGCGGACGCCGTCGGCGTCATCGTCACCAAGGAAGTCGCCGACGGGGGCGTCAAGAACCTCACCGCAGCCCAGGTACGCGGCCTGTTCGAGGGGAAAATCACCAACTGGTCCGAAGTCGGCGGGCCCGACCTGGAAGTCTTCGTCTACGACAAGGAACCCGGACGGGGCACGCGGGAAGTGCTCGACAAGTACATCTACGGTGACAAGAAGGCCCCGCCGCCCCCGAATTCGGACAACTTCGCCATCGTGGGCGGCAACCTCGAGACCCGCAACAAGCTCGAGTCCACGCCCGGCGCGGTGGCGCCGCTGTCCACGAGCTTCATCGAAGGACGCGACAAGCTGGCCGCGGTGACACTGGACGGCATCGCACCGACCTCCGAGAACATCGCCTCCAGCAAGTACCCCATGTCCCGGCCCCTGTTCTTGATCACAGACGGTGAGCCGAAGGGGACATCGAAGACGTTCATCGACTATGTCCTGTCCGCCAAGGGCCAGGCACTGATGACCAAACACGGCTACCTGACGCTCAAGCAGATCGGGAAGTAGCCGATGGCCACCGAAACACTGGCGCGAAAACCCGTCACCCCCAAGCAGGACATCCGCCCACGACGCTCAAGGTGGGTCTGGGGCTGGGTGTACGCCGGGGCGTTCGCTGTGGCAGGGCTGCTCCTGACCGTCGCGGGGTATCTCGGGGCGGGGGTGAGCAGCGGCCATGTCGACTGGCTGGACCTGCTGACCGAAGCGGCGTGGAGCCCGCCCAACTCCCTGTTCGGCGGCCTGGCGATGATCTACGGCACCGCCGTCGTGTGCGCCCTGGCACTCGCCCTCGCGGTGCCTGTCGGCTGGGCAGCGGCTCTCGCCCTGTCGGAGTATCTCCCCGCCCGGATAGCGCGGCCGTTGCGGATGTGCGTCGAGCTGCTCGCTGCCGTCCCGTCCATCGTCTACGGCCTCATCGGCATCATGGCCGTCCGTCCGCTCATCGCGAAGATGGCAGGCGTACCGGGCGGGGACAGTCTCGCGGCTGCCGGCATCGTCCTCGCCGTCATGATCACTCCGACGATCGTGGCGGTCAGTGTCGACGCGCTGGCCGCCGTGCCCGACCGCTACCGCGAAGCCGCCTTCGCGCTCGGGCTGACCCGCCGTGAAGTCATCCGCTCGTCGGTGCTGCCCCTCGCACGCTCGGGCATGCGGGCAGCCGTTCTGCTCGGCCTTGCGCGCGCCCTGGGTGAAGCCATCGCGGTGTTCCTGGTCGTGGGCCGGGCCGACGGCCATTTACCCACCAGCTTCGGCGAGTTCGTAGACTCGCTGGTCCACCCCGGACAGACACTGACGACGAAACTCGCCGGTCCGGAGCCGGTCCTGGCCGGAACCTCCGGCCCCTACTTCGCTGCGCTGTGCGGCCTGGGCCTGGTCCTGCTGGCGCTGGTGGCCGCGGTGACGATCTGGGGCACCCGGGAACGGCGCCAGCGCCCCACCAGCAAGCAGACCGCCCGCTACCGCAGCACGCCGCGGCTGCGGGTGCAGCGAGACCGTCTGATGACGGCCGTGCGGCTGGGGGCCTTGCTGCTGCCCAGCGCTCTTTTGGTCGGGATGATCGCCGTCCTGGCGACACGCGGCAGCGCCGCGTTCAACCCGTCCTTCTGGTTCACCGGAGCAACAGGCGCAGCCGGCGGCGGCGTACGCGACCAGATCGTCGGCACCATGCTGCTCACCGTCACCACCGGCGTACTGGCTCTGCCGCTCGGCTTCGGCGCCGGCATCCTGATCGGCGTCCACGCATCCGAGCGCACGGCGCGTCTGCTGCAGACCCTGACGGTGGTCCTGGGCGGAGCGCCGACGATCCTGCTGGGGCTGGCCGGATTCGTCATCTTGTCCACCACCATGGGATGGGGCCGATCCTGGCTGGCCGGCGCCATCGTCCTGGTGCCGGTCGTCATACCGGTGATCGCTCTGACCACATCAGCCCGCGTGCGGAGCCTGCCGACCGAGCTCACCGAGAGCGCCATGGCGCTGGGGCTGACCCGGGCGCAGTACATCCGGTCCGTCATCGTCCCCTACACCTGGCCTGCGACGGTCACCGGCCTGCTTTTGGGCCTGGCCCGCGCAGCGGGTGAAACCGCTCCGCTGCTGTTCACCGCCACGGTCTTCTTCGGCGCTCCCACCGTGCCGAGCGGCATCGTGGAATCCCCGGTGCAGGCACTGCCGACCCACATCTTCACTCTCTCCCAGGACTCGGGCGACCCGCAGGCCGTCAGCCAGGCATGGGGAAGCGCCATGGTGCTGGTCCTGATCACTGCAGTACTCCTCAGCGCGGCGGTCTGGCTGCGCAACCGCTTCGAAGGAGAGCGATGGACAGCGTAATCACCGTGCGCCAGCTACGCGTACACAGCCGCGACAAGACCCTCGTCGGGCCCATCTCCTTCAGACTCGAGCACGGATCCACCACCGGACTGTGCGGACCCTCGGGCGCAGGCAAGTCGACCGTCCTGCGCGCCCTGGTGGACCTGCTCCCCCGCGGGCTGACCCGCGAGGGCGACCTGCAGGTGCTGGACCGGACGATCGCGCCCGGCAAGGGAGACGCCGACCTCAGGGCCAAGATCGTCCTCGTTCCGCAGACACCCGTCGTGTTCGGCGGCAGCATCCTCGACAACGCCCTGTTCGGCCTGCGCCACGTCCTGCGGGCCTCCCGGGAAGTGCTCCGGGAACGAGCCGAACAAGCGCTGCACGAAGCCGGGCTGTGGAAAGAAGTCGCCGACCGACTCGATTCACCGGCCGCGAACCTGTCCGCAGGACAGCGCCAGCGACTGTGTCTGGCGCGCGCTCTGGCACTGGAACCAGCCGGACTACTCCTCGACGAGCCGACCAGCGCGCTCGACGAACGCAGCAGGGACACCGTCGAGCAGTCCATCGCAGCGCTGCACGGCCGACGCGCTGTCCTGCTCGTCTCCCACGACCCGGCGCAGGTGGAGCGCCTGTGCGACACGACCGTGCACCTGGACCAGCCGGTGACGGCATCCCCCGCCCCAGTCTCCTGACCCACCCTGCCTGCTGAGGGGAGGGCACGGAAACGTCTGCTGTCCCTGGTTTCTTCGGCCCTGGCTGCGATCGCGTATCAAAGCGGCACAGGGTCGAAGGACTGCCGTGGGCCTGGGGGCCGCTCTTCAGGGCGCTTGTGCCCGCTGGCTTTGGTGCAGGATCTGCAGCAACACCGCGCGGACCCCGTGTCCGAGGCGGTAGTAGATGATGCGTCCGTCGCGGCGGCTCTCGATCAGTCCCATGCAGCGCAGCCGTTTGAGATGGTGGCTGACCGTCGACGCGGACACCTGCACGTCACACAGTTCGTGCACCGGGACCTCGGCCCCTTTCAACGCGGCCAGGCGGACGAGCAACTGGAGACGAACGGGATCGCCGAGCGTTTTGAACACGCTCGACCACCAGGCAGTGTCCGCTTCGCTGAGCTGCAGGCACTCGCCCTGGCATTCGGCCTCCGGCCCGTGGTGGTCCATGTCGTCTCCTCACCCCAGCGTCCCTCTGGGGAGATGTAGATGGGCGAGGCACGCCCACGGTCCCGGTGCCCACTGTGCACCGGGCCACCGACCGGTGCGGGAGGCTCAGACGGCCTGCGACAGAAGGCCGGCCATGGCGGCCAGCACGCCGGGGGCCACCCGGTAGTACACCCAGCTGGCGCGCCGCTCCGACTCCAGCAGTCCCGCTTCGCGCAGTTTGCGAAGATGGTGGCTGACAGTGGGCTGGGAGACGCCGACGTCCTGGATATCGCAGACGCAGGCCTCACCGTCGGGCTGTGCGGCAATCCTGGAGAACAGCCTCAGCCGGACCGGGTCGGACAGTGCCTTGAACATGGCGGCGATCTTCTCCGCGTCGGCCGCGGAGAGTTCCTCTCGCCCCAACGGCTGGCAGCACTGCAACGACGTGGTGGCAGCCAGCACGGCAGGGCCTGAAGCCAACTTAGACATGCCTCTATGTTGACAGTTATCTAATCACCTGCCAAGAGCAGAGCGGAACCCGGATGCGCCGATTGACCGGAGTCGATCGCGTTCACTGCCTGGCCGCCTGGCCGTCCCCGCCATTCAGCCTGGCGGCACACCTTCCTGGTCCGGACGGCCGACCGTGCCGTCGTCGCCCTGGGCTCCCGCTGCCCGCCGCGGCTCTACCGTGCCCAGTGCGGCTGGAACTTGGGACTGAGCGGAGCCGGACACACATCCGGCCACGCCGTGTTGCCCCGCTACCATCACAGCGCTGCCGTGCGTGCCGCTGGAACACCACGCTCGTCGCCCTGTCGCATCCCGCTGAGGCAGGCACCGCCAGACTGACCGGAACCGGAGTCGGCCACGCCAATGCTCTTGCAGCGTCGCTTTGCGGCAGCATCCGGTCGTCGGCCGCGGCCGTCAGGGCGCCGGCGCCGTGGCGGCCCGAGAGCAGACGGATTCGTAGTACGTCCATTTTTGATCGCACACGAGTGATCACTCGGCGTTTATGGTTGAACCGTGACTCTCATAGAGCTGCAGGCGTCGCAGGACGGTTTCCTCGAAAACGGCTCGTGCGGACCGGGGCTGGAGTGCAAGCCCCTGGACCGCACGGAGGCCGAACAGCTGTCCGCGATACTCAAGTCCATCGCCGATCCGACCCGATTGCAGTTGTTCCGACTGCTGGAGCAGGCCCCCAACGGCGAAGCCTGCGTATGCGACCTGGCTGGCAGCCTGGGACTGCGCCAGTCCACCGTCAGCCACCACCTCAAAATCATGACCGAGGTGGGGCTGCTGGACCGGGAGCGCCGCGGCACCTGGGCCTGGTACTCCGTCAACCACGACGGGCTGAAGCGAATCCGCTCCATCCTGGACCCCGTACCCCGCGCCGCATGCGGCTGACCGCTCCTTCGAGCCGCGGTGTGGCACTCAGCCGGAGCACCGGCGCCCGTCCTTGCACTGCCGGCCGCGGGCCTGAACAGTGAACGTCCGCGGCCCTGACGAGGTGCCAACACGACCGCCGGGCCCCGCTGACGGCACAGGTCAGTCATTACGGCACGGCACCATGGCACAAGTGCGGCCCCGCCGCTCCCGCCCAGACCCTGCGCGGGGTTGGCCGCGACGTCAGCCACGTCTTGTCCCGGCTGCGCCGCCAACCCGCAGGGGCGTGGCGCCTGTGGTCAGGACAGGAAGGCTGCGATCTGCGCGGCGGCCTCCCGGGCCGGGCGTCCGACTCCGATCAGGGTGGCCGAAGCGGGCCCGGTCCAGTCGCCGTAGCCGAGCAGGTGCAGCCGCGGCTCGCCGATCGCGCGCGTGCCCTCGGTGACAATGTGCCCGCGGGTCCCGCGCAGGCCCAGCGGGGCCAGGTGGGACAGGGCGGGCCGAAAGCCCGTGCACCAGATCACCGCGTCCGCGGGAGCCGACGTCCCGTCGGCCCACACCACCCCACTGTTGGTGAGCCGGTCGAACATCGGCTGGGCCTTCAGCAGCCCCGCATCCCGTGCGGCGCGGACCGGCGGTACGGCGACGATGTCGCCGAGCGAGGCCACACCGCCGGTATCGGCCGTGCCTTCGTCCAGGGCGCGGCGGCGGGCGGTGGCGGCGTCGAAGAGGGCGCGGCCGTCGATGTCGTCGGCCAGATAGCGGGGCGGGCGCTGGGTGACCCAGGTCAGGTCGACACCGTCGTGGACGGCGAGGTCGGCGGCGATCTGGGCGCCGGAGTTCCCTCCGCCGACCACGACGACCCGCTGGCCGGTGAAGTCGGCGGGGCGCCGGTAGCCGGTGGTGTGCAGCTGACGGCCTGCGAACACCTCGCGGCCGGGGACGGCGGGCAGGAAGGGGCGCCACCAGGTGCCGGTTGCCGACACGACCGCGCCCGCCGTCCAGACACCCATGTCGCTCTCCACCCGCAGCCGCCCGGCGTCGGGCCGCACCGCGCTCACCTTGACCGGGCGCTGGACGGGCAGGTCATAGCGCTGCTCGTAGTCGGCCAGGTAGTCCACGACGTGTCCGGCGTCCGGGTACTCCTGGCCCGCCTGGGCGGGCATGAGCCGGCCGGGCAGTGAGGAGAATGCTGCAGGGGAGAACAGGTGCAGCGAGTCCCAGGTGCGGCGCCAGGCTCCGCCCGGTGTGGGTTGGGCGTCGAGGATGACGAAGTCGAGCTTGTGGCGGCGCAGGTGGTAGCCGGCGGCGAGCCCGGCCTGTCCGCCGCCGATCACCACCACGTCGGCATGCTGCGTCATGCGGCCCGCTCCGTCGCAAACGTGGCGCAGCACACCGTACGGTCCGGGGGCTGGTGCGCAGCAGCGAGCAGCACTCCGCGCCGGACCTGGCTCGCCGTCACCTGAGCGTGCACTTCACAGACGGCGGCACCGCAGTCGCGGCAGATCCCTACTGCCGTGCTCACCGCTTGCTGCGTGCGGCAGTCAAGGCAGTGCATCAGCGGGCTCCCCCCGCAGTGGTCAGTTCAGACGTGGTGAACTTCTTGCGCCAGGCCAGCGACACGTAGACGAGCGCGACCAGGACCGGGACCTCGATCAGCGGACCGACCACGCCGGACAGGGCCTGGCCGGAGGTGACGCCGAAGGTGGCGATGGCGACCGCGATGGCCAGCTCGAAGTTGTTGCCGGCCGCAGTGAATGCGAGCGTCGCCGTGCGGTCATACGCCAGGCCGATGGCCTTGCCGAGCGCGAAGGTGCCGAACCACATGACCGCGAAGTACACGAGCAGCGGCAGTGCGATGCGGGCGACGTCCAGCGGCTGGGAGGTGATCGTCTTCCCTTGCAGGGCGAAGAGGATGACGATCGTGAACAGCAGCCCGTAGAGAGCCCACGGGCCGATCTTGGGCAGGAACTTCGACTCGTAGGACTCTCGGCCCATCTTCTTCTCACCCAGGCGGCGGGTGAGGAAGCCGGCCAGGAGCGGGATGCCGAGGAAGATGACGACGTTCAGGGCGATCTTCCACATGGAGATGTCGAGGTGCTCCCCGTCGCCCAGACCGAGCCAGCCCGGCAGCAGGTCGAGGTACAACCAGCCCAGCAGACCGAACGCGATCACCTGGAACACCGAGTTGAGGGCCACCAGGACGGCGGCCGCTTCACGGTCGCCGCAGGCGAGGTCGTTCCAGATGATGACCATGGCGATGCAGCGGGCCAGGCCGACGATGATCAGCCCGGTGCGGTACTCGGGCAGGTCCGGCAGGAAGATCCAGGCCAGCGCGAACATGATCGCGGGGCCAAGGACCCAGTTGATGACCAGCGACGAGATCATCAGCTTGCGGTCGCCGGTGACAGCGTCGAGCTTGTCGTAACGGACCTTGGCCAGGACCGGATACATCATGATCAGCAGGCCGACGGCGATGGGCAGGGAGATCCCACCGATCTCGACCTTGGCCAGGGCGTCGTTCAGGCCGGGGATGGCGCGGCCCAGGCCGAGGCCGAGGGCCATGGCGGCGATGATCCAGACGGCGAGGAAGCGGTCGAGCGTCGACAGCTTCGCGACGACCGAGGCCTCCTCGGTGGTCGCGGTTGCTTCAGTGCGGGTCACGGACAGGCCCTCTTGTTGTCTGCGGCATTTCGGGCGGACTCGGCCAGGTCGGCGAACTGGCCGGCGAGCGAGGCGATGACGTCGGGCTTGAGCTTGTAGTAGGTGAAGCGCCCGCAGGGCTCCGTATCGACGACCCCCGCCTCACGCAGCACTCTCAGGTGGTTGGAGAGGTTGGTCTGCTTGGCACCGGTCTCCTCGATCAGGTGGGTGGCGCACAGCGTCTCGCGGGCGAGCAGGGTCACGATGTGAAGCCTGAGCGGATCGGCCAGAACCCGGATCAGATCAGTGTCGACTGACGTCAGCATGGACTGATACTGTCACATCACGCCGGGCTGATACCAGCCCGGGCTGACCTATGGGACCCGCAACCCCATGCGAAGGGGGCCCTACATGGCTTCGTCCCCGCCTCCCGTCCTGCCGGATGACCGGCTCGCGACCGGAGCGGCTCGTCTCGCCATCCGCTACCGAGGCCAGTTCTCGGCGGAGACCATCCAGGGCCTCATCGTCGACTCCTACGCCCGGCTCGCTGAGACCGCGCGGATCCGCACCCACCTCGTTGTCCTCGCCGAACACCTGGCCGCTGAACGCCTAGACGCGCTCGCGCACATCGCGGAAGCACCGGGGACAGGCCTGCCCAGGGTGCTGTTCGTGTGCAGCCACAACGCCGGCCGCTCGCAGATGGCCGCAGCCCTGCTGGCCCACCGCGCAGCGGGCCACGTCGTCGTCTCCTCCGCGGGTACGCACCCTGCCGAGACCATCAACCCCGCTGTCATGCAGGCCCTGACCGAGGCCGGAGTCCAAGCCGCCGACGCATTCCCCAAGCCCCTGACGGATGAAGTGGTGCAGGCCGCCGACATCGTCATCACCATGGGATGCGGCGACGCGTGCCCCGTCGTGCCAGGCCGCCGCTACCTCGACTGGCCCGTCGCCGACCCCGGGGGCGCCCCGATCGCCGTCGTCCGCGACATCCGCGACGAGATCGACGCCCACATCACCGAACTGCTCGACTCGCTGCCGAACACCTGACCCGTACCCGCATCAACGCTCCACCACGTCGTGAAGGAAGAACCGATGTCCTCCAGCCCGCTCGCCTCCGTGCTGTTCGTCTGCGTCCACAACGCCGGCCGCTCGCAGATGGCCGCCGGATTCCTCAACCACCTCGCGGGTGACCGGATCGAGGTCCGCTCCGCCGGATCGATCCCTGGTGACCAGGTCAATCCCGCGGCGGTCGAGGCGATGAAGGAAGTCGGCGTCGACATCGCCGACGCCAAGCCGAAGATCCTGACCACCGAGGCCGTCCAGGCATCCGATTACGTCATCACGATGGGCTGCGGCGACGCCTGCCCGATTTTCCCCGGCAAGAAGTACCTCGACTGGGCGCTCGAGGACCCGGCGGGCAAGGGCGTCGCCTCGGTGCGCCCCATCCGCGACGAAATCAAGACCCGCATCGAGGCCCTGATCGCCGAGATCGACGCCAAGCAGGAGGCGTGAGCAGCGTGAGCGCTACCTACAGTGACGGCGTGCGTGACGTCATCGTCATCGGCTCCGGCCCCGCCGGATACACCGCCGCCCTCTACACCGCCCGCGCCGAACTCAAGCCCCTCGTCTTCGGCGGCGCCATCTTCGTAGGCGGCGCGCTCACCACGACCACCGAGGTCGAGAACTTCCCCGGCTTCCCCGAGGGCATCGACGGCCCGGTCCTCATGGAGAACATGCGCGCCCAGGCGGAGCGCTTCGGCGCCGAGATGATCGACGACGACATCGTCGACGTCGACCTCACCGGCGATATCAAGACCGTCACCGACACCGCGGGCACCGTGCACCGCGCGAAGACCGTGATCGTCGCCACCGGCTCCGGCTACCGCAAGCTCGGCCTGCCGAAGGAGGACGAGCTCTCCGGCCGGGGCGTGTCCTGGTGCGCCACCTGCGACGGCTTCTTCTTCCGCGACCGCGACATCGTCGTGGTCGGCGGCGGCGACACTGCCATGGAAGAGGCCACCTTCCTCACCCGCTTCGCCCGCTCCGTGACCGTCGTGCACCGCCGCTCCACCCTGCGTGCCTCCCAGGTCATGCAGAACCGCGCCTTCGCCGACGACAAGATCTCCTTCGCCTTCGACAGCGAGATCGCCGAGATCAAGGAAGCGGACAGCAAGCTCGCCGGAGTAGTGCTGCGCGACGTGTTCACCGGCGCCACCCGCGACCTAGACGTGACCGGCCTGTTCATCGCGATCGGCCACGACCCTCGCACCGACCTGTTCAAGGGCCAGCTGGACCTGGACGACCAGGGCTACCTGAAGGTCGACGCGCCCTCAACGCGTACGAACCTGCCCGGCGTCTTCGCCGCCGGCGACGTCGTCGACCACACCTACCGCCAGGCCATCACCGCCGCCGCCAGCGGCTGCCAGGCCGCCCTCGACGCCGAACGGCACCTCGCGGCCCTCGCCGACAACAAGAACACCTCCGCGCTGGAGGCGGCCCCGGAACGCGACCTCGAGAACGCCGCCAGCTGAGCACCAATGCTTGCCCCGGGCAGAGAGTACTCTCCCCCAGGGCAAGCGTTGCCCTGCGCCGGGTGAGGGGCTGCCTTCCGGAGATCCGCGGTGACTGGCCAGCGCATCGTCGCGGCAATGGCGACGGCAACGATGACGGCGGGAGTCCACTCACTGAACGGGCCTCGGGAAACCAAGGGCAGTTCATGTGCGGTCACGGACAACGGCGCCGTGACAAACGTTTCGTGGGCTGCCTAATTGAACCAGGGGTCAGCTTCCAGAGCGGATCATCCCTCGGACACGCAGGCGCGTCGCATCCTGCGGAGGCCCGCCCCTCCGCGGGCTCTTCGGCGGGAGTTGTCCGGGACTCCATGGCCCGAAGCATGTCAGGCCCCCAGCCCGCCTGCTTGGCGAAGCGGCAGTGGGCACGATGGGCGGCAAGCTAGGGGCCAGGGGGCTGCGTCATCTGCGAGGTCAGTGGTGCCTTCGGAGCTTCCTGAAGGGCAGTCACAGCCCAGAGGGGGGAGTATTCATAGGCTCTGGACGGGTGTCCGTGTCTACCCGGGTTGCGGCCGGATCACGGACGTCGGGCGAGCGGCGCGAGCAGGCCGTCGCCGGGCCACAGGTCCTGTTCGGCCACGAGGCCGGCAAGGAACGCTCCGACCTCAGCCAGCGTGGCGTCCCGTTCGTCGGGTCCGTAGGCGATGAGCTTGCCAGCTGCGGCATCGAAGGCGCGCACATGGCTGTGCGGACCGCTGCAGAGGAGGGCGCGCGCGATCTCGGGCAGGCCGAGACTGAGGGCATCGCAGTTCCCCAAGTGGACGAGCTGCAACAGGTCGGTGGTGACGCGCTCCCAGTCACCGACGGCCGGCCAGTCGGCGCCTCCGCCCAGTTCGTGGGTGAGGGTTGACAGCGGAATGATCTCGCCGGGCTGGCGTCCTTGGGTCAGTAGATCGTGGATCCGGGCGCCGTCGGGCTGGCACACCTGCGGGTGGAGCAGCGAGTCGGCAGCGACGACGGTGGTGTTGATCTCCTGGGTTCCGGGGCCGGGGTAGTACGGCGCGTGCGCGAAGAGCAGGTACACGTCCCGGTTGCGGGCCGGGCTGGGGTCGGGCTCGGGCATGAGGAAGGTCCCTTCCAGTGACGTGGCGTCGTGGATGTGGTGAGGCGGCGCGGATGTCATCGGCCCAGCGCCCGGCGGGTACGGGCCGGGCAGCGGGTCGAACTGACGGCTCTGGTCGGTGCTGGCCGCTCCGTGCTTGGAGGCGCAGCGCATCTGGGCTACCTGCTGGGCGAGTTGGAGTATCAGCCGCTCGTTGGCGATGAGACGGGCCGAGGCGGAGCGGGTGTCCTGGCTTCGGAGGAGACGGGCCGCATCCCAGCGCAGGTCGTGGCCGAGTTCGGCCAAGCGACGTTCCCTGTCTCACCGCCCCGGGCGCGGGCGAAGGGGCGCTCGTAATGCGCGGTCGCGGTCGGCGGCCGGGTGCGGCGGGTGTCCGTCACAGGATGCTTCCTTCCATCGGATCGGCCGCAACGGAGCCGCACGTCGTGCAGCGGCCGTCGCTGTCGGGGTGGGCGCGGCGGGGAGTGGGGCCGGGGCAGGTGCGGCACGGTGGCCAGCCGAGGCAGGTCGGGCAGAGGTCCTCGCCGGGGGCGGTGGCGGGTACGCCGCAGCCGGTGCATTCGACCAGGGCGCGGTAGGTGAGGGCCTCGCCCACCGTGCGCGCGGCCGTGGAGTTGGCCGCAGGCGGCTGCCGGTCGTCCCAGACGGGCTCGTCGTGGTGGTCGGCCGCGAGGGCGGGCGGAGGGTAGGCCTGGGCGGCTCGCAGGCGGGCAGCGATGATCGCGCCGACGGAGGTGCGCACCGGGTGGGGCAGGGGCCGGGCGGCGACGATGTGGAGCAGCTGCTCGCGGCTCCAGCCGGACTCCAGCATCACCGTGACGACGCGGCCTTGATCGGTCAGCGCCTGCCCGGTCAGCAGCAGTTCGGGCCGGGCTGCCGCAAGTTCGAGGAGCAGTTGGATGCCGGGATGGAGTTCGTCCGCCGGCGGTACGGGGGCGGTCGCGTCCGCGGCTGGTGTCCCGATGGAGGTGTGCGCGGTGTCGCCGCGCTCGCACGGACGGAGGGGGCTGGTGTTCTGCTGAGTGGTGTTCTTTCTGTTGGTGTTCTTAAGGGGGCGATTACCCGGCGCCGGGTAATCCGCTGGCGGAAAACCCGTCACCGGTTGCGACCTGCGGTTTTCCAGGCTCGGCAGGTCCGTGATGAAGTACGCGACGGTACCGAGGGTGCCGTCGTGGTTGCGGGTCTGTTCCCGGCGCAGGAAGCCGTGCTTCTCCAGCTCCTGGAGGCCGCTTTTCACCGCGGCTACTCCGTCGCGGCCGCGGCGCGTCAGGTCCGCGACCGTCACCAGCCAGCCGTCCCGGTGCGTGCTGATCAGACCGAACAGCCCCTTCGCCTTGAACGACAGCCGCTCATCGCGGAAGAGACCGTTGGCGATCTGGGTGAACTGATCCGCTGCCATCACCCCCCGGCGGATCCCCGCCCCGCCGTCGAGACGGTGTGCCGAGGCAGAAGGGAGCGCCGCGACGGGCTGTGGAAGGCGGGTGTCGCCGGTCGCGGGGCGGTCGGTGATGGAGAAGACGAAGTCGCCGAGGGTGCCGTCGTCACGCCGTAGCTGTTCGCGCACGAGGTAGCCGTGGGTCTGCAGCTCGCTCAGGCCGGCCCGTATCGCGTCCCGCCCGTCGCGCCCGGCCCGCATGAGATCGGCGACGGTCACCTGCCACCCGGTCCGGTGGGTACTGATCGAGCCGAAGATGCCCTTCGCTTTGAACGACAGCCGCTCATCGCGGAAGAGACCGTGGGCAATCTGAGTGAACTGATCTCCTGCCATCACGCCGCGGCGGATCCCCGCTCCGAGGCGGCTCATCGCGATCCCTGACGCGCCATGAGCCTGCGGCCGTCGATGCTCTGCGGCATGCCTGAGCGGGCGGAGCGAACAGCTGCGTCGATTGAATAGACGTGGGCGATGTCCATGCCGTCAGCTCATCTGGCACCCCAGACCAGAAGGCCGACCATGAGCCCCGACCAACGGTCACGATCCGACAACTTGCGCTGTGGACGGGCTTGGTACGCCCATGGTCTGGCCGTACCACGCATCCCGGCGCTGCTGCGCAATCGGGGCGCACGACCGACTGCGCAGCCTTTCCGGCCTCCTGCGCAATCGGCTTGTGCAGCCGACTGCGCAGCGCGGCCCGCGTCCTGCGCAGCCGACTGCGCAGCCTTTGTCGGCACCCTGCGCACCGGCGCGCGATCCTGCGCAACCGGCTTGTGCGGTGACTGCGCAGCCCGGCCGGTAGAGGGACGCGCCACTGCTTGCCCGACCGCTTCAGACGGCTGCGCAGTACGCATCTGCCGTCCGAGGAACCGCGTGAAGTTCCCCCTGGAGACAGGGCGTCGCGGGGTGTCGAAATGTCGTGGTGCGGCTCGTGGTCTGGGCGTACCACAGGCCGTACCACGGGTTTGTGTCCCTTTCGTAATCGTGGTCTGGCCTTCGTGGTCTGCGGTGTGGTCTGGGGCAGCGGGTTGTCTCGAGTCAGAAGCAACGACTGGTTCTGACCTGGGAGTTCGGAATGTCTCGTGCCAAGCAGGCAGCGCAGGAGCAGGCTGTTCCTGCGACCGCTGCGGGGGCCCGGCTGCAGCAGATGCGGCGCCGGGTCCGCCTGACCCGGCTGAGCGTGTGGGCCGTGATGGCGGCCGGGCCCGTCGCACTGGCCGTCGCCGTGGCCAGCCCCGCGACCGTGGTCCGTGCGGCCCCCGCGACCAAGCCGGCCACCGTGAAAACGGCCGCGCCAGGCAACCCGTCCGGCTACGCCACGGTGTTCCTCACCGCGTGGCTGCGCAGCCACGCAGGAGACGAGAGCACTGCGCAGGCCCGGCTTGCGCAGTCGATGGCCCCCCACGTTGATCTCCCCGAGACGGCGACTGCGCAGCCCGCGCCCGAGTCGGTCGTGGCGGTGCGCAGTGCGCAGCAGACCGACCACGCGTGGTCGGTGACGCTGGCTGCGCAGTACGCCGACGGACGGGTGCGCTACTTCGCGGTGCCGGTCCTCGCCGATCGCGCAGGATCCTCGTTCACGGTCTCCGGGGCCCCTGCGGTGGTGGCGTCCCCGCCGCGCCTCGAGGTGCCGCCGTCGCCATACACAGTGACGGTGCCGGCCAACGGTGACCTTCCCTCCGCCGTCGGGGAGTTTCTGGCCGCCTATCTGACCGGTGCCGGGGAGGTCGACCGCTACCTCGCCCCCGGGGTTCGCCTGTCACCGGTCTCCCCCGCGCCGTACAAGTCCGTCACGGTCGAGCAGCTCCTGGCCGCCGAATCCGTCCCCACGGACGGGACACGGGTTGGGGTGATGGTCCAGGCGGAGGCACGGGACAACGGCGGGCGGTGGCCGCTGGCGTACGAGCTCACGCTCACCGCCCGCTCCGGCCGGTGGGAAGTGTCCGCACTGGAGTCGGGCACCGCTCAGGGCGGGGGTGCCCGGTGACTGCCGTGCACGGCCAGATGCTCGCGGGGAAGCTGGACGATCTCGGCGACGCGTGGATCACCATGTTCCAGGACTGGGCGACCAAAGGTCTGCAGGCCGGTCTGCTCGTCCTGGTCGTCATCATCATGATCCAGAAGTTCTCGCTGAAGGCGGGGATCGGCGCCCTTCTCCTGATGATCGTCGCGCTGGGGCTCTACAACTCCCGCGACTCGCTCGCGGACATGTTCGAGGACGAGGTCAACAACCCCTCCCAGGGCGCACCCGCCGTCCCCGGCACGGTCCGCTCCGAGCTCCCCGTCTCCCGCGTGCACGCGCCCGGCGCAGGGGGCTGGCTGTGACCGCCGCCACCGGGCGGGTGGGCCGCTTCTACACCACCGCGCGCCGCCATCCGTGGGTGCTGGGGAAGGTCGCCGACTGGAAGATCCCGCTGGGTCCGTACACACCCGCGCAGATCGCGGTCGCCGTCGTCGGCGGCTTCCTGCTCATCAAGACCATCGGCTGGTGGTCATGGATGGGGCCCGTCCCGCTGGTGGCCTGGCTGCTGGCGATCTGGGTGGTCCGCCGCCCCAGGATCCGGGGGCGTGCCCCGATGCAGGCGGCGCTGGGCTGGGTGCTGCTGGGGTGGCAGCCGCAGGGAGGCCGCATCGGCGGGCGGGCCGCCCGCGACCGTGCTGCCCGCCCCCTGCTCGGGGGTTTCACCATCGAGGACGTCCCCCACCCTGCTCCGCCCGCCCCATCGGTTCGTCCAGCTTCGCGGCCGGCCGGTGCCCGCGCGTCGATGCCCCGCCGCACAAAGCCGGTTGCTCCCGTGGCAGCAGGGGTGGGGCCGGTGTCGGGGGTCCAGCAACTACTCAATCGTGCCGGGCAGAGCGGGGGTGCGCGATGAGGGTGCCATTCCGTCATATCGCCGGGCACCTGGTGTGGTCGACGCAGGGCAGCGTGTGGGCGATCTACCGCCTGCACCCGGGCCCGGATGCGCGCGGCCAGGTCGAGGAGAGCGTCCAGGGCACCTATGTGCCCGCCGCGGTCCGCGACGAACAACTCGCCAAGATCACCCACATGGTGCGGTCGCTGTCCGGGGCACCGCGGCTGTTCGGGCTTGCCGCGCAGGTCGATCCCGGCGAGATCGCCCTGAAGATGATCGACGGCATCGAGCCCGCCGACACCACGCCGGGCACGGAGCACCCGTGGGTGGAGAACGTCGAGGCCACTTTGGATCTCCTGGACGACCAGGAGATGCACCGCCGCACCCTGTGGCTGGCCGTGCCACTGCAGAGCGAGACCACCGGGCTCCAGGTGGCGGCGTCGCTCGGCTCGGCCTGGGCAGAGCTGGCTCCCCTGCTCGGCATGCGCCCCGGCCCCATCGCCCGCCGCGAGGTGCAGGCGTATCGCGAGCAGGCCGCCCGGGTCGAGGCCACGCTCGCCGGCGGCATCGCGTTCCGCCCCGCCCGCCCGGCGGAGATCGTGTGGATGATCCAGCACGCCCTGCACCGCGGCGCTGCCGAACCGCTCCTGGCGGAGGCAGAAGACAGCGACCTGTACGGCGGACAGCTGCGGGACGGGGTACTGCGCTCCCCCAGCTACGCCGACCTCGGCCAGGTCCGCCTACAGGAAGGCGGCATCGACCCCGGCCTGGACGACGCCGGCGACCTCAAGAACGCAGGCCACATCACCCGCTCGGGCCGCACGGCCTGGTGGCGGATCAACAGTGGCTCACCGCTGGGGCGGCGCTGGCTACAGGTCGAATCCGACGCCGGAGTGGGCTACCAGGCCCACCTGGCGCTGGCCGAATGCCCGCCCGCAGTCAGCCAGGACGCCGCCGACCTCTTCGCCCAACTCGAGTCCCTGGACTTCCCGGTCGACTACACCGTCGACCTCACCTTGGTGCCGGCGGAGAAGGCGCGGGCGCAGGTGCAGCGCAAGAAGAACGAACTCATCGACCAGGCCGACCAGTACGACGCCCGCCCCACTGGCATGCCCGCCTCGCTGAGTGAGGCCGCCCGTGATCTGGGCGAGTTGGATGCGCGGCTGTCGCGTACCTCGGTGGAGGTCGAGGTGCAGTCGGTGACCGTGCTGACGGTGTGGGGGCCAACCGCCGCGGTCTGCGACTCCCGGGCCCGCGCCCTAGCCGCGCTGCTCAGCGGCGCGGACTACCGGGCGGTGCGTCCGGCCGGGCTGCAGGAAGCCCTGTTCACGCTCGGGCTGCCCGGCACCGTGCGGCCCGGTGTGGTGCGGGAGTTCACCCAGCATCAGGTCAGCGAGGACTGGGCACTGTCCGGGGCCTTCACCCTCGGCGAGGTCGGCGACCCGAACGGGATGTTCCTCGGCATCGATCTGGACTGCGGCACCACCCGCCCCGTCATGATCAACGTCGCGGATGCGCCCAAGCAGGACGCCTCCGCCTCCATGGGCATCGTCGGCGACCTCGGAGCAGGCAAGAGCGTCCTGCAGAAACTGATCGCGGAGGCGGTATGGGCGCGCGGCGGCTGCGCCATCTGCATCGACCGCACTCCCGTACGCGAGTGGGCCACCTTCGCCCGCACCGCCGCGCAGGACCGGGTGCAGATCATCGACGCCGCGCAGGCCGAAGTGTCCATCGACCCGCTGCGCATGTTTCCCGGCCCCGAGGGCCGCCACTACGCCCTGTCCTATCTCACGCTGCAGCTCGGCATCGGCCCGATGAGCACGAACGGCGAGGTCCTGCACCACGCGGTCGAGCAGGCTGCCGCTGGCCCTGAGCCGTCCATGCATCGGGTGCTTCAGGTGTTGGAGGAGATGGCCACGGGTGAGGCGGGCAGGCGGCAGGACGCGGCCGCCACCCTGGCCGGCCTGATCCGTGTGGTTGCCACCAACTCGTTGGCGGCGATGGTGTTCGACCCGGCGCTGCCGCCGGTGCGGCTGGACGCTTCCACCGCCCACGACATGATCGTCATCACGACGGCCGGGCTGAAGCTGCCGCCGAAGGCAGCGTTCGTCAACCCGGAGATCCTGCACCAGCAGCCTTTGGAAGCGTTGATCGGCCGGGCGGTCCTCTACCTGATCGCCGCCCTGGCCCGGCAGACCGCGTTCGAAGACCCGGCCAGGTTCACCTCCGTGGTGCTGGACGAGTTGTACTGGCTCACCTCCTCCGCGGAGGGGACCGCGCTGGTCCACGAGATCCTCCACGACGGCCGCAAGCACGGTGCCGGACTGCTGGCCGGCTCGCACGACGCCGCCGAGCTCGGTCCGGACCGCGGTCTGATGGCCTACCGGGCCCTCGCCCGCACCGCAGACCGCAAGCGCGCCCGCCGCGGCCTGGACTTCATCGGCCTCGACCCCGACGACCCGGAGCTCCTGCGGCTGGTGACCACCGGCCTGTCCCCGGTCGGCCAGAAGGGCCGCGAGGGCGAGTTCCTGCTGACCTGCCCCCGCCAGAACACCGGCCGGATCAAGGCCGTCATCCCCCGCATCGCGCGCATCGCCACATCCATCACCACTACCCCGGGAGGCCACACAAGGGAGCCTGCGCCCGCTGCGACCGAACATCCTCCCGGCGAGCGCGTCGGTGCACACCCGGGGGGATACGCCTGATGCCCACCACTGCGTCGTCGTCCTTCCCCTCCGCCCGCTCCAGGCGGCTGGCCGCCGTGGCGAGCGCGCTGACCGTGATCACCGTCGCGGCCGCCGTCGTCGCCCTGGTGGTGGGGGCGAGCCTGCCCGAGTCGTGGTGGCCGCGCACCGGAGCCGCGTTCACCGCCGAGACCTCTTCACCTCGCCAGGATCCCTGCGAGGTGATCGTGGGACCGGCCAAGAAGTACTGCGAGCGCGGGGCGGCCGCCTCGGTCTCGTCTCCTGCCGCCGCCCGCCAGGACCTTGGCGATGCGGCATGGCGCCTGGTGCCCGCCGGAGCAGGCCTGGCAGCCCTGGTGATCTGGCGGCGCCGCAGCACCACGACACGAAGGCGGGCCTGAATGATCCGCCCAGACCGCGCCACGCTCCGCTCGGCTGCCCTTCTGCTGCTGCTCACCGGCGTGTTCGTGATGGTCAACAGCCAGGTCGTATACGCGGCGAGCAGCACCAGCGAGACCGGAGACCTCCTGTCCCCGCTGAACATCACGTCCTCCGAGGGTGTGCCGATCAACGGCTACGAGCTCAATGCCCAGGGCGGTTCCATCTTCAGCTTCCAAGCGCAGTCGCTCTCGTTCGCCCTGTCCGGTCTGTTCACCGTGATCCGGCTGCTGGTCGGCTTGGCCGGGTGGGCGATCGAGCTCGCGTTCCGGTTCCCGCTGCTGAAGATCCTCATCAAACCGGCACAGCGGGTCTCCAACGCCTACGAGACGGTCGTCGTCGACACCCTGGGGCTGAAAGGGCTGTTGCTGGCGTGGGCGTTTGTCTTCGCCGGGTTCATGATCGTGCGGGGGCGGGTCGGCCGCGGTCTGGGCGAAATCTTCCTGACCCTGACGATCGCGGCGTTCGCCGCGTCCGCGTTCGTGCGCCCCGACTACCTGCTCGCCCCTAGCGGCCCGCTCGGGCAGACTCAGCAGGTGGCCGCCGAAGTGGCGCAGGAGAGCGTGAGTTCATACGACTGGGGCGGCAAGCTCGCCAGCCTGGGTCCGTGCGATCGGATGGCCGGGGTGCAGGAGGCCAAGTGCCTCGAGGAGGAGGCTGCAGCGCCGGTTGCCGCCACAGACGTGGCTCGTCCGCTGCAGGACTCGATCACCAATGCGCTGATCGTCAAGCCGTACATGCTTTTGCAGTACGGCCGCATCTTGGACCCGGCCAAACAGTCCGATCGCAAGGCCTATGCCGTCCATCTGAAATGGATCACCGGCGGCTACAAGGCGGGAGATCAGGACGGGGACAGCGGCCAGGACGACGACACGTGCGACCTGATCAAAGGGCCCGCCAAGAAGTACTGCGAGCGCGACGCCAACCCCGGTGCTGCCGCCGAGGGCCCGACAGCAGATGTGCCCGCCGTGGGGCTCGCGCCGGGCCAGTCGCTGGGGGACATCGACAGCGCGCAATTCAGTGAGGAAGGCCAGCAGTTCGCCGCGTTCCTCGAGGACCTCAAAGACGCTGGGGCCGTCGGCAAGGCGTGTGCCGCTTATGCGCAGAAGCCGACCTGGTGGCGGGTCGGCGGCGCCGCACTGCTGCTCGTCGCGGCGTTCTTCATCTGCGGCACGCTGCTGTCCAGCGCGATCGTGCTGCTGGGCACCCAGGGCATCGGCGCGGCCGCGGCGGCCGCCGGAGGGCTGGCCTTCATCGCCGGGATGCTTCCCGGTCCGGCGCGGCAGTCGGTGTGGAAGTGGCTGTCGATCTGGGGCATCGCGATCCTCGCCATGGTCGGTATCTGCGCGTTCGTGCCGTTCTTCGGGATCGCCGTGGACGCCACCACCACCAACGGCCCCGACCTGATGGTCGAGCGCATTCTGCTGATCGATGTGCTGGCGATCGCCGGCGCGGCCGGGCACCGCCGCCTGCTGACCGGCATCACCTCCTTCGGGCGTCGCATGGCGATGCGGATGCGGTACGCCAAGGTCGGCGGCACCCACCTGCCCGGCGACACCTCCGAACTCGGCGCCGCCCTCGCCATGAACTCCCCCGCCGCGCTCGGCGGGTACGGCGGCGGCGGTCTGCGCACCTTCACCGGCGGCGGAGGCCGGTTCGCCATCCTCGGCACCCGCCAGCGCCTGATGGGCGCGCTCACCTCGATGTTCGACGGGGCAGGCATGCCGGTGGACACCGGCCGGGTGCTCGCCGACGCGAGAGCCGAGGCCGGGCGAGGACTGGCCCCCCTCACCGCGGCGGCGGCCGCGGGCGGGCTGGGCGCACGGCTCGGCCTGACCGGCGCCCGCCTGGGGGCCAAGGGGGCGCACTGGCTGCTGATCGGCCGCCGCCCCGACCACGAGAAGTTGGCCAAGTGGCGCAAGCCCACCGCGGACGGCGATCCCTACGAGGGCGGACCGTCGGACGGCGGCGCAGGCCCTGGTGGTCGGGGGCCACGGCGGCCTGGCGGGCCGCCGGACCGCTACCGCAACGACGACGGTGAAGTCGTCGATGCCCGCACGGGCGAGGTGCTCCACGACCAGCACGCGGACCGCACCCTACTGTCCACGCGCGCTCACAACCGGCTGGTCCGCTACCGCGGTTACCGCATCCTGCACCGCGGCGGCCGGATGGTGTACGGGGCAACCCACGGTCTGCCCGAGAACGTCCGCCGGGCCCGGGCGGGAGGCTCCAACTACTCGCAGGATGCCCGCCAGCAAGCACGGGTGTGGGGCAACACCGTCCGCGAGGACGCCCACGCCTGGGGAGACACGAGGCGGCACGTCGAACGCGTCCTGAGCGAGCACACCGACGACCGCGGCGGGACCGGCCCGTTCACCGGCCGCCGCCTGCCCACCACGACGGCATCACGCGCCTCCTCCGCTGGACGTGCGCCCGCCAGCCGCCCGTCAAGCGGACCACCGCCCGCCCCCGCGCGGCCTTCCCAGCCGGCTGCCGGTCCTGAGCCGGGGCCGCCTCCCGTGCCGCTCCCCCGCCGGGACAGCCCTACGCCGCGGCCGAGCTCCGGCAGCCGGCTTGGCGGACCGGTGCTCCCCGGAGGCGGCAGTGCAGACAGCCGCACCCGCCAGGAGGCGGCAGCCCGGATGCGGGAGCTGATGCGACGTACCGCCCCGGAGGCCGAACGGCTGCGCCAGGAGCGGCAGCAGGCCCCGCGACGCGACGAGGACGGTGAGGGCGAGTGAAGCGGCCCGGCCGGCGGGTGAGGCGGTGGGCATGCATGGTCGCGCTGCTGATGTTCGCCGCCGTGTGCTGCGCGGCCCCGGTCGGTAACGCGATCAGCGCGTACGTTGCGCTGCAGACGGGTGCGCAGGACGACGGCGGGATCGCCGAGGGCGGCAGCGCGGCGGACATCCCGGCCCGGATGCTGATGGCGTACAAGAAGGCCGTGCAGCAGGTCGGCACGCATGTCCCGAAGTGCCGGGGGATGCGCTGGCCGGTCCTGGCCGGGATCGCCAAGGTCGAGTCCAACCACGCCTCCGGACATGGCATCGCCAGCAACGGGGACATCCGTCCGCGCATTTACGGGGTGCTGCTCAACGGTTCCGGGGCGGGCGGCAACACCACGGCCTTCCCGGACACCGACGGCGGCCGCTGGGACGGCACCGCCAGTGGGGAGCGTGCTGTTGGCCCGTTCCAGTTCCTGCCCTCCACCTGGGACGGCGTCGGCAAGGACGCGAACGGTGACCAGGTCGCTGATCCGCACAACGCCGACGACGCGGCGCTCGGCGCCGCGATCTACCTGTGCGGGAACGGGCGCGACCTGAGCAAGCGGGCCCAGCTCGAGGCCGCGATCTATCAGTACAACCATTCCGGCGAGTACGTGGCGAACGTGCTCGGGTGGATCGACCAGTACACAGCGGCCGCCACCGGCCCGGGCCTGGGGAACGTCTCGGGCAAGGTCCGCACCGTCCTCGAGGCCGCGCTCGCTCAGCGGGGTGTCCCCTATTCCTGGGGCGGCGGCAACGCGAAGGGCCCGTCGTACGGGATCTGCTGCTCGCCCAGCGGGAAGAGCGGCGCGAGCATCAAGGGCTTCGACTGCTCCGGACTGGCCCTGTACGCGTACGCCAAGGTGGGCATCCGGCTGCCGCGTACCGCGGCCACGCAGGCGGGCGTCGGCCGGCGCATCCCCGCAAGTCTTGGCCCGGGCGCGCTCAAGCCCGGCGATCTCGTCTTCTACGCCTACGCCCCCGGCCGCGATTCGACGATCTATCACGTCGGGATCTATCTGGGCGGCGGTCAGATGGTCAACGCCGCCCGCCCCGGCACGGTGGTCCGTCTCGACGCGGTCGAGGCCATGTCCGGCTATGCGGGGGGAGCACGGCTGCTGTGACCACTCCCCCGCGCTCGCCGCGTCTGCTGGTGCTGAGCACCGTCGTCCTCGCCGTCGCCGGCGTCGCCCTGCTGGCCGTGCCGCACGGCCAGGAGCAGCCGGCCCCGAGCTCGTCGCCGGTCTCCGTGACCGGGGTGCCGACATCGGCGGCCGCCGCGCCTTCGGTCATCGCGCCGACCGTCGCGGCAACGCCGTCCATGCCGCGCGCTGCCTCGCCATCGCCGGCGGCTCCGTCGGCTCTGCCGCCGCATGGCGAGGGGGCGGCTGGCGACCGGGCCGTCCAGCAGGCGCTGGAGGCGGCCTGGCCCGCGGACCTTCCCGCCGCCGACGAACGGGAGTTGCTCGCCACCGGTCGTGCGCTGCTGCGTGCGGACGTGACGGGAATTGGCCGCGAGAAGTGGCCAGTGCTCTTCCCCCACTCCCCTGCCGTGGCCCCGGCATTCGCCAGCGGCCGCTTCCGTATCCAAGCCACGATCGCCCGCCAAGACGGCCGCCCGGACGAGGCGGTGGTCCACCTCGTGTGGGCCGGCATGGACCGCGGCGGCACCTTCACTGACCTGCGCATCACCGACTGGTACTTCACCCGCACCACAACGAAGGGAGCAGCGACGTGGACTCCGCAGCCCCGTACCTGACCCACCAGACCGATACGACCGCCTCAGGTGAGGTACTCGACCTGGTCTCGAGCCTGGTCAAGGCCATCGGCTGGCTCTGGGCCCACTGGTATGTGCTCGCCGGAGTCGTCGGCGTGTGCTGGGGCGCGGGCGAGTTGGTGGTCCGTGCGATCGCGGCGCACGCTTCGGCCGAGCGGATGGCGCTGGAGCTGGTCCCCAACCGGCACTTCGACCCGGGCTTTGAGGTGATCTTCAGGCGTGGTGTCCAGCTTGCTCGCGCGTCCACGGCGATGCCGTGGTGGGCGCCGCGCCGGGCGAAGAGCGTGCAGATCCGGCTGCGGGCGGATGGCAGTGCGCCGTTGCGCTACCGGATCGAAGGACCGGCGGGCGGTGAGCGGCTGCTGTCCATCACTCCGTTCGGTCCGGACATCACCGTCAACCGGGCCCGGCCGATCGTGGATGAGCCCCGCGAACACACCGTGCGCGCCGAGTTCATCCTGCGCGGCAAGCTCACGGCCCCGCTGCGCGAGGTGCCGCTGGATCCTGATCCTCTGCAGCCGCTCGTGGATGCCGTGTCCGACCTGCGGGCCGAGCTCGGCGACCTCGCCGAGATACGGCTCGACATCCAGCGCGCTCCGAAATGGGCCTTGCGGGCGCGTCGCCTGCAGCTGATGAGTGCCGCGCGCCGCTCCGAACGCCGGGAGGCACAGCGGTCCGCGCGCTGGCTGCGGCAGGATGCCAGCGGTATCGAGGATTCCTGGAGCGGGCAGCTGCAGCACCTCCTGAGCGACCGATCCGGTTCCGGTGCCGGGCGGCGGCTGGTGATGCCGCCGGTGCCGCGCCGGGTCGAGCCGGCCGAGGCGCTGGGCAAGCTCGCCGAGGACGACCACCTGGTGCGCGTGCAGCTGCTGGTGATGTGCGCCTCGAACACCGAAGGCCGCGCCCAGGCGCGGCTCGCCCAGCTCCAGGCCGCGTTCGACGTGTTCGGTGGCCGCTCAAGGTGGGCGATGCGCGGCTGGCGGCTGGGGCCGTGGCGGATCGGCGCCGACCAGTGGCCCACCCGGCACGCTTTCGAGCGCCGCTGGACGCTGGGGCACTGCCAGCCACCACGCGCGAACTGGGTGCGGCTGGAGGAGCTCACCGGGCTACTCAAGCCGCCGACCGTGCACTGCCGCCTGCCGGTACTCGCCGGTGACCTGCCGACCTTCACCTTCGGCGATCCCGCGCTGCTGCTGCAGGGCACCTACCGCGGTCCGGACGGTAAGCCACGGCTGGTCGCCACCTACGCCGAGGAGACGTTGTTCGAGGTCGGGACGGGCAAGGCGGGCGGCGGCAAGACCGAACGCGCGCTGGCCCAGGCGATCGGCTGGGCCCACGCGGGCGGCGGCCTGGTCTTCGTCGACCCGCATCGCGACTCCTGGCCACGGGCCACCCCGTTCCTGGCACACGAGTCCCTGATGCCGCGGATCGCGCTGGTCGACCTCAACGCGCTGGGCGCCAACCCGAAGGTGAGTTCGTGGAATCCGCTCGGCATGCACCACGGCCAGAAGGCGCACGAGGTCGTCGAAGCGATCGCCGACGCCTACGCGGCCGCGCTGGCTTGGGACGACGCGAGTGCTCCGCGCGCGCTCACCATCCTGGTCGCCGCGCTGACCGTCTTGGTCGCGGTCAACGAGAAGGCCTGCCAGGCCGGCCGGCCCGAGGACCAGGCCACGATCTTTCACGTCCGGGCCCTGCTCACCGACGCCGGGTTCCGCGCGGCCGCGCTCGCCGCGGTCGCCGACCGGCTGGACGAGGAGAGCCGCTCGTGGTGGACGGGCGTCTTCCCGACGCTGGCGCCGGACGCGTTCTCGGTGGTCCTCAACCCGATCGCCCGCCTGGCCGCCAACCCGATCACTCGCGCCTTCCTCGGCCAGCCCGTCGGCGTCTACAACATCCGCGCGGCGATGGACTCCCGGATGATCGTGTGGGTGTGCCCGGGCGGCAACGGGCCCACCGACCGTCTGCTGACCGCACTCCTTGCCCGCGACCTGCTGCGGGCCGCGCGCTCCCGGCGTGACACGCCCCCGGAGCAGCGGGTGCCGTTCCGCCCGTACTTCGACGAGCTGATCACCCTGACCGGCGCGGCCCCGGAGACCATCGCCGCGATGTTCGAGGATCTGCGCAAGTACCGGTGCCACGTCCACGGCATGACCCAGCTGCTGTCCCGGCTGCCCGCCCCGGTACGGCTGTCCCTGCTGCAGAACGCCTCCACCCTAGCCACCACCGCCGGATCGAAGACCGCGATCGCCGCGCTCACCGCCGAATGGGGCGACAACCCCAGCCCGGACCGGGTCGCCACCATGGAGCGTTTCGAGCACTACATCTCCCTGACCGTGCGCGGCCACCGTGTCGGGCCCGTCCAGCTGCGCGGCCCCCACCTCGACACCGTCTTCGCCGCCCAGGCCCGCCCCGGACGCGTCCCCGCCCTGGAGCAGGCCGCCCAGGACAAGGCCGGGGCACTCCCGCTGGACCAGCTCACCGCACGCGCCGCACAGCAACTCGACAAAGTCGCCGCGTTCCTCGCCGCGCACGCTCCTGCCGGCGCCGCCGCTGCCCACCAGTCGAAAGACGAACACGGATGGACCTGACCCTGGGAGCCACTGTCCTGGACGGCCCCGAAGAGCGCGGCCCCACCGCCGACGTATGGGACTCCCGAGGTGAATGTCGCAGCCTTGCAACTACCCCGAAAACCTCTTGCAGTTTGCGCACGCGAACCATAAATTGTCTGCCACGCAACGAGATCCGCAAGAGCTATGGCCTTACGTGTAGCCGAACTTGGGAGTTCCTGATGGCGCAAGCAACGGAAATGATTCGCAACGACGAAGCATGCAGTGAGGACGGGTGGCCGCCCCTAACGCGGGCCGTCTCCTACGTCGGGAGCGCCTGCGTCATCCAGGGCAGCGGCGACTTCGACCCGAACGACCTCGCGGCGGTCCGCCGCCGCTTCCCCGACCGGTACGTGTCTCTGGACGGCGACGTGATCACCGTATGGCCGCCCTGCGGGCCCGCCCGGTGACCGGCCGGCCCCCACAACCTGACGCAGAAGCGCCTGCAGATCGTTCATCCGACCCGAAAGGACACAGATCCATGAGGAGACGGAACACCACAGAGCGCAGAACGCACCTGCCGGCCGTGGGGATCACGGTGGGACTGGCGCTGGCAGTGGCCGGCTGCTCGGACGTGGGCAGCAGCACGCTGCCGGACCGTGCTGCGGCAGCCACCCCGCAAGGGGGTGACTCCTTACCGCGCAGCCAGCAGGAACGGACGGTGGCGCCACAGGCGGAGCTCGCCGGGCGCAGCGGGCTGGTTCTGACGATCACGGTGGCCGAGCGGGACCGGGCGGCCGGCTACCTCACCGTCCGCGGCGACCTGACGAACAACGGCCCCAAGACGACCGCGGTCCCGGCCGCAGTGCGCGGCAACGAGGTGGACGTCCTCAGGACCGGCTCGTCGCTGGCCGGTGCGACGGTCGTCGATTTCTCAGCCCGCAAGCGCTACTACGTCCTGCGCGACACCGAAGACCGCCCGCTCACCACGACCGGCCTGTCCACCCTCGAGCCCGGTGAGAGCGCGCGTGTCTTCATGCAGTTCCCTGCGCCACCGCCGAGCACCAGCACAGTCGGCTTCCACCTGCCTCAGTTCGACACCGCGAACATCACGATCTCCGGGTGAGGTGACGGTCTCCATGCGATCGACCCGTTCCCTACTTGCCGGCTTGCTCGCCGCCGGAGCCGCCGCGGCAATCGCCCTGAGCGCGGCGACCGGCGCCACCCCCTCCACGGACACGACACCCGCTCCCGGCGCGCTGCTGTCCGCCGATCCCACAAGAGCCGACAGCGGCACGGGCAGATCCGGCCTCGCGCTGCACACAGGAGCCACGCTCGCTCCGCCCAAGATCCTCGATATCGGCTCAGATCCGGTCGACATCACTCAGCGGATCTTGGACCAGGACGACGCCCAGCGCCGACGGGCCCCGGAGAAGGAGGAGCAGTGACGTTCACGCAACTGGTGCGTCCCTGTCCTGCGGGTCCCGGGAATCGCGCGCGGCCGAAACGGACGTATCCGCACCCGCGTAGGTCGCCTTCTGGCCCCGCATGTGACCAGAGACGGCCCGAGTGGTTTGAGTCAACTCGCCGCCCGCAGAGCGTAGTTGGCTGGCATATGCGTTACCTTGCGGTCACTCACGATCATCACAGCAGCTGGAAGCGGCCGTGCGCCCAGAACGCCGATGAGCGGCGGGCGGAGATAGCGGTCATGTCGTACGGGGAGACAACATGACACGAGCAACACGACGCAAGACCGGGCACCGCGGTGTTCGCGCCCGCACCTACGCAACCGCCCTGCTCGCCACAGGCAGCCTGGTGGCGCTGGCCGGTTGCAGCGAGAGCACGGCGAAGGACGACGCCTCAGAGTCGAAGGCTCCGTCTGCTGCGCCGTCGACGCCGACCGCCACCTCTGTATCTCCGAGTGCTGATCCCGGAGCAGCCGTCGAGGCCGCCTACCGCAAGTACTGGGACGCTGTAGTCAAGGCGTACGGGAAGGGCAGCGTTCAGGGCACGGATCTGAAGAAGTACGCCGTCGCAGAGGCCTACCTGCAGGTTAAGACCGACGTGAAGGCCCTCAAGACCAAGGGGATCGTGGCGACCGGGAAGCCGGTCCTCGCCCCCAAGGTCGATTCGGTCGACGTGAACCGGCAGACGCCGCAGGCCTCCTTGACCGACTGCACCGACATCTCGCAGTGGACGCTCGTCAAGAAGTCCACCGGAAAAGCGGTCGCCCTCCCCGAGGGCCGACGGACGAAGTACGTCACCAAAGCCGAAGCCGAGAAGTGGTACGGCAACTGGGTGATCATCAAGATCACGCCGCAGGACCAGACATGCTGATTCGCCACAGAGCCATTGCCGCGCTGGCCTCCACGTTAGTCGTCGCCTCAGCCGCCACAGCCCAGGCCGCGGATAACCCGGACATCGACAAGGGCACCTGCGGCCTGCTGTTCTGCGTGGGGGTAGGCACAGAAGACAAGAGCGACGGGCAGAACGGCCAGGGGTCCAACGCTGGCCAGGACACCTCCGGGGACGAAGCTCCCGACTGCACATATCAGGCCATGGACCCGCAACCGCCCCCCGGCAGTAAGCACTACCAGGGCGGAAAGATCGTCTACGAATACGTCTGCGACGTGGACGGTGACGGGCTCGTCGAGATAGGCGCCGGAGCGGACCAGGACGGCGCACCGCCGGTCGATCCCGCCGTTGTCGCGCAGCAAGCCGTCGACAAAATGAAGTTGGCGGGGCCCGATGTCGCCAGCCCACGGGCGGCGGGCAAGTACACCGTCGGTGTGCCCGTGTGGATGTGGGTCAACCAGAGCGCAACGACCTACGGCCCCAACACCGCATCCGCAACGGCCGGTGGAGTCACCGTCACCGCCACCGCGAGAGTCTCGAAGATCGTGTGGCAGATGGGCGACGGCACCACGGTGACGTGCACGGGCCCAGGCACGGCCTATCAGGCATCGGACAGCATGGCGAAGTCCCCGACCTGCGGCCACGTCTACACCACAACGTCAGCCAAAGAGCCAGGCGACAAGTTCACCCTGAGCGCCACGTCGACCTGGACGATCAACTGGCAGGTCACCGGAGGCGGTGGAGAAGCAGGCCAGCTCACCGAGACACGGCAGTCCCAGATCCCCGTCGCGATCGGCGAACTCCAAGTCGTCAGGTAGCACCGCCGGAAGGAGAAAGCGTTGAGCACGACACAAGAACGCCCTGCGCCCCCGGCCGGCATACCTCTGCAGGGGCAGGTCGCCAGCCCGGTGCGGCCGCCCGGCCGTCAGAGGGGTCGAGGCATGCTGAGGCACTTCGGTCTGGCTGCGTTCCTGACCACCTCTTGCAATCACGCACACGCAAAAGCATCACCGCAGATGGTCCGAGACTTGATGCCGGGCCGGTGCCTGCTGGTAACCACCGCAGCGGTTCTGCCGCACCGCTCGTACGGGGAGACAACGTGACACGAGCCCACCGACTCCGAAAGCACGCCGCCCTGATGGCCGTGACCGGCCTGGCCCTGCTGACCGCGTGCAGCGACACCGACGGGGACTCCGACGACGCCGCATCAGCATCTCCGTCAGTGGCCACGAGCGAGCCGGCTTCTGCTACGCCTTCCGTGAGTGGAGACCCTCAGTCGGCAGAAGAGACGGCCGTCCTGAAGGCCTATGCCGCTTTCTGGGCGGAGCAAGTCAAGGCGTACTCCAAGGGAGATACGCAGGGGACTGACTTCGCCCAGTACGCCGCCGCGGAAGCCAAGTCCAGCACCGAGGCTGACCTCAAGGATCTGCGGTCCAAGGGCATCGTGACGACGGGTGCCCCTACGCACGAGGCCGAAGTCGACCGTCTGTCGTCGGCGAAGCAGGTGCCCTCTGCCCGGCTGACGGACTGTCTGGACAGCGCCGACTGGAAGTTCATCTACAGCAAGACCCGCAAGCCAGTGCAGATGCCGGAGAACCGGCTCGTTCGCTACGTCACGAAGGTGGACGCTGAGAAGTGGGGGAAGCAGTGGAAGATCGTCAACGTCACGCCCCAGCAAGACGCCTGCTGACGCGCACCACCCTCGCACTGGCCCCCGTGACCGCACTGTCGCTGCTGTGGCCCTCGCAGGCATTAGCCGGGCCGCCAGAGGGCGGTGATTGCAGTGGGGCCGGCAAGTGGGTGGTGTGCGAGGCCGACAACGACACTTCAACCCCGGGATCGGGCTCTCAACCAGCCGGCGCCGACGGCGGCAAAGACGGTGCGGAGCCTGTGTGCACGGTCAGGAAGCTCGACCCGCAGCCGCCCAAGGGCAGCATGTATTGGAAGGGCGAGTCTCCAGGGGACGGCAAGGCCGTGTACGAGCGGGCCTGTGCCACCGGAGATGGTGGCACCCCGGTCTACACGTACTTCGTCGCTGAGGATGCTGCAGACGTCCCGGTGGTCGACCCCGTTGTCGTGGCGCAGCAGGCCGTCAGCAAGATGCAGCTCACCGGTCCGGACATCGCGAACCCCCGCGCCGTCGGCAAGTACGTCGTGGGCATTCCCATGTGGATGTGGGTGAACAAGAGCCCCACAACGTTCGGACCGAACACCACCAGTGCCACCGCAGGCGGGGTAACCGTCACGGCAACCGCGAAGGTAACCAAGATCGTCTGGGGCATGGGCGACGGGACGACCGTCTCCTGCACTGGGGCTGGCACCGCGTATGCAGCGTCGTATGGAAAACAGGAATCGCCGACTTGCGGCCACACCTACACGCGCAGCTCCGTCTCTAAAGCCGACGGCAAGTACACCGTCACGGCCACGTCCACGTGGACCGTGGACTGGCAGGTCAACGGAGGTGGCGAAGCTGGCCAGTTCACCGAGATCAGACAGTCCCAGGCACAGGTAGTGATCGGCGAACTGCAAGTCGTCAGGTAGCACCGCCGGAAGGAGAAAGCGTTGAGCACGACACAAGAACGCCCCGCGCCCTCGGCCGGCGTGCCCCCGCAGGGGCAGGTCGCCAGCCCGGTGAGGCCGCCGCGGGTGTCGGCGCGCAGGCGCCGCCCGGGCATGATCGCCTTGTCGCTGGCGCTGATTGCCGCCGGCGGGGCGGGAGTTGCGGTCCTGCTGCTGCAGGTCGCGCAGCGCACCGAGGTGGTGACGGTGGTCCGCGATGTCCAGGTCGGGCAGGTCCTCACCGAGCTGGATCTGGGCCAGGCCTCCGTCGCGCTGGACCCGGCCGTCAAGGCGGTCGAGGCCGACGAGCTGGAGTCGGTGGTGGGCAAGCGGGCCGCGGTCGAGCTCAAGCCGGGCTCTCTGCTTACGCCGTCGCAGGTGACGAAGGATTCCCTGGTCAAGGCGGGCGAGCAGTTGGTGCCGATCGGCCTGAAGCCGGAGCAGGTCCCGGCCACCGCCCTGGTACCGGGCCAGAAGGTCCGCCTGGTCCATGTCCCCGCCCAGGGCGCGGCGGCCTCGGAGTCGCAGAGCAACGAGGCGCCGAAGACCCTCGCAGGCCGGGTGGTCAAGGCCTCCGCCGCCGCCCCTGGAAGCGGTGTGGTGGTGGTCGACGTCGCTACCGCCGCCGCGGACGGTCCGACCGTCGCGGCGTGGGTGGCATCCGGCACCCTGCGCCTGGTCCTCGATGCTCCGGACGGCAGCTGATGAGTGTGATCGCGATGGCCGGCTGCAGCGGCGCGCCCGGGGTGACCACCAGTGCGCTGGCGCTGTTGCTGAACTGGCCGCTGGAGCGGGGCCGGAAGATGATTCTGGCTGAGTGCGACCCGGACGGCGGTGCAGTGCTGCACGGTCTGCTGCAGGGCACGCTCGGCGACCGCTACGGGCTGCGCAATCTCAGTGTTGCTGTCCGCAAGGGCGAGTTCGGGGAGGCGTTCTGGCGCCAGCTGATCGACCTGAGCAGCGAAGACGGCACCAAGGAGTCACCGCGGGACCGGATGCTGCTGCCCGGCATCACCGACCCGGCGCAGGCAGCCAGCCTGGCACCAGTGTGGAAAGCCCTCGCGCTGATGTTCCGCGGCATCGACGCCGAACACGGACACGACGTACTGATCGACCTCGGACGCAGCGGGGCCTTCGGCCCTTCCGGCGTCCTGGCCGAACAGGCCGACACAACACTGGTGGTGGTACGCAACACGCTGCGCTGCCTGCAGGCCGCACAAGCGCGGGTGAGCGCCCTGGAGGAGCGTGTCGGCGGCGTCGGCCTGATCCTCATCGATGACGGCCCCTACCCCGCCGGTGAGGTGCAGCGGGTACTGCAGGCGCCGGTGGTGGCCACCCTGCCGTATGCGCCGCAGGACGCGAAGGTGCTGTCCGACGGCGCCGAACAACCGCGCCGCTTCGCCAAGTCACCGCTGATGAAGGCGGCCCGCACCGGCGCCACCCTGCTGGTCCAGCGAGCCGCCTGGCAACAGGCCCACCTCGCCCCCAGCGCGGGCGCAGGTGCGGGCGCGGGCGCGACAAGCGGGGAGGTGACCCATGCGCGGTAGACCGCTGCACGACAACCCCACCGTGACACCTCCGCCCGGACGTGCCCCGGTGTGGCCACGCCAGACGAACGGCGTCCCCCTCGGCTCCGCGGCGAGCGGGGAGCACCTGGGGGCTGCGGTTCCTCAGATCACGGTCGACTACCGGGTGGCCCGGCACATCGCCGGGCAGGTGGCCCGCCAGCGTGAGGAGCTGCTGAAGAAGAACCCGGAGGCGGACCGGGCCACTGAAGAACAGCAGTGCCTGAACTGGATCAATGAGGCCGTCGCACTGTGGGCCGACGCCCAGGGCCTCGAGCGCGGCCTCAGCACGACCGCGCAGGAGGACGACACGCTGCGGCGTGCCGTCTACGACCTGCTCTACCGAGCCGGGCGGCTGCAGCCGTACCTGGACGACGAGCGGGTCGAGGACATCATCATCCAGGGCCCGGGCGAGGTGTGGCTGGACTACGGCGACGGCGAACGCCGCAGGGTCGGCCCCATCGCGGACTCCGAAGAAGAACTCCTGGACCTACTTCGCGAGTTGGCGCGGGAGTCCGGGCACAGCGAGCGCACCATCTCCACCGCGAACCCGACGCTCGCGCTGTCGCTGCAGGACGGCTCCCGGCTGCAGGCCATCACCGGGCTCGGTCCGACGACGTATGCGGTCATCCGCCGGCACCGGGTCTCCCACGCGAATCTCGACGACCTTGTACGGCTGGGGACCATCGACCCGATCCTGCGCGAGTTCCTCGGCGCGTGTGTCCGCGCGGAAAAGAACATCATGATCGCGGGAAAGCAGAAGGCCGGGAAAACCACCTTGTTGCGGGCGATGCTCAAGGAGTTCGACCCCGAGACCCGCTTTGCCACCATCCAGACCGAGGACGAGCTCTTCGCCCACACCAACGGCTACCACCGCCAGGTCGTCTCCCTGATCGGGCGCGAGTCCAACGGGGAGAAGGACGCCACCGGCCGCGGCGCCGGCGAGGTCACGCTGCTGGATCTGATGCACCCGGCGCTGCGGATGTCGCTGGAGCGGATCGTGGTCGGCGAGGTCCGCGGCCCCGAGATCGTCGCGATGATGCAGGCCCTGACCAATGGCGCGGGCGGCAACCTGTGCACGATCCACGCGCGTCGCCCCGACGTCATCGTCGACCGGATCGCCGAACTGTATGCGCTCGCGCAAGGCAATCTGTCTGAGCAGCTGGCTTACCGGCAGACCGCGAACGGGCTGGACTTCGTGGTGTTCGTCGACATGACGGACGAGACCCGGATCGGCGGCCGCCGCCACCGCTATGTCTCCCACGTCCTGGAGCTGACCGGGATCGGGGAGTCCGGCCGCCCGGCCATGAACGAAGTCTTCTCCCCCGGCATCGAGTTCGGTGACCTGCGGGCGGTGCCGCGGATGGACCCCGGCTGCGTCGATGACCTGCGCCGGGTCGGCTTCGACTCCACCCTCCTGCAACACCCCTACGGAGCCTGGGCAGCGCCGCTTCCGCTGAAGGTCGGGGCCGGCCGATGACCCTACTGCTGGCATTGCTGTCGGGGATGGCCGTGGTCGGCGGGCTCATCGGCACCGTCGCCGGGATCGTCGGCACCACCGCACCCTGCCGAGCCCCGCTGCGCCGGCGCTGGCAAGCCCTGCGCGCGGGCCAGGACCAGGGCGAGGAGGTGCGGCTGCGCCGGCGGACCCTGACCGTCTGCGCGCTCGTGGTGTTCGGCGCGGTGTGGCTCATGTCTGGGAACTTCGTGGCCGGCCTGCTATTGGGCGCGGCGGTGGTGGGAGTGCCGTGGCTGATCACACCGTCCAAGATCGCGGCCGAGCGCATCGGCCAGCTGGAAGCCCTCAGTGAGTGGACCCAACGCCTGGCCGGGCTGCTGCGGTTAGGAATGGGCCTGGAACAGGCGATGATCACCAGCCGGAAGGGAGCACCGGACGCCCTCGCACCGCAGATCGCGACCCTGTCGGAGCGGCTGCGCCGCGGCTGGCGCCCCGAAGAAGCCCTGCGGGCCTTCGCCGGCGAGCTCGACGACGTCACCGCCGACAAGGTGACCGCAGCACTCATCCTGTCCGTCAACGACCGTGGCCCGGGCCTGGCCCAAGCCTTGGAGGACCTGGCGGGCACGGTCCGCGAGGAGGTCGGCCGCAAACGCTCCATCGAGGCGGACCGCGCGAAACCCCGCACCACCGTGCGGTGGATGACGTTCATCACCCTGGGCGTGATCATCGCGGGGTTCTTCGTGCCGTCGTACACCAGGCCCTACTCCACCCTGCTGGGCCAGCTGGTACTTGGGTTCCTGACCGCAGGGTTCGTGGCGGTGCTGGCGATGATGCGGCAGCTGGGCAGCTTCCGCCGCATTCCCCGCTTCCTGATCACCGACCCGCGCAGCACTGTCCGTCTGCCCGCCCCGCACCTCGAGACATCAGCGGCGGCGGTCGAGCGTGAGCCGGAAGGAGCCCGCTCGTGAACCTGTTTCCCGTCGTCATCACCGGCGGCCTGGTGGGCGGGGGCGTCGCTCTGTTTGTGCGGGAACTGCTGCAGCCGCAGCCCGCATTGGCCACCGCGCTGGCCCGCAGTGCACCCGGGACGTTGAGCATGCCCCAGGAGGAGGTGCTCGACCGGGACGAGGTGTGGGGGCGCTGGCTGCTGGCCCGTCTTCAGCGGCTGCCCGGCGTGACGGTGCCGGCCACCAATCTCGCCCTGCTCGGGCAGGGGCCGGGCACCTTCATGCTGAAGAAGACCGCGCTCGCCGCCCTCGGGCTGCTGTGCCCGGTGCTGGTGACCATCCCCTGGCTCCTCGCGGGCATCTCGCTGCCGTTCTACGTCCCGGCCGTGGTCGGACTCGCCGTCGCGGGGCTGCTGTTCATCACTCCCGACCTCGCGGTACGCGACCAGGCCAAACGGGCCAGGGAGGAGTTCGCGCACGCCCTGTCCGCCTACCTCGACCTGGTCGCCCTCAAGCGGGCCGCGGACGCCGGACCGACCGAAGCCCTGGAGAAGGCGGCCGCGGTCGGGCACGGCTGGCCGTATCTGTATCTGCAGGGCGCACTGCGCCGGGCCCGCCTGGAAAAGATTCCGCCGTATCAGGCGCTGACCGAACTCGCTGACACCTACGACCTGCCGGGCCTGGCCGATGTCGCCGACATCATGCGCGGCTCGGCGACCGACGGCGCCGCCGTCTACAAGGCCCTGCGCGCACGGACGGCCGCGCTCAATACCGAGCTGCTCACCGCGCAGGCCGCCGAGGCGAACGCCGCCAGCGAAAGGATGACCGCCCCCGGCGCCTTGCTCGCCGTGCTGGTGATGCTGCTGATGGCGTTCCCCGCAGTGATCCGCATGCTCACCGTCTGACCAAACCCGATGCACCGCAGTCAACTCACGCAACTTGGTGGAGGAGCACTCTGATGAAGTACCTGGCAGTCCGTAGCTACCGTGCCGTCCGCTTGCTGACCGAGCGTCTGGAAGAGGGCCTGGCCGAGGCGGGCCGGCGTCCTGACCGGGGGGATATCAGCATCACGACCGTCATCATCTGGGTGGCCGCCGTCACCGGCGCCCTGCTCATCGCCGGAACCATCGCCGTCGTGATCAACAAGTACAACACCAGCCTGAACGGCATCTGATGCCCCGCGGCGACCGGCTGAGAGCCTGGTGGCGCGGGCGAAGATGGCACGAGGACCGCGGGGATGCCTCCATCCACATGGCGATCGTCTACCCGTTCATCCTGCTGGCCACGATCGCCGTCATCCAGGCATCCCTGTGGTACTACGCCCGCTCCATCGCCCTGACCGCCGCCCGCGAGGGCCTGACCGCGGCCCGCGCGTATGAGGCCTCGCCCGCCGACGGCACCGCCAAGGCGCAGGAGGTTCTGGGCAGGGCGGCGGGTGACAGCCTGCTCGGGTACACCGTCTCCACGGCTGGCAGCACCGCAGAGCGCGTGCGTATAGAGGTGTCAGGCACGGCGCAGTCGATGATCCCGGGCGTGGCAGGACTGCAGGTCAAGCAGGCAGCGTCTGGGGCCGTGGAACGGTGGACGGTGGCGGCTGGTGGGTTCGCGAATTCCGAAGCACTCAAGGCTGGGAACCCCGGCGGCGGTGGCCCGTGACGAGGGTGCCCAGGGCTTCGGGTTCGCGAACTGACGGTGCGAGCAGCGTTGCGTCAACCCCGCTGCGTGGTCAGTCCGGGATGGTCGAGGACGGCCGCGTAGCGCTGGGCGGCCAGGACGGACAGACCGAACAGGTCGCAGATCTTGCGAAGGTCTCCGCCGGTGGCCTGTACCTCGTGCAGGATGCGGTCGGCGCGTATGTCGCGGGCGGGGACCGTCAGGTGGAGACGGATCCAGCGCACGCCGACAGGCCAAGTAGCCAGGGCGGAACGGGTGTTGATGAACAGGTGGGGGTTGGCCGTGTTCGGCCAGCGGGCGTTGCGGTAGTCGAGGTAGGAGGCGATCCGCGTCCGGACGGGCTCGGCGAGCAGGACGGTCTGATCCGGCAGATGGATGCGGCCGTCCCGGATATCGGTGAGCTGCAGGTGACGCAGTTGTGCGGGACGCACCGCGTGGAAGGCGAGCAGGGCGGTAAGGACGGCTCGGGCGGGATCGGCGGACTGCAGACCCTCGCGCACGGTCTGCAGGGCGGCGGCCAGCGGCGTGGTCTGCTCGGGTGTGCCGACGCGGATGCGGACGGTGGGGTCGCGGAAGATCACCCGATGTGCCTTGAGCGTACGGAAGATGGTGCGCAGTCCCGTGACGGTGTGCACTCGGTCGTTGCCGCTCGCAGGCAGGGCCGCGAGGAGCTCGGCGCGGGTGACCTCGCGCAGCGACTGAGTTCCGCTCAGGGCCAGTTGACGCAGCACGGGCAGGGCGAAGCGCAGGTTGTGGCGCGCGGTGTTCTGCGAGCGGGGCAGGCTGCGCGGACGGAGCCCAGGGAACGCACCACCGCGAGAGACATGCCCCACCTCGGTTCACTGCCGGTGACTCAACGCCATCTATACCGACGGATCTTCAGGAAATGCGACAGATGACCGGAATTCGCAGGAGTGTGATCGCACCGTGCCGACCTGGTCCGTATGCCTGCCAGGGATCTCGCCCTTTACGAGAACTCGCGACAGTTCAGACACCGGGCCAATGAACGCGCTGCGACGCAGGGCCTGTTGGGTGCGCCGGAGCCGGGGGGACGACGGCAGTGTGGCGATCGAGGCCGCCATCATCGTCCCGCTGCTGGTCATGTTCCTGTGCCTGGCGATCGCGGGCGGCCGCATCGTCACCTCCGGAGCGAAGATCGACGCAGCGGCCGAGGACGCCGCACGGGAGGCATCCATCCACCGCACGGTGGCCGCCGCCCAGGACGCCGCGCATACCGCGGCCGCCGAAACACTGAGCGATCAGGGCATCGCGTGCGCCTCCACCAGTGTGGCCGTGGACGCTGGCGGGCTGGCCGTGCCGGTCGGGCAGGTCGCCACCGTCACGGTGACGGTGACCTGCACGGTCACCCTCTCCGACCTGCTGCTGCCAGTCCCAGGAAGCCGCACCCTCACCTCCACCGCCACCTCGGTCGTGGATCAGTACCGGCAAAGAGCTCTTGGGTTCGCGAATTCTGACGTGCCCTGGAGTACGAACCGAAGTGCCGGTGCCGCGCAATGAGCGCGCGAGGGTACTTGGGTTCACGCTCCGTGCGTCGAGCGTGCTCGAGCTCTGGCCTGGCAGGTTGCTCGTGCGGTGAGCCAGACGGTCTCGAACTCTTTGGCGGTGAGGTCCTGCGGCTCGTGTGCGTCCCACGCGTGGACGGGAGCCTCCGCCGTGGCACCGAACGTCGCTTCGTAGTCTCGAAGGGTTCCGGCCTGCCGGGCAGCTTCCCATTCGGTCGACGAGGCTGCGGCGACGGGTTTCTCGAACGGTCCGTGGAGTTCGACCTGGCGGGTGACCCAGCCATCGGCGTCGACCTCGAAGTAGAACCAGGTGTCTTCCTCGGCCCAGTAACTGCGGAACCAGCGCGTCATGACGTCATTGTCCGCGATGGCGCTGCGGTTGCCTCTTCACAGATCCTGCGTCCACACCCCGACGGGGTGTTCGTCGGGACGCAGCGACAACCGGGGCTGGCGGCCGTGGAGGTCTTCTCCACCGGGCTGCCAGGGGAAGACTCCATCGCGGTTGGACCAGACGACCTGGAGGAACGGGAACGGTGGCTTGCGGTAGTAGCCGATGGCGGTGCCGAAGAACGCCTTGTACCACCGGTAGTCGACGGGCTTGAGGACCACCGGGACGTTCGCGATGTCGTGCCGCTCCTGGTCGGCTTCCAGCAACTGCCCCTTACCAGCCCGCTGTGCGAGGTCGTTGAGGAGTGTCTGCATCCGCGAGATGTCCAGGCCGAACATTGCCAGCTCGGGTATCCGGTGCTGGTGCCACAGGCCGATGGTGTAGGCCCAGCCCGGTCCCAGGTCGTCGGCGGGGATCATCATGACCTGCCAGCCGTGCTGATGGATGGTGTCGACGGTCGACTGGGTGCGGGGGTCCAGTTCGTTGATGTCCTGGCAGACGACGCAGTGGCAGGCGCTGTGAGCGGTCGGCATAGCCGTCAGGCTATGCCACCGCGTCCGCGCCGCATCCGGCGGGAACGGTCCCGGCCAGACCGGCGGGCCGTCCCCTACGGCGGTCGCCGCCCGGGCCAGCCCGCACTGGTCAATGCTCTCCTGCGCGGCGTCCGCACCGTCGACGTCCGGTCGCAGGAGCCGGGGCGGCTGCACACCCGCGCGCGTCATGACCGCATCGGTTCACCGGGAGAGCCCACGTCTACGGGTGATACACCTCCGGCCCAGCGTCATGACAGTTCGACACCATCCGCACCCCGTCGGGCGAACTTGCTGACCAGCAGGAGCACGACTCACCGGGGACATCGCTTCCACACCCACGACCGGTCCGACACGGGAGAGCGCATGAGCTGCCCACGCCACGCCCGGCACCTCGCGTTCGACGACCGCGGCGGGGTGACCGTGTTCGTCGCGGTGTGCGTCATCGCGCTGATCGGCATCATCGGCATCGCCGTCGACGGGGGCAGCAGAATGCGCGCTCTGGAACGCGCCGACTTCCTCGCCGGTGAGGCCGCCCGGGCCGGCGGACAGGCCATCGACCCCGCCCAGGCCATCCCCGGTGAGGCCGTCGTCGTGGACCCGCAGGACGCGGTGGCCGCCGCCCGCGCCTACCTCGCCTCCGCCGGCGCCACCGGCACGGTCACCGTGTCGAGCGACGGCACCACCCTCATGGTCGACGTCACCGACGCCTACGACACGACGTTCCTGTCGGTCGCCGGAATCGGCTCACTCCCGGTGTCTGGCCATGGCGAGGCCACCCTCCTGTACGGCGTCAACGCACCCGAAGGAAACACCTGATGGGCACCACCCCCACCCCCACCACCGCAGGGTGCCGTGTGGTCCACCCGGCGCGGGTTACCTGGGAGACCACAGGTGAGCGCTGCTGTCCCGTGCTCAGGCGGAATCTAGGCGCGGCCATGAGTGTCGGGCCACGTCGTCGTGTCGTCGGCGCGGGCGTCAGTGAGGTCAGCACCTTCCAGGTGCACGCCCGACAGGTTGGCTCCCCGCAGATCAGCGCCGCGCAGGTCGGCCTGGCGCAGGTCAGCGTGGTGCAGATGCGCGCCGCGCAGGTTGGCCTGGAACAACCGGGCTCTTTGAAGATGGGCGTGCCGCAGGTCGGCGTTCACGAGTTGGCTCCTCTCGAGGTTGCTGTCGGGCATGTAGGCCCGGGACAGATTCGCATGCCGCAGGTTGGCGCCCGCCAGCTGCGCTTTGGAGAGCTGGGCGCGGCGCAGGTCTGCTCGCGACAGGTACAACGCGTGTTCCTGGGGGTGCCCAGCGCGGCGGCCCAGCACGTACAGGGCGGTCTGTACGTCCGGGGCTCGGCTGGTCAGCCACGGTATGTGGCTGTCGACGGTGCGTGTGGGGTGTTCCGGTCCGTCGGGAGCGCCCACCGGCCAGCGGGCGTGCTCACGGACGAACGCACACAGAATGTCAGTGACGGTCGGCTGGTCGTCGGGCGAGTTCTTGGCGACCCGTTCCAGCGCGTAGATGCCTCCCAGCCGGACGTCGAGCGTTTCGCTGCCGAGGTGATCGATGGCCCGGGTGAAGCGTTCCGTGATCTGTCCCTCGCGGGCGAGCCGGAATTGCTGCCAGCCCACGGCTGCGCCGGCCACGACGACCAACCCGCCCAGAGTTTGCAGCAGTTGGCCGCGCAAGTCGTTTTGCACGCGGGACTGGGCCTGCTCCAGTTCGACGCGCTTCTCCTTGCTTGTCACCCCGCTCAGGTCACGCGACGTCAACGGTGGATAGACCTGTTTGGGAAGCCAGACGACCGCGGCCACAGCGACCACAACAGCAACCGCCCCCAGCGTGCCGAGCGCTTTGGCCTGCCACCGCATCGGAATCACCGATCCCCCTGCCGACGAAGCCGGACGCGTTACCTTGCCCACCTTCCAACACGGTCAGTCCCCGCACACCGCAACCCGCCCCGCGGATACGGCTGCTGGAGCCGAACCACCGACGTTTTCCACGCGCAAGGAGCGATGGGCTCCCTACGGCGGTCGCAACGGGCATCGTTCAACGATCGAGGCGGCGTGACCGCTTTTGGCGCGGCGCGCGTGAGCGTGCTGATCATCAGCGCCGGCGAACGCACGGCGCGCACGGTCGAACCAGCCGCTCTCATCGCCGAGAAGGCCGCCCACGCCGACCGACAGACGAGCGACCTGGCACAGGCAAGTACCCGCAAGACGAGCGTTGTCGACCCGCAGGTCGCGGTGGCCGTCGCCCGCGCCTGCGACCCGGCGTTCCTCTCCGCCGCCGGGACCGGCTCACAGACGGTGACCGGCCACGGCGAGGCCTCCCTCCTGTACGGCGTCACCACACCCGAAGGAAACCAGTGATGGGCACCACCCCCACCCCCGCCGCCAACGCGGGCCGCCGCGTGGCCCGTGGGGTCACGGCCGTGCTGAGCCTGCTGGTCTTGGCCGGCACGCTCGTGGGCCTGCCCCTGCTGCTGGCCTGGGCCACCCCGGTGCTGTGGGAGGCAGGCCACGACGACCTCGCGCACCTGCTCGACCGGCAGGACACCGGCTCGGCCGCCCTGCTGCTCATCACCTGCATCGGCTGGATCGGGTGGGCGCAGTTCACGTACTGCACGATGCGCGAGCTGGTCGCGCAGCTGCGCGGCCGGACCTGGCATGCCCCCCGCGGCATGGGCTCCTCCCAGCGGGCCGCGGCGCTGCTGATCGGCAGCATCCTGGTGCTCCTACCCACCAGCTCGGCGCTGGCCTCCGACGCCCAGGCCGCCCCCGCCGCACCCGCAGCCCGCCTGCCCGCACAAGCCCAGGCCGGGCACGACACCGGAGCCGACAGGGCGTCCACGGCGACCGGGCGCACGACGTCCCCGACCTACACGGTGCGCCAGACGCGGCCCGCGGAAAGCCTGTGGAGCATCGCCGAGCAGGAACTGGGCGACGGCGAACAGTGGCGTCAGATCGCCGCCCTGAATGAGGGCCACACCATGGGCGACGGTCAAGTGTTCCGCTCCAACGGGTTTCTGCAGCCCGGCTGGCAGCTGAACATGCCCGCCTCCTACACCCCGGCGGGAGGCGTCCACACGCAGCTCGACCAGGCTGCTCTAGCGGCGGCTGACGAGGCCGCGCAGGTGGAAGTCGTCGAGCCGGGCGACTCCCTGTCCACCATCGCCACCCAGGAACTCGATGACGGCAACCGGTGGCCGGAACTCTTCGCAGCGACCAAGGACCAGCCGCAGCCGGACGGCCTGCCGGCCATCACCGACCCCGACATGATCTACCCAGGCCAGCACGTCACCCTGCCCGGCACCGGCACCGGCACGTCGGACACCCCGCCACCCGCAAGGGATCAACCAGGAGAGGACGAGCAGGACTCCGAGCAGCCCGCGCCGCCGGACCCTTCGGCCTCCGACGACGAGCACCAGCCAGGACACGACGACGACCATGAGGCGCAGCCACCGGCGCCCAGCCCCTCCGCCAGCCCAACACCAGAGCGGTCTGCCTCCAGCAGCCAGCCGGCCGAGCGCCCCGGACAGGAACACGAGCAGGGCGCTCCGCCCCCAGCCGGCTCGACAGTTCCTGGGCCGAGCAGCAGCGGAGCGCCCTCGACCGCCTCTTCCCCGGCGTCACCCGAGGTGTCCGCCTCCGATGCGTCCCCGGGCGCGGCACCGACGGCCGAGTCGGCTCCGGCCGGCAGTTCGCTGAACCTGCGCCTCGTGCTGGGAGCCGGCGCACTGCTGGCAGCCGCCGTCACCGGGGCACTGGCCTTGCGCAGGACGCTGCAGCGGCGCCGCCGTAGGCCCGGCGAGAAGATCGCCATCGCGCCGGAAACGTCCACGGCCGAGGCCAAGTTGGCGGCCGCTGCCGAGGCGGGCGGCGCCGCCCGTCTGGACCTTGCCCTGCGCACCCTGGCCCACCACCTGCCCACCGACGCCGACACCGCGCCGGGGCTGCCGCGGCTGCGGGCCGCGCGGATCGGCACGCACACCGTCGACGTCCTGCCCGAGGATCTCGCCCGAAAGCCGATGTCGCCGTTCGTGTCCGGGACAGCGGGGTGGTGGGCCCTGCCCGACGACGCCGTCCTCCTGGACGAGGAGGCCGCCCGCGAGGTGCCTGCCCCCTACCCGGGGCTGGTCACCATCGGTAGCACGGACACGGGTGACCTGCTGCTGCTCAACCTCGCCGCCCTGCCCGCCTTGCTCCTGGACGGCAGCGCGGTGCACATCACCGAAGTCTGCACCTCCCTCGCCCTCGAGCTGGGGATGAGCCCGTGGGCCAGCGACGTCGAAATCGTCACCGTGGGGTTCGGCGAGGACCTGCCGCAGCTGCTGCCGACCGCGCGGATCGCCCACGTGCGCCAAGCCGCGCACGCGCTGCGGGACCTGAGCGAGAGGCTGCTGGAAGCACGCCAGATGCCCGACACCCAGAACCAGCCCTACCTGCTGCTATGCGCGTCCGCACTGGACGCGGACACGTCGTGGCGGTTCGCCGATCTGATCGACAAGGCCGGCCCGGTCCCCGTCACCCTGATCGCCCCGGCATCGTCGGCCGCCGCTCACTTCCCCGACGCCGACATCCTCAACGCCTCACTCAACATCCCACAGCACCTCGGCTGCGTCGGCACCGACATCACCATGCAGCGCCTGGAACACGACGCCTACCAGCAGATCACCACCGCCCTCGCAGTGTCCGGACAGCCCGCCCAGCCCGCCGAAGGCCCCTGGAGAGACGTCCCGGACGAACCCAACCAGCTGCCCCAGCCCGCGCCAGCCGACCAGACCCCTGCACCAGCAACCGACGCTGTCGAAGTCCCCGTTCCACAGACCGCGTCGGACACCAGCCCTACTGGTGGGGCTTTCGCGGCCCTGGTCGCTGCCAGTGCCGATCCGTCCGGGCTGCGTCTGCTGCCTAGGGCGTCGCCTTCAGCGGGCGACGAGTCTGCGCCGAACACCGAAGGGACCCCGCGGACAGCTACCGAGCCGGTAGCTGACGCAGCGGCCGCGGGGAACGACGACCACAAGCACAGTGCCGAGAACGGTAAGGAGCCGACAGCCGCGGAGGGCGCGGCGCATGACCTACGCGCGCCGGAGATCCGCGTCCTGGGGCCGGTCGAGGTAGACGGCGTCTCCGCCTCCGGGCACGGTCCGCGCAGCAGCCAGCTCGCCGCGTTGTTGTATTTTCGGCCAGGTCGCTCCGCTGACGTGCTGTGCACCGACATGAACCCGCTCAACCCGTGGAGCGTGAACACCCTCAACTCGCGGCTGCGCGGACTACGAGGCGCCCTGGGCAGCGACACCTCCGGCAATCCCTACATTCTGCGGCGTAGCACCGGCGAGGACCCCTACCGCCTCTCCCCCGCGGTGCGGTGTGACTGGACCAGGTTCCTCCAGCTCGCCGAACGCGCGCTACCCCAGGGACCAGCCGGTGTGCCGGACTTGGAAAAGGCCCTCAGCCTGGTACGGGGCAGGCCGTTCGGCGGCAGGCCCCTGCCCTGGGCCGAGCCTTTCCAGCAGGAGATGATCACGAGGATCATCGACGTCGCACACGCGGTGGCCACCCACCGCACCCCTCCCGGACCGCTGCACGACCTCAGCGCGGCCAGACGAGCCGTCATGACCGGCCTCGGTGCCGACGACAGCGCCGAGTTGCTCTACCGGGACCTGATGCGTATCGAACACACGGCCAGCAACCGCTCCGGCCTGCACACCGCCATCACCCGCATCCAACAGATCAACAAGACACTCGACTGCGATCTCGAGACGGAGACAGAACAGTTGATCAACGATCTTCTTCACACACGACGCGAGCCGGACATCGGGGGTCCGCGGCTCCACTGCCCGTGAAGGGGCCCGATTGACAGTGGATTGGCCAATCCGCAGACACGTCGGCCTCACTGAGCCGAGGGCCACTCCCCCACGTAAAAGAGCTCCAACTGGCCGTAGGGCTCGTCAAGGTTCGACAGCTCGAGCGACAGGTTCTGCAGGACCGAGACCGCGCGCACGAATCCGTGGACGTCGGCGCGGAGGAACGCGGGAGCCGAGGAAAAGACCACGGCAATGGCCCAGGGGGCGCTCGCGCCGCGCTCCCTGAGGAGGTCACGGAGCGCATCCCAGTTGTCGTCGTACTCGTCGGGCTTTGCCAGGGCTCGTCCAAGTGCGGCCTGCAGATCACCCTCCCGCCGCACGCTCGCCAGATCGATCTCCAGTACGGACAAGCCAGAACCCCTCAACACCTCCAGCAGAGGACCGTGTTGTTCCTCGGCGACAAAGTACGGGGGCGCCGGCAGCCAGGGCAGCGCCTCCTCCACATCCACCCAGGCATCCAAGAACTCGTCTTCTACCGTCACCGAATCCGCCCCTCGCCACGCTCACCCACGACCAACATGATCCCCTACCGCGGGCGGTCAGGCTGCAGCCTCTCGGGCAGCCCGTATTGCATCGGCTGCTGCCATGCCGCAGTGGGCCATGCAATGCCGAAGCTGGCACCAATCCGCATGGCTCGCCCCTCGGTCCGGAATGGCTGGATGATCTCATTGCGTAGTCGCACTGCGAAGTCCCAACAGCGCGGTCGAGTCCGTCAGCAAGAATCACGAACTCGTCGCCTCCGAACCGGGCAACGGTGTCACCGTCACTCACTGCCTGGGACAGCCGTCGCGTAACCTCCACGAGGGCCGCGTCGCCCGCTTGCTGTCCGAACCGATCATTGATCGACTTGAAACCGTCAAGGCTGCAGAAGAGGACCGCCAGTCCTCTGACGCCGCAGTCCCGCACGCCCTCAGGGGCGATGGCGTGCACGTGGTAGTCGTGAGAAGCGTCGTGTGCTTCCAGCTCCGAAGACTCCATCGTTCTGGGGCGGGCCGGATACTGACAGAGACGGGCCGAGAGGCCGGAGAGCAGCTCGGTGGAGTTCGGCAGACCGGTGAGAGGGTCGTGGGCTGCGCGGTGGGCGAGTTCGAGCACGCGGCCGGGAACCGCTCCGGCCTGCACACCGCCATCACCCGGATCCAGCAGATCAACAGAACACTGGACTGCGATCTTGAGACAGAGACCGAAGACCTCATCCGCGAACTCTTCAATGCCGAGTGCGGCTGATTCTGGTGCGATTCACGGTGGTGTTCAGGAGCCGCCCAGGTCGTACTCGTCGACCGGGCGGGCCTTCCAGATATGGTCACCGCCGTACATACCCGATCCGACGTTGGCGATGAGGTCCCGGTCCCTGCGCGCCAGACCGCCGCTGTACGTGAGTAGCAACTCGTGGACCTGGCGCAGCCGTTTCGTCAAGTGGTCGGTCGACTGCTGGTCGTACTGCGAGGATTCCCGGAATACGTCGAAGGCGTCGAGGATGCCGAGGACGAGGAGGGCGAGTCCCGAACGGACTTCCTGGCGGTGGCCGGTGCTGGAGCGCAACGCACGCTCCACGGTGTCGTTGGTGAGGACCAGGAATTGGGCCTCGCGTTCGAGGCTGTCCCACAGCCACGGACGATCAAGGTTCTGCAGCGGGGCGCCGAAGGTTCGGGCGTCGCCCAGTTCGCCCAGGATACGTGCGGCCCGCCCGGGGCCCGGCTGGCCCTTCCGCCGGTTCGCGGCCATCGATCTGATGAGCCAGAGGGCGGAGAAGCTCGGACCGAGGCGGCTCTCGGCGCTCACGTTGGTGAAGTGCCTCGTGTAGAGGGGCCGCAGAAGCCTTGAGGTGACCGCCGCATTTCCTCCGTGAAGCCCTCGGCGCAGACCCAATTCATGCGCCAGGGCAGCTGGTTCGAGGGAACGCAGGGGTTGCTCCCAGCCTCCGGCGAGGTTGTCCGCCGCTTCCTCCAGCCTTGCCCGGGTGCTCGGGACGCAGTCGGATGGAGCCAGGTCCTCCAGGTGTGTGGCGATCCAGAGGAGCTCAAGGAAGGCGTTCCCCGAACTCTCTTGGAGAGAACTGCGCAGGGTGGCCTCGAGCGACCGCGGGACTTTCGCTTCGTGCCGGAAGGAGGGTGCGAGGATCTGGACCAGGGTCTGGGGCGTTTGTGGGGTGCTAGCGGAGACGGCCTCCATCACGATGCGGTGGACGAGGGATTCGAGAACGTCTTGCTGGAGTTCAACGACGTCCACGCATCTCACGAGTACGTCCAGTGCGTTGGACTGGGTGGCGCGGGGGAGTTGAGTGAGCCGGCTCAGCATCCTTCGCACGACTCTGCTGCCACCATTGCGGGTGTTGAGGTCACAGATGCTCATACTGATTTGGGCCAGGATCTCCCACTGGCCCGCACAGATGTAAGGGAAGAGGATGTCGGCCAGGGCCTCGGGGGTTTCGTGGTTGCGATTTAGGAACCAGGCGGAAAAGTACTCGCGGAAGCTCTGGTGGGTGAAGTTGAAGTACTCCCTTCCCCTGCCGTCGGTGCCGACGTCCGTGAAGATCCATGCGCGGCCGCGGCACACCTCCAGCATCTCGTCGACGGTCGCTCTGGCCTGTGGCAGGTCCATCCCCCGGTCCTGAACCAGATACCGGTCCAGGAGCTCGTGCACGTCCTCGATGGTGAAGCCGGACCGATACGCCTGATCGGTCAGAACCGGATAGGCCAGCTCTGACAGCACGATCTTCACTGCGCCGAGGTCGACCAGGTCATCTATTACGCCACGATGCATGTCCCATTCACCGAGAAGCAGATCCGCACATTTGCTATAGAGCTCTGGTCTGCTGTGAGGGATGTATTTGTAGCCGAGGCCTCGGTACAGGACACACATGAATGCGAGCATCAATGGGTTACTGCGGAGGTCTGGGATCGTGCTGCTCTGCCCCATGAAGTGCTCCACGGCGGTGAGCACTCTGTGCGGATCGAGTTCCCCGCTGAGAGAGAACCAGTTGCGCACATACTGTCTGACCTGTGGTTCCGTGAACGGATGTAGTTTGTAGACCTGGAACATGGCCCCTTGCAGTCGAGCGGCATCGTAACCGACACGCCGAGACGTGACGACTATGGTGGCGAGCGGGTAGAGATTGCTGACCGATTCGATGACCTCTGCGGCGAGCCTGCGGTTCCGGGGATTGAGAAGCTCGTCGAGTCCGTCGAAAAACAGGACTGCGGAGCCGTCGAGAAGAAGCTCTTCCAGAAGTCTCCTAGGCAGTGGGGTGTTGTATCTCTCATCGAGCATCTTCTCGACGGCAGCGATGACGGAGAACCCCGTTCGTGAGATGTCGAGCTCTTTCATCACGATATAGAACGGGACCCTTTTACGTTCTTTGAGTAGCCGCAGGGCCAGAATGCCCGTGGTGGTTGATTTCCCTGCTCCCGGGTCCCCCAGAATCACCGTTCTGTCGATCCTGCCGAGCATCTGGCTCGTCGAAAAAGTCGACGCGTCGTTGCGCTGAGCCTGTTCCAGGGATGGTTCTACGTACAGGTCGGCATAATGTACGGTCGTTCTGCTCTTGAGGTCCGGAAGTACGACCTTTTCATGGAAACCGTTGAAGGCTGCGGTGTAGGTTTCTATCAACTGTCGGCGGGTCTCGATGTCGATACGGCCCGGAGCATTGAGCAGGGAGACGTATTTCTCAATGGATTCCAACGTGGCCTTCATTAGGGTATGCTGGGCCCACTGCAAAACCTGCTCCGGCGCCTTGGACTTGCTGACCAGAACCCCAGCCGCCTCTCTCGCATGGGAATCCAGTACCGTGAAAAGGATCTCGGCGTACTGATTCTTCACGGGAAGCTTTATTTCCGGGTCAGGGAAGCTCGAACGGAACTCGCTGCGCAGGGCGAAGTTCAGCTTTCGGTGCGCCTGGTCGTCTTGGAGTACTTCGACGGCGACCAGTTGTTGAGTTATGGCCCTGACTGTGGGGGTTTCCAAGAAATCTTTGACGACGCTCAGCGCTATTCCCTCGGGAAGATCCTCCAGCGTGCCGAGAAGTTTTGCTGGTTTCTGCTGAGCTTTTTCCATGCTGCGTTTGTAGCTGAGATACAGATCGCCTTTGGCGATCCCTCGTTGTGCCAAGTAGCCGTAGAGCCGATCGAATACCGGCTTGATGGCCTGCACGGCGACCCGCCCCGCCATGACTTCCACACCCGACATGACTCCCCCTCTGATGCTGGATCAGCTTAGCCGTAGGGTGTAAATATCCACCAGAAGTCGTTCCGTGTTTCTCCTGTGACTGTTGTTTCTATTGGGAACCATGAGTCACAAAGATCGATCGTCCACGAGTCCCCGTCGATTTCCTGACAGGTACTCGATGTTTGCGGCGGCCGTGTGGTCCAGGCCCGGGAGGTGGGTGAGGACGAGGACGTCGAGCTGAGCGGGCAGCCGACTCACACCCCCCAGGCTCAGGTCGGACGTTCAAGGGCGGCTTGCGGTGGCCCCGCTCAAGCGCCCCGTACCTGGTGGGAGGCGGAGCCGCACACGACCGATACATGCCCCTGTCCGATTTGGGCGGGTCCACCGCTCTCGGGTGGTCGGCGTGCGGGCTGCTCGGCTACCCGCCGAAGGTGAGGTTGTGCAGTCGAGCGATACCGAGCATGGCGTGGTGCACGCCGTCGCCTTTGAGGCGGCAGTCACGGAGGATCTTCCAGCCCTTCGTCCGGGCAAAGGTGTGCTCGACGCGGGCGCGAACCTGTTTGTGGGAGCGATTGTGCTTCTCCTTCCAGGCCGGGAGCTCCTGGCCCTTACGGCGGCGGTGCGGAATGACCAGACCGGTGCCCTGGTAGCCGCCGTCGGCGACAGACGTTGTGGTGCCGACGGCAGCCTTGGCCCCGGACTCCTCCCAGCCGCGGGAGTCGTGCCGGTTTCCCTGCAAGGGCCGACCGACCACGACGACCCGCCGGGTGTCAGCGTCGATGACGACCTGGTGGACAGTGGAATAGCGGTAGTTTCTCGACTGCTCGGCCACCGAGTGGTCGCGGGTGGGCACGAGGGTGCCGTCGACGATGAGCACGGTGTCCTTGCGGAACTTCTTCCGCTGCTGGAGCGCCAGCATCGGACCATTGTGGTCGATGATCCGGTCAGCGGCCGACTTGGAGATCCCGAACAACAGGGCAAGCTGTCGCATCGTCAAGTTCGTGCGCCAATACGCCGTCACCATCAGGACACGGTCCTCCAGCGGCAGGCTCCAGGGCCGGCCGCGCTGCTGATCCGAGGCTTGCTCGCGTCGCACCGATGCAACCAACTTCCCAAAGCAGCGCGAGCTCAGCCCGGTAAAGGGCTCTATCCAGGACGGCACCGACGCCGTGATCACACCAGCCACAACATGATCGTTTCACTCGGAGAAGGGCAACCAACGCCCTGTACCTTCTCGGCCTGAGCCGGTCCAGAATGCCGCCATGGCCGACGAAGAGCACAAGAAGCCAGCTGCACGCTCGTTCCTGTCATGCGCCACCGAGGTGGCGCGGCTGATGGATCTTGGGAACGCGGCCGACGTGCCGGAAGCACGCCGCGCACGGCACCTGGCCCATGCGGTGCGCAAGCCACTGCTCGAACGCACCCACCTGCCCGAAGAGTTCTTCGCCCCGTTGCTGGCCGCTGCCGTCTACGACCCGGACCCCAGCTTCTGTCGCTGGTTCGTCGAACCAGCGGTCTACGTCTTCGGGCGGCGCCGAGTCATGACCGCACTGCTCGACTATCTACGGACCGGCACGGAGGCGGAGCAGGCAGGCGCAAAGCGGGCCTGGTACTGCGCTCATGTGCCGCTCCGCACCGACCTGTCCCCTGCCTACGCACCCGGCGGAAGTCGCGATCCCGCCATGGATGAGTCCCACGATGTAATGGCCGAGTGGCGGGAAACTGTTCGGCGATCAGCCATGTGATTGGGGCTCCGCGAAATCTGATCCGACCCCATTGCCATGGGGCTGTTGGTCACCCTGACCAGCTGCGGGACAAGTCTTAGGCACGTGCGCGGGAGACGCCGGGCGCTCTACCGGTCGGTGTCGACGTCACGGGCGACGTAGGCGAGCAGCTCGCGCACGCCCGCTTCCTTCGATGCGGGCGGCCGTGCCTGCCAGCCGCCCGCGTCTACGGTCTGGGCGACGGCGTGTACGTGTCCGGCGAGTGTGTCGTCCAGGGCGCTCGTTTCCCCGTCCGGCGTCCGGCCGGTGACGACCACGTGGCCGCGGAACGGGTACAAGGGCATGCCGCGCCAGGCGCTCGCCAGGGCCCAGGCGGTGAGGTTTCCATCGAGGCCGGTCGCTGTTCCGTCGCCATGGACGTGGAGCAGGGCGCGCGGGTGGTAGAGGCCCTGGTCGACCGTGTCTGCCGATCCGACGTGGTCACGGATCGCACAGTGCGCAGCAGACTCCGGGAGGTCGAGTTCTGTGACGGTGTCGTCGGTGGCAATGAGAAGGACACGCATGGTTCCTTCCGGGTCCGTTGCGCGGTGCGCAGGTTCCGTGCGCACTGCGCAGTTCGATCCGAGCTGCGCAATCGCCATCTGACCTGGTACTTCTTCCAATTGCGCAGCCTGGAGGGGTGGACGGGATCGGCCCTTGCGTAGCTGCTGCGCAAGGGCCGGTTTCACTGCTGGTTCTGTGCATGGTGGCGGGTGAGGGCCTGCCAGCGCCGTTCGAAGTCGTCGATCTGGTCGGCGAGGTAGGCGGTGGTGATGGGCCTGTTGTGCTGCGCCGTGATCCCCTGTGCAGCGCACTCCTGCGCAACGGCGTCCAGAGAGGGTGTCTGGCTGCGTACCTGTTGCTCGGCCCACAGGTGGTAGATCCGGAACGGCAGGAGGTAGCGGCGCAGGTTGCTGGCGCTGACCGGTTTGCCGCCGCGGCCGCGCAGGCCCTTCTCGTCGGCGAGGTAGCGGGACAGCTTCGCAGCCTACTTCGCCGAGGAGCGGATCGGTCGGATCCGTAAGTACCGGCCGAACCTCACAGTGGCAGAGACCCCGGACAACGACTGATCCCACGAGCTGCGGTCCGCCCCTGAGGAAGACCCGCCGACACCCCGTCTGACGGGTCTTCGCCTGTCCCGGCCCTCGCCCTCGGTGCCGGCAGCTACGATCCGCCGCACGACTCGTCCTTGGGGGGACCATGCGCCACACCACCATCCTGCTCACCGCCGTCCTACTCGCCGTCGGAGCTGTCGGCTGCTCGAAGTCGGACGAGGAGAAGGCCGAGGACTGCGCCACCGCGCTCACAGAACGGACCGGGGGCGATTCCGCGGACAAGCCGACCGTCAGCGAAGCCGAGGAGCGGGTCGACGCCCTCGACAAGACGCTCGCCGACATGGTCCGTTCGGGGTACGCGAGCGTGGCCAAGGACGCGTCCGACACCCTGGAAGAGAAGACCAAGGCGGGCGGCAAGGGCCGGCCTGAGGGGTGCGGGCCGCTCTCGGAGGACGACTACACCGTGCTGCTGATGGCCAAGGCGATCGATGGTCTGGGGTGGACGGACAAGGATGGGCAGTTCGACAAGCTCAAGATGGTGCAAGGCCTGCGCGACTAGCGCTGCTGTCGTGGTGAGGCCCTGCCGGTTGGGCGGGGCCATCGCGTGACCGCATGCAACGCCTGCCGTTGATCAGCACGTGATGCGACTCGGCGGTGAAGGTGGCCCAGCTGACGGCCGGGAAGTGGTGGCGGGGCCCAGCAAGTTCGGCCGGCCTCCGGGTCAGATGGAGATCGGAGGCGCCCGGTACGTGCTGCGGATGTTCGGGGCGCCACCGCACGAGGATGCGGAGTGGCGCTACTGCCGGGTTCGCCCATGAAGCCCCGCCTAGCGCCGCAACTTGGGCACACTGCCTCCACGACGGAGGGCCGACGGCTCGACAAGCCGACCAGGAGAGACATGGCCAAGCAAGGCGGCGTTGGCGGCTTCTACGGAGTCATCGCCGGGTTCGGCGCCATCTGCCTCATTGGAACCGCCGTCACCGAACCCTGGGAGCGCGGCGACTACGGCCCGGCGATTGTCCTCGCCTCAGTCGTCGTCGGTATCGCTTTGGCAGCTGGCGCTGGTTTTGCCGTCTGGTTGTTCGGGGTTCCCTGGTGGAACCGTCGGCGGCGCGAGCCTGAGGAGCCCTAGCAGTGGCGTGACTGACTACATCTGTAGTTGCCTTCCGCGCGATCCTGCCGCATCCTGAGGCCAGTTCCGGCACGCCCAGAAGGAGTGGCAACAGGCACTCGTTCGTGTCACAGGAACGTCACTTCACCTTCACGAGTCCCACACGCCGCTAGATTCGCTCCCCACGCAAACTGCGCAAGGGGGCACATGAGTCAGCAGTACCCGCAACAGCCGGGACACGGGGCACCACAGCAGCCGACACAGCCTGGCTACGGCTATCCGCAACAGCCCGGTTGGGGCGCTCCCCCGCCCCAGCCGCCGCGGAAGCGCAAGATCGGCAAAGCCCTCGGAATCACCGGCGCCGTGTTTATCGGCCTCATCGTCATCGGCGCCGTCGCTGGCGGCGGGGAAGACGGCTCCGCCGACAACAGCAACAAGGACAAGGCCGTTGCCGCGACGTCGGACAAGCCCAAGGCCGCAGAGGACGCCGCCGACGAGAAGGCGCCGGCCGAGGACAAGAGCCAGGCCGAGCAGTTCAAGGACTGCGTTGCCAAGTCCGGCACCGCGAGTGAGAAGGACGTCATCGGGCACGTCACGAAGGTCACGGGCGCCGACAAGAAGAACGACATCCTGGACTCGGCTGAGGTGTTCACTGACTACACCGGTGGTCTGGTCGGCCCCAACGCCTCGAAGGGCAAGCTGATCGCGTCGGCGTTCGCGTCCTGCTACGAGTCGGAGAACGGTCTGGTGACCGTGTACGACAAGGGCGGGGAGCTCCTTTCCAACGGGAACTACTGACTCGTCGCTGAACTGGCCCGGCTCGCGCCTGTGCGTGGCCGGGCCTTCGTACGCCCGCAGGGAGGTGGTGACCATGGGCCAGCCGAACTTCAGCACGGGCGGACTGGTCACCGACGCCGAGCGAGCCGACATCATCCGCCTGCACGGCGAGGGCCACGGCCGCAACGAGATCGCCCGCCTCACCCGCCGTTCCCAGCGCACCGTCTCCCTGATCTGCGCCGAGGAAGGCCTCGTCTTCGACGTCACGGTGACCGAGGAAGCCACCCGGCACCGTGTCGCCCAACGCGCCGACCGCCACGCCATGCTCACCGAGGCGCTCCAGGATGACGCCGAACGCCTCACCGAACAGCTGTGGCGGCCAGCAAAGGTCTTCCGGATCGGTAACTCCTCCAACACGTACACGGAACGAACGGCTCGGACCATGCGCACAACGTCCGCCCGGTCCGCACCGACGGCAAGAAGACGTTGCGCGGCCGGCAGCTGTGCGAGTGAGCCCGGCCCGGTCCAGCCGTCGATCGCACCGCGCCACAGGCAGGGGCGAGAATGCGGATGCGGGGAGGTCGAACGATGCGCGGCCGGACAACGCCCTCCTGGGCCCGTCCCCCCCGGATCACGTACCCTTCCACGACACCGGGAACTGCGCAGCCAGCCGCATGCAGCGGCACAACCGCGCGGCAAGACGACCGCCGAGATCGCTCGCGATCGACCGCAGCCAGTCCGCCACCTCGCTGTCCGGATCGATGCACAGCCGCCTCAGCTGCACAATGATCAACCGGTCCTCATGTTCGGACGGTCCAGGAGGATGTGAGTGAGCACCAGCGGGGCTCAGGCAGCGGCCTTCTTTCGCGAGGTCGCCCGGACTCGCACCGTGTGGTGGGTTCGAGACGACGACGGCAGTCCCGCCCCGATCTCCGCCTCCGGGCACCCCGCTTTTCCCTACTGGTCGTCACAGACCCGCGCACAGCGAGCCGCTCAGCTGTGGGGGCCTCAATTCCGTGCAGTCTCCATGCCGCTGGATCATTGGCGAACAGCGGCTTTGCCGGATCTCGCCAGGGACGGCTTGCGGGTAGGGATCAACTGGAGCGGACAGCGCCTGACCGGATGGGACTTCACTGCCGGTGAAGTCGTCAATCGACTCGTCCACGCACTCAGCGAACCGCCCCACGACCGATAGATCCAGTCCAGTGGCAGCTGTGCCGGGCAGGCGCGGAACTCCATGGTGCGGTCCCGACAGAGGCGGCCGAGATGACCAACTGGCCGGCTGCTACTGCTGGGTCTGCGCGGGGTGGCGGGTGAGGGCCTGCCAGCGCCGTTCGAAGTCGTCGACCTGGTCGGCGATGTAGGCGGCGCTGATGGGCCTGTTGTGCTGCGCATTGATCCCGTGCGCAGCACACTCCCGTGCAACGGCTTCCAGAGAGGGCGTCTGGCTGCGGATCCGCTGCTCGGCCCACAGGTGGTAGATCCGGAACGGCAGCAGGTAGCGGCGCAGATTGCCGGCGCTGACCGGCTTGCCGCCTCGTCCGCGCAATCCCTTCTCCTCGGCGAGGTAGACGGACAGCTCCTGCGCCTCCACCGTCGACGACGCAGGTTCTTCACTGCGCTGCGCCTGGAGCTCCGCCCAAGCCAGGTAGTAGCGGTCAACAGTGGTGAGCCCGGCTACTTCCCCGGCTGACGGGTCCTCATGGGGCGGAGGACCATCGATAGCGGCGCTCACCCGAGGGCCCCGCCGGTCCGTGGCCGCCTGTGCACCCGCTCCGGCCGACGCGGACTCCGTCGTCTCCTCGTCGCCCGACGCCAGCTCGTCGGCGCGCCGCTCACGCAAGTCGTCGGCTGGGCCTTCGACGTGCGGGGCCGACGCGGCGACCTCGCGCTGCTGGAAGTCCTCGACAAAGGCCTGAAGGTCGGCGCCCGTGAGGGGGCGGCCACCGGGGCCGGCGATCTGATCCCGCTCGTAGACGTACGCGGCCAGGGCGCCGGCATCCGGGTAGGCGCCGTGTTCCTGCGCAAACGCAAACCACGAGTTGTAAAAGTAGTCGTACCAGGACAGTTCGTCGTCTCCCTGCTGCTCCGCGGTCATGGGCTGCGGTGTCGGACCGTGGCGTTGGGCAAGAACCTGCAGCAGGGGCTGCAGCTGGGTGTCGGTGAGAAGTCCGCCCGCGGCGGTGGTGATGCCATGGTCTTGAAGCCAGTACGCGAACTGGGTCGCGGTGGGTTCGGTCTTGAACCTCGCGATCCAGGCCTGGTAGGCCGCGGCAAGGCCCTCTGCTTTGTCCGTCTGCGCTTCCTCAGGAGTTTGTTCCGCCGCCACGAGCGGGGCCTGGCCCGTCGCGCCTGTGGCCTGACTGCTCAGTGGGGCCGGTTCCGCCTCGGCCCTGGTAGCGGGCTCGAGTGCAGGCTCCTCAGCGGGCGTTGGGACTGATGCGCGCTCGGCAGCGAAGGTGAATGCGATCGGTGGCTCGGTGATCCCGGCGGCCGCGAGACCGGCGGGAGCCGTCTCGGCGAGCGGGACACCGTACCGGGCCAACCGCAGCGGCATCAGCGCTTCGACGGGTGCCTTGCGGCGCCAGGCGCGGCCGAACCGGGACCGGAGACTGGCCTGGTACACCAGGCGCTCCTGCTCCAACTTGATCACCTGCTCGTAGGAGCGCAGCTCCCACAGCTTCATACGCCGCCACAACAGGAACGTCGGCCCCGGGGACAGGAGCCAGCGGGTCAGGCGGACACCCTCCATGTGCTTGTCCGCGGTGATGTCGGCGATCCGGCCGATCGCATGGCGGGCGGCCTCGACCGAGACCACGAACAGGATCGGGATCACCGCGTGCATGCCCACGCCGAGCGGATCCGGCCACGCGGCCGCACCGTTGAACGCGATCGTCGCCGCCGTCAGAAGCCAGGCCGTCTGACGCAGCAGCGGGAACGGGATCCGGATCCACGTCAGGAGAAGGTCCAGGGCCAGCAGGACACAGATACCCGCGTCGATGCCGATCGGGAAGACGTAACTGAAGTGCCCGAAGCCCTTCTCAAGCGCCAGCTCGCGAACGGCCGCGTACGAGCCCGCGAAACCGATACCGGCAATTGCGACAGCACCGAACGCCACTACGCCAATCAGTACCCGGTGCGTCCGTGTCAGCTGTAACGGCGCAGCCACCCCTACTCCCCCTTCGATCGCACTAGCGAACACATGACACTCTGTCATGCCCGGCGGGGCGACGGGAGAGCTTTACGCGTCGCGCAGGAGGACGCGGCTTGGTCAGTCTCATCCACCCCTGCGTCAACCTGATTTGGCCCGATTCTCGGGGCGGGTTTCGGCCAGGGTGTTTTTTGGCCCCAGCAAACCGAAGGGTGAGAAGCCGATGACGCTTGATCCAGCTCGCGTGGAGCGGATCTCCGCTCTCGTCACGGAGTGCGGGCCGTTGCTTGGCTCGCCTGCGGGGATGGACGCGGTGCAGCGGCTGCTGAGGGACCGCGGGGTGAGCGTGATGGACGCGACCCTTGTCACGCGCGAGCTGCTCGGCGCGGGCCCCACCGCCTTGGGCGAGGCGATGAGCATCGTGCTGTCCAGCCCGTCACGGGGTGTGGAACGTCAGCGTCATGCCGAACTGGTGGACTCGCTGCTCGACGCGGTGGACCAGGGCGTGTCTCCCAACTTCGGTGGGGCATGAGGGGCTTCACCGATTCTCGTAGACTCATGATGTGGCATTCATGAGCACCCCGCACTGCTGCTTCCTGTGATCGGAAGGCGCTGAGGGCGATGCCGGACGGCGTCGCCCTCCTTAGCGTGCCTGCTGCGTGAGCCACGTTCCCACCGCTGCCCGCTCCTTCCTCAGGCAGTGCCTCTCTGAGCGCGCGTACAGGCACGGACTCTTCCCTTCACCCTTGCCAGGAGTGCCTCGTGCCCGTGTCGCTGCCCCCTGCCCTCGAGCTGTCCCTCGACCTGCTGCGTTGCCCAACGTGCCGCACGCGCCCCCTGCGCCCAGACCGCGGCGCACTGCGATGCCCGGTGGGCCACGCCTTCGATATCGCCCGCCACGGCTACGCCGGCCTGCTCACAGGCACCCGCGCCACCAGCGGCGACGACGCAGCCATGGTCCAGGCCCGGGACCGATTCCTGTCCACCGGCACCTACGCCCCCATCCGCGACATCGGAGCCCGCCTGGCGGCCGACGCCGTCTCGAAGCAGGCAACGGTCGTGGACGTAGGGTGCGGCACGGGCTACTACCTGGCCGGCGTACTCGACCAGTTGCCCGGTGCCCGCGGTCTGGGCCTGGACACATCGGTACGCGCACTGCGCTCGGCAGCCCGAGCCCACCAACGAGGCGCCGCGGTGGCCTGGGACGTCTTCCGCCCCCTTCCCCTGGTCGACGGGGCGGCCGATACTGTGCTGAACGTGTTCGCCCCGCGCAACCCGGCCGAGTTCCACCGCGTGCTGCGCCCAACCGGCCGACTGATCGTGGTCCGTCCCACCGGGCAGCACCTGGCCGAGCTACGCGGCCGATGGCCTGCGATGGTCACGATCGACCCGGCCAAGGAACAACGCCTGCACCGGGCACTGGACCCCTTCTTCGAGGCCGCCGTCACCGAACACGTGGAGTACCCCGCAACCCTGACCAGGCTCAATGCCCTGGACCTGGTAGCGATGACGCCGAGCGCACGCCACGTGAGCCGAGCAGACCTCGACGATGACAGCTTCGTGCCCGATCAGGTCACCGTGTCCGTGCTGGCCACCGCCTACCAACCTCGGTGACCACGAGCAGGCGCATGCGCCTGCTGACCGACAAGCAGAGGGAGCCCCCTCGCCACGCTATCCCTTCGGTAAGGCACCGAACGGCCACAGCAGTCGTGCGCACCACGCTCAGCCAGCGTGCCGGACGGCGTGGTAAGCCAGACCCGCCCCCTTGGGCCCCTTCAGCGTCGCCGACATCGCCGTTCGGGCACGCGACGGCATCGGTATAGCGAGGCGGCCCAACCGGTGCGCGGCCGCGCGGAGTCTGTCGCCGGTCAGGTGTCCTAGCGCTCAGGCTTGGGGGCCCGTGCCATGAGGCGGGCGGCGGCGTCTTGGACGGTGAGCTGGCCGTTGATGACGTCGACAACGACGTCGGTGATGGGCATCTCGACGCCGTGGCGGCGGGCCAGGTCGAGGATGGCCTGGCTGGACTTGACGCCCTCGGCGGTCTGCCCGGTGGCGGTGGTCGCTTCGACGACGGTCATGCCGCGACCGAGGTGTTCGCCGAAGGTGCGGTTGCGGGAGAGCGGGGAAGCGCAGGTGGCCTGGAGGTCGCCCACGCCGGAGAGCCCGGAAAAGGTGAGCGGGTCGGCCCCGAGGCGTTCGCCGAGACGGGCGGTCTCAGCGAGGCCGCGGGTAATGAGGACGGCCGTGGCGTTGTCGCCCAGGCCCAGGCCGGTGGCAAGGCCGACGGCGAGCGCGATGACGTTCTTCACGGCGCCGCCGAGCTCGCACCCGATGACGTCGGTGTCGGTGTAGGGCCGGAAGTACGGGGTGAGACACGCGGCTTGGAGGGCCTTCGCGGCGGTCTCGTCGGGGCAGGCGATGACGGAGGCGGCCGGCTGGCTGGCGGCGATCTCGCGGGCGAGGTTGGGGCCGGAGATGACAGCGACCCGCTCTGCAGGGATGTTGGTGGTTTCCGTGATGACCTGGCTCATCCGCAGGCCGGTCGTGGTCTCGATGCCCTTCATCAGGGACACGATCACTGCATCGGCTCCGATGTGTGGCGCCCAGGCGGCGAGGTTGGTGCGCAGTGTCTGGGCGGGGATGGACACGATGACGTGGCGGGCTCCGTCCAGGGCCTTGGCCGGGTCAGTGGTGGCGCCGATCGTGGTGGGCAGCGTGATGCCGGGCAGGTAGGCCGGGTTCTCGTGCCGGGTGTTGATCGCATCAGCGATCTCGCTGCGGCGGGCGTGGAGGGTGACGTGGTTGCCGGCGTCGGCCAGGACCATCGCCATAGTCGTGCCCCAGGAGCCGGCGGACAGGACCGCGACCTTGTTCATCTGGCGGTTTCTCCTTCAGTGATCTCAGTTGGAGACTACTGCGCGGGCCGCTGGCGGCGATCGGTTACGGGGCGGCGCAGGGTGACGGCGAGCGCCTTGCGGGTGGCGAGGCGGGGCAGCATGCGGCGGGCTTCGGCCAGCATGCCCTCGGCCTGGTCGTGACCGAGCTCCACCCGCAGGCGGTCCTCGTTCACGATCCAGAGCTGATACACGCGATGCCACAGGTCGGGTTCGTCGCGCCGGGTGTCGATGTACTCGACGGTGAGGCCGGCCGCACGGGCCTGGGCCTTGATCGCGGTCCGTCCGCCGGGTGGCAGGGTGCGGGTGTGGACGGCGCGGCCGCCGGGGGCAAGGACGCGGTGGAACTCGGTGAGGGCCGCGATCCGATCGCTGGCGTTGAAGAGGGCGTCGATGCAGATCAGCCCGTGGGCGCAGGCGTCGGGCAGGCCGGTGTGTTCCAGGCTGCCGATGGCGAAGTGGGCGCGTTCGTTGGCAACGAAGTTCTCCCGGCGTTCGGTGGCGAGGCGGATGGCGGTGGCGGAGACGTCGATCCCGGTGAGCCGTACGTTCAGCGCGCGGGCCAGCCACAGGCCGACGCCGCCGGTGCCGCAGCCGATGTCGGCGAGGATCTGGTCCGGGCGGAGTTGGAGGCGGCCGGTCAGGGTGGCGAGGAGGGGCCAGTCGCAGCTGCTGTTGGGGGCGACTTCGGGAGGGTAGGCGTCGCCCATGGCCTGTGCATAGAGCTGGGAGACGATCGGGCTGTGAGCGCGGGCGGCGTGGAAGGCGTCGTAGTGCCCTGCCTGTTCGCGTTCGCGGTCGGTGCGCAGGGTCATCGCGGGATGGCCCTGCGGGTGCGGGAGCGGGCTCCGGGCGCGATGACCTTCACGGCGGCGAGCGGCTCGTCGGCACCGGAGAGGGTGACGGCGATGGGTTCGAAGCCGGTGGTCTTGTGCAGGCGTTCGGCGAGGCTGTGCACGAGGTCGGTGAAGGTGGTCGCGGCCTGCGGGATGCAGCTTTTGAGGGGGCCGGGCCAGCTGGTCGGCGCCTGGTGGGGTGGTGTGGGCATCGGCTGGGGGACGGCGAAGACGTCCTCGTGGCTGGGCAGGTCGTCCCGGGTGCCCGCGATACAGGTCAGACGGGACTGGACGGCCTCGGTGATGGCACGGCTCAACGCGATGTGGGCATCGCTGTGGCATCCGGTGCCGGCGAACCAGACCGGGAAGTCCTCGGACCACAGATAGGCCAGGCAGACGGGCAGGCCGAAGGTGCTGTCGACGACGAACAGTTCGAGGACGGCGCCGCTGGTGCGGATGTGGTCGATGAGTCTGCGGGCACAGGGGTCGTCGATGCTGTCCGGGTCGATGAGCGTGCGCAGGGTGCCGCCGGTGTTCGCGTCGATGTGGAGGGCGTGCCGCTCGATCACTTCGAACAGGGCATGTGTCACCGCTTCGTCGTGGGTGTTGCCGCATGCCAGGCCGGTACTGGTGCAGTGCCACAGAGCCGGGGCCCACAGCGGCTGCGGCGCACGGGAGACCACGGCGGTCGGCACGAGCAGGGGACGGTCCGTGGTGAGGCCGGTGCCCTGGGCCCAGTGCAGCGGGAGCCGGTTCAGAGCGGTTACCTCCTGCAGCTTCTGGGGCGGGATGCGCAGGTGCAGGGCGTCGAGCGGGTAGTCGACGTTCACCTCGCAGGCGGGACCGTCGAAGGCGACGTCCAGGGGCTGCTCGGCGTGATGGAGTTCGATGGCTTCCATGACGGCGGAGATCGCGGCGAGCCGTGGGGTGGCGCCTTTGCCCTGGGACACGGTCAGAGTGTGGGCGTTGGGGCGGTGCGCGGCGTAGACGGGCAGGCGCAGACAGTCCAGGCCGGTCAGGTCGGCGACGCGGGTGATGCCGTAGTCGGACAGTCGCGGCGCCAGCGCGGTCCAGGTGTCTTCAGGGTCACGGGCGCGCATAGTGCCGTCGAACGACAGCAGCTCAGTGGCGGGCATCGGTGGCCGACTCCTTCCTATGGATAGGCGGTTGCTGCTGCTCCTGGTCACGGAGGTAGCCGGCGCAGAAGGTCTTCATGGCCGTCACGGCTTCGGCCAGGCCGCGAAATCCCCGGGCCACGGCCTCTTCTTCCAGACCGGCGACCGGGCGCATCCAGATCTGATGGAGTATCGAGATCACGCCTTCGTCGCGGATGCTCTCGGGTGTGAACCAGCGCAGTTCGCGCCGGGAGTCGTCGTTGGCGGTGAGGTAGCGGGCCACGGCCTGGCGGTCCAGGTCCGTCTCATGAGCCAGGAGATGAGCGACGGTGGCGGCCTGGCGCAGGTCGATCGGCACCCGGAACACCGTCTGGGCTGCGAGCGAGGCGGGTTCCTGGCCGGTGAGGCGGACCATGCGCTCGGCCAGCGGTATCCCACGCGTGCCGTCGCCGGGATGGCGGGAGAGGTGGTCGAGGTGCCACTCCCACAGCAGACGAAAGTCCGGGTCGAACAGCTGCTGATAGGCCACCCGCAGCACGGTCGGCAACCGCAGGCCGTCGACGTGCTCGGTGGCGAAGGCGTTGTACCAGCGGCGGAAGTAGACGCTGTCGGTATGCAGCGCGGGCGGGACCGGCCCGCACGGGTTGGGGCCGTGCAAGGCGGCGCGGACCGCGGTCAGGGCGTCGGAACGCTTGATGTCGCCGAAGTACGGATCCTCACTGCGCCGTTCACCAATCCAGTCGGCGAAGGCGATGATGCCCAGGTCGCGACAGATCGCGCGGATCGCGGCGTAGGTGCGCTGCGGGTAGTAGACGGCGTGCAGGGCGTCGAGCAGCGCGGTGGCCTGGGGGCCGGTGAGCAGGCTGCTGTTGACGGCCAGGTTGATGACGTAGCGGCAGTTCACCATCGGCCAGGTCACAGCCTGGCCGGTGGCGGGGTCCTGGCCGACAGCGACCTCGTCGTCTCCGACGATCTCCAGGTTGCGGTAGGAGCGGTAGACGTTGCCGACGCCGCCCATGCCGAACGGCCACAGCTCGGCGGCGCGCAGCGCCCCGATGCTGGCGGCGCCGATGACGCGCACACCCCGGGCCAGGACGGCCAGGATCTCTTTGTGCCGCAGCGCAGGGCTGTGGTGGTAGAGGCCGTCGATGAGGACGACCGTGTCGGTGTCCGCGATCGCCGCATCGAACAGGTCGCCGTGGCGTACGGGCGGTCGGCGGCGCACGGCCTGGTGGGCGAGCAGTTCCTCGTCTGCGGGGAGGGTCGGTCCGACGTATACGTGAATCGTCATGGCTCTCAATAGCCCAAGGCTCGGGAAGTACAGGTCAGGGAAGGAAGTGCCCCTCGACACAAGGGCGTTGAGGGGCACTTCCGGGTGTGGCCGGCCCGTCCGCGAGAACGGAGGTGATCCGGGACCGGTCACCTCACCGGCACGGGATCACCTGGCGCCACAAGACCCGGTCAGGGGCCCTCGTCCTCGACGTCCTCGATACGCACGGTGCTCGACGGCGCGACGATGTCGACGAGCCGCAGCAACGAGGCCGACCCTCGCTGGGCGGCCGCCTCGGACTTCGACAGGTCCTCCACGACTGTTCCTCCTTCCCTTCTCGGTGTTCCGGCCAGGCGATTGCCTGAGCCGGTAGCGCGCACCGCGCCTGAAGCCACGGTGGTCGTACCGGAACCTCATCAGTCGTGCCGGACGAGGCCCGCTCTTCGTCTGCCAGACTCGGTGCCGGCCGTGCTCCAGGGGAGTTGAGCACGGCCGGAACCGGGAGATCATGTGGGCACCGAGTCAGTCAGCGGCGGTCCCGCGAAGGGGCTGGCGAGGTGTCCGTCCGCAGGGACGCCGCGAGGGGGGACGACCAGCGCCATCGGGATCGCCGTCTTGATGATCCGGCTACGTGGTGGCGGTTTCCGGGGCCGAACCATGTGCGACCACTGCGGCGCCCGTCGGCACTGGCCGCATGGCGCAAGCGGAGCGGCCGGGCAGAACCTCACTGTCGGACCGGCATTTCCAGCTCAGCCCAGACGACCTTGCCCCAGCGGTGGCGGTCGTAGCCCCACCTGCAGCTCAGGGCATCGACCAGCAACAGGCCTCGTCCTCCTTCTGAGTCCTCGTCGGGTCTGTCCATCTCTGGTACGTCGCGGCAGGTGTCGACAACGCCGATCCGTACGCTCGCCTCCGTCGGATGCGTCACCAGCACTCGAACGCTGCGGCACCGGGTGTGCTCGATGGTGTTGTTGATGAGTTCAGCCACAATCTGCGCACCCGCCTCGGCCAGCTCACCTGTCTTCCAGGTGTTCAGAGCGGCGGAAACGAGCAGTCGGGCTCGGCGGGCGGATTCCGGCTCGCACACAAACGTCTCGGTGTAGCCGGGAGCATCGGTCACAGAACGTCGAGCGGCGGTCATGGTCACAGGATCCCTCCGGGGTGGACGCCTGCCCCCGCGACGGGTTGGCGCCGGGGCGGGCTCTCCTCCATGCCGTTGAGGGAAGGGGAGATCGAGAACCTCAACGAGCTGATACCGAGTCAACGACCTGTGGCCCATGAGGAACAGGAAAGGTCGTGCTCCGACCAGGCGGCCCGAACCGGAAGACTTTGCGTTCCCGTGACCTGAGGTCTGGTTCGGTCGGTGACTGCCGGTCTACGGTCAGTGGCATGGGAGCAAATGCCGTACTCAAGAGCCGGATGGAGGAACTCGGGCTCACCCAGGACGAATTGGCTGGTCGGATGAACTGTGCACTGGCAGAAATCACCGGCCGTCCCGGCGACGTCTCCGCCCGCACCGTCCGCAACCTGCTCAACGGCACGTCCCGCCGCCCCATTGGCCGTACCTGCGCGGCGCTGGAGCGGGTGTTCGGTTGCCCCGTCGAGGAATTAGGGTTCAGCGCACCACGCAGCATGCACTACCCGCAGGAGGACCCTGTGCGGCGTCGCACCTTCATCGCCTCGGCCGCCGGGACCGCGGCCGCCGCGGTTCCCTTGGCCGCCCAGCGCCGCGCAGTGGGCATGTCAGATGTGGCTCGGGCAGCCGCCGGGATGAACGCCCTTGTCGAAGCCGACGACCGCCAAGGCGGCCACGCGGCGTTAGAGAAGGCTGCTATGAAGGGCCGCAACGGCGTACTGGAGTTGCAGCAGCGCAACGCCGGCGAACGTGTGCGCCGAGCCCTTTATGCGCTGGCCGCCGAGTACTCCACCATCGCCGCCTGGTCTTGCATCGACGCCCGCAACCTTGAGCATGCGCAACGGCACCTCAACGAGTCCGCGACGTACGCCGGTCTCTCCCAGGACGGTCCCACCCAAATGCGGGTCTGGGTCAACCTGTCCATGCTCGCCTACCAGCGGCAAAACTGGCCGGACGCGCTCGCGGCAGCCCAGGCCGCACAAGCCTCCTCAGCCGCCCGACGCGACCCCTTCTTCGACTCCCTGGGCCGCGTCCGCGCCGCCCTCGCCTATGCGGCACTCGGTGATGGCCGCATCGCGGTACGGTCCCTCGGATCGGCCCAGAACGCCTTCACCAAGGTGACGGAACGCGAGCGCCCGCGCTGGACGGCCTTCTACGGCCAGGCCGAACTCGATCACCTCGCCGCCATCGTCCACTACAACAGCGGACACCACCCCCACGCCGAGGCCATGGCACATCGCGCCCTGGCGAAGATCCCGGCAGCCTTCCGGCGCAACAGGGCACTCGCAACGGCCCAGCTCGCCCTCGCACAACTGAACCAAGACGACCCTGAACAGGCCACAGTGACAGCCTCCGACGTCTTCACCATCATGGGCAGCGACCCCCTGCCCGGCCGGATGCGTACCCTCATCGGCGACTTCCACCGGGGCCTGTTCGCACTGTCCCCCTCCGCCTCCTACGCACGAGACTGGGCAGACCGCATGCGAACCGAATGGAGTCGAGCGTGACCGACCTGCGTCACTTCCAGCACGGAAACCTCCCCGAAGGCTTCCGCCAGATGCTCATCGACGTACACGCCGACGCCTACGCCGACCAGATGGATGACCCGTTCCACCAGCGCTTCGCCTGGTTCGTCGATCACTGGAGCAACATGGCTGGGTTCTCCTGCGTCGTGGCCTACGACGAAGACGAACCGGTCGGCTTCGCCTACGGCGCCCCCCTCGCGCCCGGCCGCGAGTGGTGGCGTTCCACCGGCTACCAGCCGGACAGCGGCCACACCTCCACCTACGCCGTGTCCGAGGTGATGGTGCGCCCCGGCTGGCGCAAGAAGGGCATCTCCGAGCACCTGCACGAAGCACTGCTGAAGGAGCGCACGGAAGACCTCGCCGTACTCCTGGTCGACGTGACCCACCCCAAGGTGCAGGGGCTCTACGAAGCATGGCGGTACGCCAAGGTCGGCGAGCAGCAGCCCTTCGCCGACTCCCCCGTCTACGCGGTCATGGTCAAATACCTGCGAAGCTGACGCGCGAGTCCGGCTGAGCCCGGAGGCGGACGATTGGGACAGGAGCGGAGAGCCGGATGGGTCGTCAGCGGATGTGAGGCTGCCTGCGCTGCTCTGAATGACCGGACGCTCGTCAGGAGGGCACAGCCCAGCTCGTACGCCGGACCGGCGCATCCCGACGCGGTAGCTGTCGCGACCGTGTTGGTGCGCCTTCCTCAAGGGTGCAGAGACCTCACGGGCCGCCCTCCTACTCCTTGGGACCCTGCTCCGGACAGGGCCGCCGAGCGGCACGACGGCCAGGCAGCCGGGTGGCGGCCCGGCGTGCTCTCGGTGCTCTCAACGTGCTGGCGGCCGAGGCCGCGGCCAAGAGGACGCCGAGCTGTGCAGCGAAGTCGTCACCGGGCACGGGCATGTCGAACTCCGGGTCGTCGAGGTAGCCGAGGGCGACCGCTGCGGGGACGTAGTGCATCACGGCGTCGGCGACTTCGGTGCGTGGTCTGGTCTTGGCGTCGAGGTGGGTCAGGACGCGCAGGACGGTGGGGAAGCTGTCGTCGAAGTCCGGCACGTGGGAGTCCGGCTCGTCGGTTTCCTGGTCGATGCGGCTTTGGTGAAGCCACCAGTCGGCCGCATCCGTGTCGCCGTGACCCAGGTGCTGCAAGTAGAGGCAGTAGGGGGCGAGGCCGTCGCCAGCTCCGGCCGCGTACTGCCACCAGGAGCGGGCGCTGTCCTCGTCGTCCGCCAGCTGCAGGGCGCAGCCGAGGACCCGGGCGCCGGGGGGTTCGGGCAGGTGCTCGGTGGTGAAGGCCTGCAGGGAGGCGGCGGCGGTGTGGGCGAGGACGGTCTCGCACAGGGTCTTCAGCTCGCCGGCCGCTCGTTCCTGTTCCGGATCCGCCGTGGGGAGGGGCAGGGCCGGGAGCAGGGTGCTGGTGGTGGGGACGATGTCGCGGGGGACGTGGCGGTGGTCGAGGAGGCGGGCGCGGGCGAGGAGTTGGTCGATGGGGGTCATGCGGGTATGTCTCCCGGGTCGTTCTGGGGGTGCAGAGCGGTGTTGAGGGTTTTGCGGGCGTAGCGGTCGGTGGAGTGGATCGCGGCGATCGGTGCGCCGAGGACGTCGGCGACGGCGGTGTGGTCCAGGCCCAGGAGGTGGGTGAGGACGATGACGTCGAGTTGGGGTGCGGGCAGCCGGCTGATCGCCCGGAACAGGGCCAGCGATTCGGTGATCTGGGCGAAGCGAGCGTCGTCGTTGGTGAGATGGCTCAGGGCGATGGTGTTGAAGGCGGCGTGGGTGAGTTCGGGGTGGCCGTCTTCGCTGTGGTAGGCGCGGTCCATGACCCGCTCGCGCAGCACGGGCCAGGCGAAGGCGACGACGTCGGAGCTGGCCAGCGCCTCGTGCCAGCGCAGCCACAGCAGGTCGAAGGTCTCCACGACCGCCTCGTCTGCCTCGTGGTCCTCGAGGAAGACGCGGGCGTAGGCGGTGTACGGGTCGCGGTGGAGTTCGGTGAATGCCTGGTGCTCCAGCGGCGGGACGGCGGGGTCGGTGCTCAGGGCGACTTTCTGTATGCAGCCGTCGATCCAGTCGGGCTTCTTGTGTGCTTCCAGGGCGGCGGCCATCCACAGCCGGCGCATCGGCCAGGTCGGGACCTGAAGCACCTGCAGCAGTCCAAAAGTGATCTCCCAGCGTGGGTACAGGCCCATCCCGCGCAGCAGTTCGGAGATCTTCGACTTCGCCCAGCCGGAACGCTCGCTGAGCTCGCTGATGGTCAGGCCGCTGGCCAGGAACCGGCCGCGCAGCGGCTCGAGCCAGGCGCGGTGCGTGGGTCCGGCTGTCTCCGCGATCGGCCCGAGTTTGCGGCCCGGCCGGCCGGGCTGGCCCCCGTCGGGTGGCGGGGGCACCGATGCCACACTCACCCGGCGCGCTCCTCGTCCCCGCCCTCAGCGGGTGCAGCCGCAGGGGGCGGCGACTGAGTCCGGTGTGCCTCGCCGCCGGACAGGGCCGCGCCGACATGTTCCACGGTCAGGATCAGCGAGGGGACCAAGGCGGCCACCGCCGCCGTCTGCCCGACCACAGCCATCACGGCGCTCCATACAAAGACCGCCACCAGCGCGATGACGGCCCACACTTGCCTTCTGGACATCGAGAACCTCTTCCCTACGTGTGTCCGAAAGAGCTCCTCGGCGCGGGTGCCGGCCACGCCCTCGAGGAACCGGACGCCAGCATGGAGCGTGATCGCCCGCACACGCCACGTGATCAGCGAATCGCGGAACAATGCGCCCCTCCCCCACAAGGGCGCCCACCGAGCACCGCGCGCCCAAGGCACATCGGGTGTCAGGCTTTCGGGGCAAAGTTCCCGGAATTCGCTGGCGCCCGGCCGCCCAGCGCCCATCATGGAGACCACGGCGCCCTCGGGTGTCGCAGCCCTTCCTGTCCGGAAGGCCCCGCCCCTCGTGCCGGAATTCGAAGAGGGGCATGCCGCTCCCGTTCCCGCGCCTCGGCGGACGGGAGCGGCCAGCCCCCCGTACACAGTGCATTGACGGCCCGTCACCACTCGGTTTACCGCGGTCAGCCCTCCAACGGTGCCCGCCGCCCCAGCCGGGCCTTCGGCGGCGAAAGAAGACGGAAGCCTCCTCAACTCGGCAGCTGCGCCGATTCACTCTGCGCACTGCGCGGTGAGTCGTTGAGCACACCATGACCGACTTCCGCGTTAACCCGGCACTCAGCCAGCCCACCACCGACCACCTGACCGCTCTCAAGGCCAGCCTCGCCGAGAGGTTCGGCGACGACGAGGACGCCATCGAGCAGGCCTTCACGCGCGCGGTCCGTAGCGCCTGGGTGCACGAAGAACCCTGGGCCCAGGAGTACGTGGCAGCCCTGAGCACCCGCGCCGACTCCCTCAACGGCGCCCTGGAACTCGCCGAACAGACAGGCTGGGAACCGGCCGACACCGTGGCCGCACTGCCGGGCATGGACCAACAATCCGCCCACACCCTGCTGTCCGCCCTCCACGCGGCACAAGTCGGCCAGCAGGACAAGGACAAGGCGTAGGCCCGCTGACCGGAGACTCTGCCCGGTGCGATCGACACCCTCGAAGAGCATGGGTGGGCGCGAGCGCTCACGCTACGTCCGCCGTGGACGCTCCGGGTACATCTGCCGACTTGGCGGGCACCATGGGTGCCGAAAGGCGAAATCGGTGCACGCCGAGGGGACGCCGTGTCGGATACGAGGCTTTCGTGGAGAAGGCGCACGGCGCCCGCCCGCCTTTATGCCTCGTTCGCGGCTCCCCGCGGTGGGGGAGATTCACCCGCGCTGGACGGCCTTCTACGGCCAGGCCGAATTCGATCACCTCGCCGTCATCGTCCACTACAACAAGGGTCCGTCAGCAAGCTGACGGACCCTCATGAATGATCGAGGCTAGCTCTTGCGTCGACCCTCAACGAGCCGATACAGCAGATCGAGAAGCCGGTAACTCATCGGGGACGAAGGTTGGCTTGCAGAGCGCTGCGCTCGTTCGAAGAACTTCTCACTGGACTCTTTGCCGTTCAGCCAATGCTTGCCCGACCCTACGATGACGGTTTCGCGATCACTCACTGGATCCCCCTACATGCCTCGCTTGTCCAGTCGTTTTTCACTATAGCTAGTTCCTTTCCCCGTCAGGGGCGGAATCACCATCCGCTGATGGAACAATTTGCGGATCATGGAGGGTCCCACCTGATCCGTTCACTGACGGTGAGCCGTTGAGTCGACCATTGGCCTGAGCTGGCAGGTCCAGCACACGCGCGGCGAGATCAGCGGTAGCCTGACACGCGCCGATCAGATGTGCGATCGTGCTGTATTTCTTGCGCTCCTGATCTTTTCCAATTTCCCCTTCCTTAAGGGCTTGGAGAATCAGAATTCCTTTGGCGAGGCCTCCGGCCCTTACAGGCACGAACAGAGCAGCCTCGTAGCCGGACAGGAGCTGAATCCGATGCTTCTCAGGGTCCTCTGAAATATCCTTGACCAGGCGGTCCGTTTTGCCGGTCGCGATGCCCAGCAAATAGGATCCGCACTCCTTGTCGGCTTCGTAGTAGTCGGGCAGTTCGGCAGACTCCCGCGACGCGACCCGCTTCACCAGCCGCTCCGTCCCTGGAGCCTCAGGGTTTGGACCCAACGCATAGAACGCGGCTACCGCACTCCCGTCCCCGATCAGATGTGCCGCCAGCTCTACCAGCCCTCGGCTGATCTTCCCTCGCAGGTCAGCATCATTTGTCGACATTGAAGCAAGCGAGGCGAGTCCCTCGGCGACGATGTTCACGCCCGCCTGAAAGTTGACGTCCGCACGCTGGTCCACAGGCCGGGCGACTGGCGGGGCCGGCGGGCGATGCCCCTGAACCAGGAAGGTCAACCCCGCAGCTGCAGCGGCCATGCCCGCGCCGAGCGCCAGATACAGCACGTCGAGCTGTTGAGCGACATTCGCCAGCACACCGAACATGGTGGCGCCACCGCTCAGGACGCCGACAATGACTGTGATCAGCAGCCGAAATTTAGAAGTATGACGCATGCGAACCCTTATCCATCTCGTTCTTTGAAGTCACACACCAAATCACAGCGAGACAGGACTTCCGGTTCCCAACCGAAGATAATTCACGCGCACGAGTGAAAATGAACCGATGCCGCACTCGTCACGACAAGGAGGCAAGCGCCCTCCGCGCAACCGTACGCCCCCCAAAAAAACAGAACTGCACCCTCGAAAGGCACTCCACACGATCATGCATAAATGCGCCCCATTAAGAGAAAGGGTTCTGCACGACTCAGGGAAACACTCATTCACCACCGGAATCCCTGACGCCACGTGCGTCGTAGACGGAGGCAAGCCCGAGCCATCAATTCCTAGCTGGCGGAATACGCACAAATATTCGACCCTGCGGGCCACTGACCTCACCCCCGAATCCATCAACGCTACATATCCCCTCCGGGGAACGCCGTTCCGAAATTCGGCCCCGGCGCCTGTCAAGCGAGCAGCAACTGTTCGGATTTTTCCATGATCTGCGAGCGGCTCCCCACAGCGGCCACGGCCGCAGCGAACGCCAACTCCTCGAGGTCAGCATCTCCATCGCCTGCACCGGCGCCCCCTGGACACAACTCCCCACACCCTGAGCCCTATCCAGATGCCACCCGCTACCAGCGCTGGCATACCGAAGGCACCCTCATCCGCATCTGCCACACCTCGCCGCCCGAAACCGGCCGCCACTGGCAGCAGCGCCTGACCACCTACATCCGCACGACGACCCGGTACAAGCACGGCGCACTGTGACGTCCCACCGGTCTATATGTGCGCTGCCGCCCCGTGCGCATCAGGGCCGTATCCATAGAGTCACTTTACGTCATGGCTTGTATCAGCCAAATGTGGTCCATCCCGTACCTTGCTGGCCCAGTCGCTGCAACACTCTGTGCCTGCGGCGGGCGGACTGCCGCTGAGAGATGGGCCTCGGAGGTGTTGCGTGGCGGGTCGTTCTGGCCAGTACTACCGGGCGGGTCACTGGGTGAACCGGTCGGAGGGCAAGAGCACGCGGGCGAAGAAGTCCGGAACGGGGGTCGTGGTGGTGGGACTGCTGGTCGTGGGGGCCTGGATGGGGCTGTTCTCAAACGACTCCAGCAATGACAAGCCGGCGTCCGAGCCGTCGTCGGTCTCGTCGCCCTCAGGGCGCTGACCCCTTTGGTGTCCTCCCCGGCACCGGGGTCGGACGCGTTGGTATTGCGCTCCTCGTTGTGATGCGGCTAGCGGGCCTGGCGGCCTGACCGACGCTTCCACCAGGAGCGCGCTGGTGGCGACGCGGGCGGTTCGGACTGTGTTGGTTCCTGTTCACGTAGGCGTTGCCAGGCGGCCTGCCATGCGCCGATCTGGTCGGGGGTGCGTCCGCAGGCGGCGAGGTAGCGGCCGGTGGTCTTCCAGGTCGCGGGCAGCGTAGTGGCGTTGAGGAGTCGGCTGATCGTGGTCGCTGCCAGGGGTGGGTCGGCTCGCTGGGCGAGGGTTGGGATGGTCAGACCGGTGAGTGCCCTGGTTTCCGCGAGTGCTTCGAGGAAGGCGAGTGGGGTGTGGCAGTCGTCCGGGTCGGGCCAGGCGCTCTCGTCTGTGGCTGTGCGAGCGGGGATGGATACCGGGCGGTGGGCCTGGTTGCGGGCCAGGACGAGCCGTCCGGCGGTGTTGCGGTCGCGCTTTTGCGGGATGGGCCGTCCCTTCGCGGTGAGTTCGCGGCGAAGGTAGTGGTAGACAGCGTTCAGGTCCAGTTCGCGTGGCCCGTCGGGGATGCCGTGCTGCAGGACGTCGAGCAGTTCACCGGTGAAGGCGGTGTGGCTCTCCCCCGGCGGGGCAATGGCCCGTCCGTTCTCGGGAGCGGCGGCCAGCAGGTAGCTGCCGTCGATCTCCGCTTGGTCGGCCAGCAGGTCCTCGCCACCCATCAGCCCAAGCGCCCGCCCGCTCATGCAGCAGTCGAGGACGACAACAAGGCGCTGGGCCGCACAGTCCGTGATGATCTCGCGCAGCGCTTGGTAGGTGACGCCGGTGTAGCTGTGGCCCTGGGTCGAGCGGGGCAGGCCGAAGAAGAGCTCGCCTCGGCCGTCGAGGAGGCCGTGGCCCGCGAAATACACCAGCAGCGTGTCGCTCGTGGCCTCGGCGGCCTCTTTCACTGGATCCAGCATGTCACGGGACGTGTCCGGCTCGGCGACCACGGTGCAGTGCGCGCCCGGCAGGTTCCACGAGGTGGGACCGGTCAGTGCCCGGGCGAGAGCGGGCAGATTGTTCGCGACGGCTGGCAGCGGCTCCAACACCGTGTAACGGCTGACCCCGACCACGACCGCCCGCGATGCGGCTGGGTCAGGCAGTGCTCTCACGGCCGTGCCCCCTGCCTGGCATCCGGCGTGTCTGGGTCTCCCTCGCCGCTCGTGCTCTCCAGCACCGCAAGAACATCGCGCAGTTCGTTCTCCGTACCGTTGCTGATGCTGATCTCGGTACTGCCGCGCCGGATCGTGACCTGCGGTGCACGCGGCCTGGTCTGACGCCACGCGGCCACGGAGAGCACGAACGAAGCGGCACTCCAGCCGTTGCCAGTCACCAGCTCAAGGACATCGAGCACACCGCCCATCGACCCGGACTCCGCCGACTGCTCCTGCAGCGTGAGCACGGCCGCCCTGCGTACCGCCGGTTCCTGGCCCAACCAGCCATGCAGCGAACGCAGTTCACTCTCCGAGCGCTCCTCGCGGATATACACATCAAGGCGCACCGCATCCCCCTCCAGCAACAGTCAGCCCCGATATGAAGGCCCGTGCCCCGGCCATCCTGCCTCGCCCGGCAACGCATCTCCCCTTTCCAAAAGACTACTCCCAGATCCTCGAGGCTATCCTCTACACCGGTCTGCCAGGGCAGTGTCCGGGGATGCCGAGACCATCGGTCAGTTTCCGTACCCACGACGTCGCATTCACTGCGCGGAACTCCTCCAGGCGGGTGCCGGAGATATCGGCGCGGGGTAGTTGCCTGCTCTCCTGGAGGGTTCACCAAACGGGAGACTCTCCACCACTCGGGGGCCCCATAGTGCCTACTTGTACCCGGCGTCAGTCGTCTATCGGCTCGGCCATGTGCGCCTGAGCGATGGCGTCGATCCGTCGCGCGAGGTCGAAGTCTGCCTCGGTCAGCTTGTGCCCGGCGTCGTGTGTGGTGATCGAGAACCGCACTTTTCCCCACCGGAGATCGATGTCCGCGTGATGGCTGATCAGCCGCTCAATATCGGCAACATGCACGATCATCGCCACGCCGCCGTGATACCGGATCCCGAACGCACGTGTGATCTCGTCTCCTTCACGCCGCCAGCCCGGCAGATCCCGCAAAGCCGCCTGGATCTCCTCCTCCGTCAACGGCACCAGACCCTCAGCCACAGGTCAGCTCCCCTCCATCGCAGGCGCCAGCACCTCCACCAGGTCCCGACCGACCGGAGCATCCTGCCACGGCCGCATCGCCCGCTGAAGAGTGGCCAACTCCCGCCGCATGCGGGCCGATCGCGTCTCGACGGCGATGTCCGCCATACTGCGAGCGAGCTCCAGGGCCTGGTCCGGCTCGCCTGCGCCAGCAGCCGCTGTGGCGTGGCGGGCGAGATACACGCCGCGGTCACGGCGCGCGGTCTCCGGAACGATCTGTAGGACCTGGTCCCACAGTGTGACCGCCTCTGAGCCGAGACCGAGGCGCCCGTAACAGGTGGCCCGTTGAATCTCCAGATATCCCGGTGTGCGCCTGCAGGCGTTCCCCCAAGGCAGGTCGTCATCGACGCGGTCCAGTAGCCGGCCGGCCTTGTTGATGAGCATGTCGACCGCGCTGCGGTCGCCGTTCAGGCTCTCGCCGTGGGCCTGCTGCTGCATGGCCATGATGCGCACCTTGGGAACGAGCTGGCGGGTGTCTTCCAGTGCTGCCTCGCACAGGTCGACGACCGCGCGGCCATCGCCGAGGTCTGTGCGCACTTGCGCCTGGTTCACCAGGGAGTAGCCGATCAGGTGGACATCTCGGGATCGCATGGCGATCTCTTGTGTCACTCCGCGCCAGAAGCTGGCGCCGTCCATGTCGCCTGCGTCCTGGTAGAGCCAGCCGATGAGAGCGGCATACGCCGCGCCCACTCGCAGGAGGCCACGGCGGGTCTCTCCTTTGGCTGAACGTACCAGCTTGTCGATCAGTTGGTACTGAGCCGAGACGGTCCCGATCAGGTCGTGCGGGCCCAGGAACATGTCCGCCCTGTAGTGCCCCTCCAGTTGGGTCTGGAAGTAGTCGATCAGGGCGGGGTCGACGTTCTGTTGTGCCACTGGTCCGGCAACGAGCGCGGCAGCGGTGACGGAGACGAATGCGCGGCGTTTCACCTGCTCCTCTTCGTGGTGCTCAGGGCGGATCCATCCTGGTGGTGTTGTGAACCCCAGGTCCTCAGGCCACCGGCCGAGCGCGTCGTGGATGACGATCGCGGTCTCCTCCGAGGGCCAGCCCGGGCGCTGTCCCTCCCACCGCCGCCACGTTCGGGCAGACACGGTGAACTGCCGGTCGTCAAGGAGTTCCTGGCCATGCACTGTGAGTCGATCGGCAGCCTGCTCGATCGTCCGCCAGCCGATGCGAAGCCTGGCGGCTCTCATGTCAACGGTCATTGAGATGCCCAGGCGGGTGGCCGTTGGGTGTCCAGGCTGGTGGCCATCAGAAACCCAGGTGTGTGGCCAGTGGTGTTCCTG
>NZ_JBSFUY010000031.1:0-36014 GCF_053592055.1 Streptomyces sp. NPDC002817
TCGTGCTCCGAGGAGACGACCAGCTGCTTGATGTTGAGGATCAGGTCGGTGACGTCCTCCTTGACGCCCGGCACGGTGGTGAACTCGTGCAGGACACCGTCGATGCGGATGCTGGTGACAGCAGCGCCGGGGATCGACGACAGGAGGGTACGGCGAAGGGAGTTGCCGAGGGTGTAGCCGAAGCCCGGCTCCAGCGGCTCGATCACGAACCGGGAGCGGAACTCGTCGACGACCTCTTCGGTCAACGAGGGGCGCTGAGCGATCAGCATGGTGCGTTCCTTCTGTCAGGGGCGCCCGCTATTTGACGCCCTGATTTGTTACAAGGGTACGGGCGATACGACTCCGAAGAGTCATACCGCCCGAAAACCTCAGACCAAGCAGCCGTGCGTCAGACGCGGCGGCGCTTCGGCGGACGGCAGCCGTTGTGCGGGGTGGGCGTGACGTCCTGGATCGAGCCGACCTCGAGGCCGGTGGCCTGGAGGGAGCGGATCGCGGTCTCACGGCCGGAGCCGGGACCCTTGACGAACACGTCAACCTTGCGCATGCCGTGCTCCTGCGCGCGGCGGGCGGCCGACTCGGCGGCCATCTGCGCGGCGAAGGGGGTGGACTTGCGCGAGCCCTTGAAGCCGACGTGGCCGGCGGAGGCCCAGGAGATCACGTTGCCCGAGGGGTCCGTGATCGAGACGATCGTGTTGTTGAACGTGCTCTTGATGTGGGCGTGCCCATGAGCGACGTTCTTCTTTTCCTTGCGGCGCACCTTCTTGGCAGCGCCCTGACGACCCTTGGGGGGCATCTAGTAACTCCTACGGGGAGGTGGTCGGTCCTACAGCGAAGACCGCTGATGAAGCGTTGTCCGCTGAGGACTACTTCTTGCCCGGCTTCTTCTTGCCGGCGATGGCGCGACGCGGGCCCTTGCGGGTACGAGCGTTCGTGCTGGTGCGCTGACCGCGGACGGGCAGACCACGACGGTGACGGAGACCCTGGTAGCAGCCGATCTCCACCTTACGGCGGATGTCGGCCTGGACCTCGCGACGGAGGTCACCCTCGGTCTTGATGTTGTTGTCGACGTACTCACGAATCGCGACGAGCTGCTCCTCGGAGAGGTCGCGAACGCGGGTGTTCGGGTCGACGCCGGTCTCGGCCAGCGTCAGCTGGGAGAGAGTACGGCCGATACCGAACACGTAGGTCAGGGCGACCTCCACGCGCTTTTCGCGCGGGATGTCAACACCGGAAACGCGTGCCATTCAATGGCTCCTGGTGATCTTCGGAGGTCTTCCACAGAACCGGTTCCCAGCCGCCGTACCAGGTACGAACTGGGTCCCCGGCCTCCGAACCGGGGGTGTCAGGCACCGGAGTGCCTGGGTTCTGCGTATGAACAAATTCAGCTCGCGTCGCGCGAATCTCTGCGATATCGATGCAGAGGGAAAGGTCGTGCGTCAGCCCTGGCGCTGCTTGTGGCGCGGGTTCTCGCAGATGACCATGACCCGACCGTGACGGCGGATCACCCTGCACTTGTCGCAGATCTTCTTGACGCTCGGCTTGACCTTCATTAGTGAGGTTCTCCGGGTCAGTGCCACCACCCCGCCGAAACGGGATGCGGGCAAGATCTACTTGTAGCGGTAGACGATCCGGCCACGCGTCAGGTCGTACGGAGACAACTCCACCACGACCCGGTCGTCAGGGAGGATACGGATGTAGTGCATACGCATCTTGCCGCTGATGTGTGCCAGGACCTGGTGGCCGTTCTGGAGCTCGACCTTGAACATGGCGTTCGGAAGAGACTCGACGACAGTGCCCTCGATCTCGATGGCACCTTGCTTCTTGGCCACGCTTCGCCCTTCGAATCGACTACCTTGATCGACTCTGTACGAGCGCATGCAGGCATGCGGGTGCACGAGAGCCGACGAGTCAGTCTACGTCAGCACACCCGGAAAGACGAATCGAGGAAGAATGCCCGGGAGGGGAGATCTTTAAGCACGCGGGGGCGACAACGCCCGTCAGGGCGCGGGGCTGTGTCGATATGCGGCTCCGCCGCGTGGGCTCGATCAGCCCCGACTCACCCACAGTCGCCCGACGACAGAACCGCCCTCCCCGGAAGGCGTTCAGGCCAGCGGATCCGGAGCGGCGACTACGCCGTACTCCGCCAGCTTCGCCTTGCCCCCGTCGGGAGCGGTGAGCACCAGCGGACCGTCCACGGTCAACGCGACGGAGTGCTCCCAGTGCGAAGACCACGTACCGTCCGTCGTGATCACGGTCCAGTCGTCGGAGAGGACCTCGGTCCTGGGCGTACCCAGCGACACCATCGGCTCGATCGCGAGGCAGAACCCGGGAACCAGCTTCGGCCCCTTTCCCCGCCGCCGGTCGACGTAGTTCAGCAGGTGCGGGTCCATGTGCATCTCGGTGCCGATGCCGTGGCCGCCGTAGTCCTCGATGATCCCGTAGCGCCCGCCGCCGGCCTTCGGCTGACGGCGGATGTACGTCTCGATGGCCTTCGACACGTCCACCAGCCGGTTGCCCTGCTTCATCGCGGCGATACCGGCCCACATGGACTCTTCCGTCACCCGGGACAGCTCAAGGAGCTCCGGAGCGTGACCGGACCCCACGAAGGCCGTGTAGGCCGCGTCACCGTGCCAGCCGTCGACGATCGCGCCGCAGTCGATGGAGATGATGTCGCCGTCCGCCAGGACCACGTCGTCGGACGGGATGCCGTGGACCACGACCTCGTTCACGGAGGTGCAGATCGTCGCCGGGAACCCGCCGTACCCCAGGAAGTTCGACTTCGCCCCGTGCTCGGCGAGCACCTTGCGCGCGACCTCGTCCAGGTCCTTCGTGGACGCCCCCGGCACAGCGGCCTCCCGCGTGGCCGCGTGGATGGCGGCGACGACCAGTCCCGCCTCACGCATCTTGGCGATCTGCTCGGGGGTCTTGATCTGCACCATGGGGGCCTGCGCTCTCCGTCACTCGCCGGTTCGGTTACCTACACAACAGTACGGCCGTGCAGTCCCTCGGGACTCCACGGCCGTACCAGGACGACGACTACTGGTCGTCGCCTTCACGCTTCAGTCCGGCCAGCGCACGAGTGGTGACCTCGTCCACCGGACCCATGGCCTCGATCGTCACGACCAGGCCCTGCGACTTGTAGTAGTCGATGATCGGCTCGGTCTGCGTGTGGTAGACCTCGAGCCGCGTGCGGACGGTGGCCTCGGAGTCGTCGTCCCGCTGGTACAGCTCGCCGCCGCAGACGTCACAGACGCCTTCCTTGGCCGGCTTCTTGTACGTCACGTGGAAGACGTGCGAGGAGTCGTTACGGCAGATGCGCCGACCGGCGATCCGCTTGACGACCTCCTCCTCGGGGGCCTCCAGGTCCAGCACCGCGTCCAGCTTGATGCCCTCGGTGGTGAGCAGCTCGTCCAACGCCTCGGCCTGTGAGACGTTCCGCGGGAAGCCGTCCAGCAGGAAACCGTTCACGGCGTCCGGCTGTTCCATACGGTCCTTCGCCATCGCGATGGTGACCTCGTCGGGAACGAGGTTGCCGGCGTCCATGTAGGACTTCGCGAGTTTGCCAAGGTCCGTCTGCTGGCTGATGTTGGCGCGGAACAGGTCGCCCGTGGAGATGTGCGGGACACGCAGTTTCTCGGCGAGGCGTGTGGCCTGCGTTCCCTTTCCGGCGCCAGGCGGCCCGACGAGGACGATTCGCATCAGCGGAGGAACCCTTCGTAATTGCGCTGCTGGAGCTGGCTCTCGATCTGCTTCACCGTTTCAAGACCCACACCCACGATGATCAGGATGCTGGTCCCGCCGAACGGGAAGTTCTGGTTTGCCCCGAAACCAACCAACGCCATCGTCGGGACGAGAGCAATCAGACCCAAGTACAGCGAACCCGGCCAGGTGATCCGGTTGAGTACGTAGGAGAGGTACTCAGCGGTCGGTCGGCCAGCCCGGATGCCCGGGATGAAGCCACCATACTTCTTCATGTTGTCGGCGACTTCCTCGGGGTTGAAGGAGATCGCGACGTAGAAGAAGGCGAAGAAAACGATCAGCAAGAAGTACATGGTGATGTAAATCGGGTGGTCGCCCTTGGTCAGATTCTGCTCGACCCAGGTTTTCCAGCCGGAGTTGCTGCTCGAGAACTGCGCGATGAGAGCCGGGATGTACAGCAGCGACGACGCGAAGATGACGGGAATCACACCCGCCTGGTTCACCTTCAGCGGGATGTACGTGGACGTCCCGCCGTAGGCGCGGCGGCCGATCATCCGCTTCGCGTACTGAACCGGGATACGGCGCTGAGCCTGCTCGACGAAGACCACCAGACCGACCATGACCAGGCCGACCGCGACGACGGTGCCGAACTCGATCCAGCCGTCGGCCAGGGTGCCCTGCTTCTTGATGGCCCACAGCGCCGACGGGAAGGTGGCGGCGATCGAGATGAACATCAGGATCGACATGCCGTTGCCGATACCGCGGTCGGTGATGAGCTCACCGAGCCACATCACGACGGCCGTACCGGCGGTCATGGTGATGACCATGACGATCGTGGAGAAGATCGAGCGGTCCGGGACGATGGACGACGCGGCGGTGCAGCCGGAGAACAGCGCACCACTGCGGGCGGTGGCGACGAGGCCCGTGCCCTGAAGGATGGCGAGCGCCACGGTCAGGTAGCGGGTGTACTGCGTGATCTTCGCGGTACCGGCCTGGCCCTCCTTCTTGAGGGCTTCCAGGCGCGGGATGACCACGGTCAGCAGCTGAAGGATGATGCTCGCCGTGATGTACGGCATGATCCCGAGCGCGAAGATCGTGATCTGCAGCAGCGCTCCGCCGCTGAACATGTTGACCAGACCGAAGAGGCCCTGGTTCGCGGACGCCTCGTCGACGCACTGCTGAACGGACTTGTAGTCGACGCCGGGGATCGGGACGTGGGTACCGACTCGGTACACCACGATGATGCCCAGCGTGAAGAGCAGCTTCTTGCGCAGGTCGGGCGTCTTGAACGCCCGGGCGAACGCGGTGAGCACGGTGCCTCCTGCGACCCCCGCGCTACTGCGTCAAGGGTGACGGTCTTGAGGTTCGACGGATACAGACGAATACGTAACGGCCAACTGCCGCTCAAGGTGCCCCAGGTGCAGCACCCTGTGAAAGTTGGCAGTGCAGGCCACCTTACCGGCGAGACTGCCACCCTAGGAACGACCAACCGGGGATACCCCATTTGTGGGGTATCCCCGGTCGGGATCGCTCAAGTCATCGAGACGCCTGAGGTGTTCAGACGAGCTCGGTGACGGTGCCGCCGGCCGCGGTGATCTTCTCCTTGGCGGAGCCGGAGACGGCGTCGACCGTCACCTGCAGCGCCACGGTGATCTCACCCTGACCGAGGACCTTGACGAGGCTGTTCTTGCGAACGGCACCCTTGGCCACCAGACCCTCGACGGTGACCTCGCCACCCTCGGGGTAGAGAGCGGCCAGCTTGTCGAGGTTCACGACCTGGAACTCGACCTTGAACGGGTTCTTGAAGCCCTTGAGCTTCGGAAGACGCATGTGGAGGGGCATCTGCCCGCCCTCGAAGCGCTCCGGAACCTGGTAACGGGCCTTCGTGCCCTTGGTACCACGACCAGCCGTCTTACCCTTCGACGCCTCACCACGACCCACACGGGTCTTGGCGGTCTTGGCGCCCGGGGCGGGACGGAGGTTGTGGATCTTGAGCGGGTTGTTCTCCGCCATGATCAGTCGACCTCCTCGACCGACACGAGGTGGCGGACGGTGTGCACCATGCCGCGGAACTCGGGGCGGTCCTCCTTGACGACCTGCGAGTTGATGCCCTTGAGACCAAGGGAACGCAGGGTGTCACGGTGGTTCTGCTTGCTGCCGATGTACGACTTCGTCTGCGTGATCTTGAGCTGTGCCATTACGCAGCACCGGCCCCGGCACGCGCACGCAGCAGAGCCGCGGGAGCGACGTCCTCGAGGGGCAGACCACGGCGAGCCGCGATCTCCTCGGGACGCTGCAGACCCTTCAGGGCCTCCACGGTCGCGTGCACGATGTTGATCGCGTTCGACGAGCCGAGCGACTTCGACAGGATGTCGTGCACGCCGGCGCACTCGAGCACGGCACGCACCGGGCCACCGGCGATAACGCCGGTACCGGGGGAAGCAGGCTTGAGCAGGACGACGCCCGCGGCCTTCTCGCCCGTGATCGGGTGCGGGATGGTGCCCTGGATACGGGGGACCTTGAAGAAGTGCTTCTTGGCCTCTTCAACACCCTTGGCGATCGCGGCCGGCACCTCCTTGGCCTTGCCGTAACCGACACCGACGGTGCCATCGCCATCGCCCACTACGACGAGCGCAGTGAAGCTGAAGCGACGACCACCCTTCACAACCTTGGCGACACGGTTGATCGCGACAACGCGCTCAACGTAAGCGGTCTTCTCGGCGGCAGCTGCGCCGCCGTCACGGCCCTTCCGGTCCCGCCGCTCGCCGCCACCGGCACCGCCACCGCGGCGCTGGGGTCCAGCCATTGGAATTACCTCTCTCTGTTTCCGCTAGCTACGGAAGCGGCTCAGAACTTGAGCCCGGCTTCGCGGGCGGCGTCCGCCAGGGCGGCAATGCGCCCGGCGTACTGGTTGCCACCACGGTCGAATACGACAGCCTCGACGCCCGCAGCCTTGGCGCGCTCGGCGACCAGGGCGCCGACCGACTTCGCCTGCGCGGACTTGTCGCCCTCGGCACCGCGGATCGAGGTGTCCAGGGTCGACGCCGACGCCAGGGTGTGACCCTTGATGTCGTCGATGACCTGGGCCACGATGTGGCGGTTCGAGCGCGTCACAACGAGACGCGGCCGCTCAGCCGTACCCGAGATGTGCTTGCGGATACGAATGTGACGGCGCTTGATCGCGGCGCGCTTGTAGGCGTCGCCCTTAAGGATCTTCTGTCCGTATGCCATGGCTTACTTACCCGCCTTTCCGACCTTGCGGCGGATGACTTCGCCCTCGTACTTGACGCCCTTGGCCTTGTACGGGTCGGGCTTGCGCAGCTTGCGGATGTTGGCCGCAACCTCGCCGACCTTCTGCTTGTCGATGCCCTCGACCGAGAAACGGGTCGGGTTCTCAACCTTGAAGGTGATGCCCTCGGGGGCTTCGACGGTGATCGGGTGGCTGTAGCCCAGAGCGAACTCGAGGTTCGATCCCTTGGCCGTAACGCGGTAACCGACACCGCTGATCTCGAGCTTCTTCACGTAACCCTGGGTCACGCCGGTGATCATGTTCGCCACCAGCGTGCGGGACAGGCCGTGCAGGGCCTTGTTCTGACGCTCGTCGTTGGGGCGGGTGACGCTGAGCACGCCGTCCTCACCCTTGGCGATGTCGATCGGCGCAGCGACGGTGTGGGAGAGAGAGCCCTTGGGGCCCTTCACCGAAACCGTACGGCCGTCGATGGTGACGTCCACGCCGGCGGGAACCGTGATGGGGAGCTTGCCAATGCGCGACATAGCTGTTTCCTCCGTTCCCTTCCGCTACCAGACGTAGGCGAGAACTTCTCCGCCTACGCCCTTCTTGCCGGCCTGCTTGTCGGTGAGGAGCCCGTGGGACGTGGAGATGATCGCCACGCCGAGGCCACCCAGCACCTTGGGCAGGGAGGTGGACTTCGCGTAAACCCGGAGACCGGGCTTGGAGATCCGCTTGATGCCCGCGATGGAGCGCTCACGGTTCGGGCCGAACTTCAGCTCGAGGACGAGGTTCTTGCCGACCTCGGCGTCCTCGACCTTCCAGCCCGTGATGAAGCCCTCCTGCTGGAGGATCTCCGCGATGTGAGACTTGATCTTGGACGCCGGCATCGTCACAGAGTCGTGGTACGCCGAGTTCGCGTTCCGCAGACGCGTAAGCATGTCTGCGATCGGATCAGTCATGGTCATGAATTGGCCTTCGGCCTCTCTCGCCGGGGTTTCCTGGTGCGCCATCCCTCTCCTCGATCCGAGACGAGGCGGGTGCGGTGCGGTGGACCTACGGCGTAGTAAGTCGTACGGGCGACCATCAGGCGCCCAACCCTCCTAGCCTAAGCCATGGAGAGGAGGGCGCCTGACACGCCCAGTGCTTACCGAGAGCCCTTGGAGTCCCTAAAAGCGGGGACTACCAGGAGCTCTTGGTCACGCCCGGCAGCTCGCCACGGTGAGCCATCTCACGAAGGCACACGCGGCACAGGCCGAACTTGCGGTACACGGAGTGCGGACGGCCGCAGCGCTGGCAGCGGGTGTACGCACGCACACCGAACTTGGGCTTGCGAGCAGCCTTGGCAATCAGAGCCTTCTTCGCCATCTCGCTCACGCCTCCTTGAAGGGGAAGCCGAGGTGACGAAGGAGAGCACGGCCCTCAGCGTCGTTGGTCGCCGTGGTCACCACGGTGATGTCCATACCCCGGGTACGGTCGATCTTGTCCTGGTCGATCTCGTGGAACATGACCTGCTCCGTGAGACCGAAGGTGTAGTTGCCACGGCCGTCGAACTGCTTGGGGGACAGACCACGGAAGTCGCGGATGCGCGGAAGCGCCAGCGACAGGGTGCGGTCCAGGAACTCCCACATGCGGTCGCCACGGAGCGTGACGTGGGCACCGATCGGCTGACCCTCACGCAGCTTGAACTGCGCGATGGACTTGCGGGCCTTGGTGACGGCCGGCTTCTGACCGGTGATCGTGGTGAGGTCGCGGATGGCGCCCTCGATCAGCTTGGAGTCGCGGGCGGCGTCGCCCACACCCATGTTGACCACGATCTTGACGAGGCCGGGGATCTGCATGACGTTCTCGTAGGAGAACTCCTCACGCAGCTTGCCCGCGATCTCCTCGCGGTACTTCGTCTTGAGACGCGGAGTCGTGGTGGTAGCCATCAGATGTCCTCACCCGTCCGCTTGGCAACGCGAACCTTGTTGCCCTCGTCGTCGAAGCGGTAACCGACACGCGTGACGACCTTGTTGCCGTCCTTCTCAACGACCAGCTGGACGTTGGAGACGTGGATCGGCGCCTCGGTCGTGACGATGCCACCGGCCTGCGAACCCTTGGCGGTCGGGCCGGCCTTGGTGTGCTTCTTGACCCGGTTGACACCCTCGACCAGGACGCGCTCGTCGCTCGGGTAAGCGGCAATGACCTTGCCCTGCTTGCCCTTGTCCTTACCGGTGATGACCTGGACCAGGTCGCCCTTCTTGATCTTCATGCTTACAGCACCTCCGGCGCGAGCGAGATGATCTTCATGAACTTCTTCTCGCGCAGCTCCCGGCCCACCGGGCCGAAGATACGGGTGCCACGAGGGTCGCCGTCGTTCTTGAGAATGACAGCGGCGTTCTCGTCGAAGCGGATGTACGAGCCGTCGGGACGGCGACGCTCCTTGACGGTGCGAACGATGACCGCCTTGATGACGTCACCCTTCTTCACGTTGCCGCCGGGGATCGCGTCCTTGACGGTGGCGACGATGACGTCACCGATGCCCGCGTAGCGGCGACCGGAGCCACCGAGCACACGGATGCAAAGGATTTCCTTCGCACCAGTGTTGTCGGCGACACGCAGTCGCGACTCCTGCTGGATCACGTCTATCTCCTGTTTGTCTGCCGGTTCCCGGCAGGGGTTCCGTGACGGAACCCCTGCCGAGCCTGGCGGAACTGACCTGCGGGATTACCCCCGCAGGAAATTACTTGGCCTTCTCGAGGATCTCGACGACGCGCCACCGCTTCGTGGCGGACAGCGGCCGGGTCTCCGCGAGGAGGACACGGTCGCCGACGCCGGCGGCGTTCTGCTCGTCGTGCGCCTTGAGCTTGTTCGTACGGCGGATGACCTTGCCGTACAGCGCGTGCTTGACGCGGTCCTCGACGGCGACGACGACGGTCTTGTCCATCTTGTCGCTGACGACGAGACCCTCACGGGTCTTGCGGAAGCCGCGGGCCTCTGCAGTCTGCTCAGTCACGTTGCTCTCACTCATCAGGCGCTCTCCACCGTCTCGATGCCCAGCTCGCGCTCACGCATCAGGGTGTAGATCCGCGCGATGTCCTTACGGACGGCCTTGAGCCGACCGTGGTTCTCGAGCTGACCCGTCGCCGCCTGGAAGCGGAGGTTGAACAGCTCTTCCTTGGCTTCGCGGAGCTTGTTGAGAAGCTCCTCGTCACCCAGTTCGCGCAGCTCGGACGCCTTGGTACCGGCCGACATCACGCTTCACCTGCCTCGCGCTTGACGATCCGGCACTTCATCGGCAGCTTGTGGGCTGCGCGAGTCAGGGCCTCACGGGCGATCTTCTCGTTGGGGTAGGACAGTTCGAACATGACCCGGCCCGGGTGCACGTTCGCGATCCACCACTCGGGAGAACCCTTACCGGAACCCATGCGGGTCTCGGCAGGCTTCTTCGTCAGCGGGCGGTCCGGGTAGATGTTGATCCAGACCTTGCCGCCACGCTTGATGTGGCGGGTCATCGCGATACGGGCCGCCTCGATCTGGCGGTTGGTCACGTACGCCGGCGTGAGGGCCTGAATGCCGTACTCGCCGAACGCGACCGTCGTACCGCCCTTGGCCTGACCACGGCGCTTCGGGTGGTGCTGCTTGCGGTGCTTGACCCTACGGGGGATCAGCATGTCGGTCAGGCCTCCGTTCCGGTGCTCTCAGCCGGAGCGGCAGCCGCCGGAGCCTCGGCCTTGGGGGCCTCGGCAGCGGGAGCCTGCTGCGGCTTGCGGCCGCGGCCGCCACGCTCGCCACCACGACCACCACGGGCCGGGCGGTCGCCGCCACCGGCACCACCACGGGCCGGGCGGTTACCCGCACGGGCCGCGGCGTTCTCGGCGCGGACCTCGGCGATGTTCTTGACATCGCCCTTGTAGATCCAGACCTTCACACCGATGCGGCCGAAGGTCGTCTTGGCCTCGAAGAAGCCGTAGTCCACGTTCGCGCGGAGCGTGTGCAGGGGCACACGGCCCTCGCGGTAGAACTCCGAGCGGGACATCTCGGCGCCGCCGAGGCGACCGCCGCACTGGATCTTGATGCCCTTGGCGCCGGCCTTCATGGCGGACTGCATGCTCTTACGCATGGCCCGACGGAAGGAGACGCGGGAGGAGAGCTGCTCGGCAACGGCCTGAGCAACCAGCTGAGCGTCCGTCTCGGGGTTCTTGACCTCGAGGATGTTCAGCTGGACCTGCTTGCCCGTGAGCTTCTCGAGGTCACCGCGGATGCGGTCGGCCTCGGCGCCACGGCGGCCGATGACGATGCCCGGACGCGCGGTGTGGATGTCCACACGGACACGGTCACGGGTGCGCTCGATCTCCACCTTCGAGATGCCGGCGCGCTCCATGCCGGACGTCATCATCCGACGGATGGCGACGTCTTCCTTGACGTAGTCCTTGTACAGCTTGTCGGCGTACCACCGGGACTTGAAGTCCGTGGTGACACCGAGCCGGAACCCGTGCGGGTTTACCTTCTGGCCCATTACCGGGTTCCTTCCTTGCTGCTGACGACCACGGTGATGTGGCTGGTCCGCTTGCGGATCCGGTAGGCACGGCCCTGGGCGCGCGGACGGAACCGCTTCAGGGTCGGGCCCTCGTCGACGTACGCCTCCGAGATGACGAGGCTGTCGGCGTCGGTGTGGTCGTAGTTGTGCGCGGCGTTGGCGATGGCGCTGTCGAGCACCTTGCCGACGGGCACTGAGGCTGCCTGCGGAGCGAATCGCAGAACAGCCTGAGCCTCCGTGGCATCCATGCCACGGATAAGGTCCACCACGCGGCGGGCCTTCATGGGCGTAACGCGGATGTACCGCGCCTGGGCCCTGGCTTCCATGGTTGTCCCTCTCAGTTACTTACGTGTCTGAATGCGATCCGCTACTAGCGGCGCTTCGACTTCCGGTCGTCCTTGACGTGACCCCGGAAGGTACGAGTCGGCGAGAACTCGCCGAGCTTGTGACCGACCATCGACTCGGTGACGAACACCGGGATGTGGGTCTTGCCGTTGTGCACCGCGAGCGTGTGGCCGAGCATGGCCGGCACGATCATGGAGCGACGGGACCAGGTCTTGATGACGTTCTTGGTGCCAGCTTCGTTCTGGGCGTCCACCTTCTTGATCAGGTGGTCGTCGACGAAGGGCCCCTTCTTGAGACTCCGCGGCATCTAAACCCGCTCCTAGCGCTTCTTGTTCGTCTTGCGGCGGCGGACGATGTACTTGTTCGAAGCCTTCTTCGGCGAACGAGTACGACCCTCCTTCTGACCCCACGGGGAGACCGGGTGGCGACCACCGGAGGTCTTGCCCTCACCACCACCGTGCGGGTGGTCGACCGGGTTCATCGCCACACCGCGAACGGTCGGGCGAACGCCCAGCCAGCGCTTACGGCCGGCCTTGCCCCAGTTGATGTTGCTCTGCTCGGCGTTGCCGACCTCGCCGACGGTGGCGCGGCAGCGCACGTCGACCAGGCGGATCTCACCGGAAGGCATGCGGAGGTGGGCCATCTGGCCCTCCTTCGCGAGCAGCTGCACCGAGGCACCGGCGGAGCGGGCGAACTTGGCGCCGCCACCGGGACGGAGCTCGATCGCGTGGATCGTGGTACCGACCGGGATGTTGCGGAGCGCCAGGTTGTTGCCCGGCTTGATGTCGGCCCCGGGACCGTTCTCGACGCGGTCACCCTGCTGCAGGTTGCGCGGGGCGAGGATGTAGCGCTTCTCGCCGTCCGCGTAGTGCAGCAGCGCGATGCGCGCGGTGCGGTTGGGGTCGTACTCGATGTGCGCGACCTTCGCCGGCACGCCGTCCTTGTCGTGACGACGGAAGTCGATCACTCGGTAGGCGCGCTTGTGTCCGCCACCCTGGTGGCGAACGGTCACACGACCGGAATTGTTACGGCCGCCCTTGCTGTGCAGGGGGCGAACCAGCGACTTCTCCGGCGTGGACCGCGTGACCTCGACGAAGTCGGCGACGCTGGAGCCACGGCGGCCCGGCGTAGTCGGCTTGTACTTGCGGATTCCCATTTCTCAGTCCTCGTCCGATATCGGACGATCCGACCCGCTTACGCGGTCGGACCGCCGAAGATGTCGATACGGTCGCCCTCAGCAAGGGTCACGATCGCGCGCTTGGTGCCGGCACGCTGGCCGAAACCGGTGCGGGTCCGCTTGCGCTTGCCCTGGCGGTTGATCGTGTTGACCCCGGTGACCTTGACCGAGAAGACCGCCTGGACGGCCTGCTTGATCTGGGTCTTGTTGGCGTTGGGGTCGACGATGAACGTGTACTTGTTCTCGTCGAGGAGCGCGTAGCTCTTCTCCGACACGACCGGCTTCAGCAGCACGTCACGGGGGTCCGTGTACGCCTTGCTGGGCGCGGTGACGACGGTGTTCTTGCCCTCGGCGGCGTGGCGACGCGCCTTGGCGACGCGCGCGGCCTTGGCGGCCTTCGCAGCCTTGGAGGCAATGCTCGGGTGACGCGTAGCCATCAGGCCTCGCTCCCTTCGGTGTCGTTGGCCTGCGGGCCGGCGACGAAGGACTCGAAAGCGGCCTGGGTGAAGACCACGTCGTCCGAGACGATCACGTCGTACGTGTTCAGCTGGCCCGGCTCCAGGATGTGGATCTGGGGCAGGTTGCGGGCGGACAGCCACGCGGCCTCGTCGGCGCGGTCGACGACCAGGAGCAGGTTCTTGCGCTCCGAGATCTTGCCGAACAGCGTGCGAGCGGCCTTCGTGGACGGGGAGTCGCCCTCGATCACGCCGGTGACGACGTGGATGCGGTTGTTGCGGGCCCGGTCGGTGAGGGCGTGGCGCAGGGCCGCGGCCTTCATCTTCTTCGGGGTCCGCTGCGAGTAGTCACGCGGCTGCGGGCCGTGGACGACGCCACCGCCGGCGAACTGCGGGGCGCGGGTCGAGCCCTGACGGGCGCGGCCGGTGCCCTTCTGGCGGTACGGCTTCTTGCCGCCACCACGGACTTCACCGCGACGCTTGGTCTTGTGCGTGCCCTGGCGGGCAGCCGCGTTCTGCGCAACGACGACCTGGTGGATCAGCGGGATGCTGATCTTCTCCACGCCGAAGATCTCCGCGGGGAGTTCGACGCTTCCGGTCTTCTCGCCGGCAGGCGAAAGGATGTCAACAGTGCTCATCGGTACCTCAGGCCCCCTTGGCCGCGGTGCGGACCAGGACGAGGCCGCCGTTCGGACCGGGGACAGCGCCCTTGATGAGCAGCAGACCCTTCTCCGCGTCAACGGCGTGGACGGTCAGGTTCTGGGTGGTGACCCGCTCGTTGCCCATGCGACCCGCCATGCGGAGGCCCTTGAACACGCGGCCCGGGGTGGCGCAGCCACCGATGGAACCGGGAGAGCGGTGCTTGCGCTGGGTGCCGTGTCCGGCGCCGAGGCCCTTGAAGTTGTGACGCTTCATGACACCGGCGAAGCCCTTGCCCTTGCTCTTGCCGGTCACGTCGACCTTGATGCCGGCCTCGAACACCTCAGCGGTGATCTCCTGGCCGAGGGTGTACTCGCTGGCGTCAGCGGTACGGATCTCGACGAGGTGGCGGCGGGGAGTGACGTCGGCCTTGGCGAAGTGGCCCTTGAGGGGCTTGTTCACCTTGCGCGGGTCGATCTCGCCGAACGCGATCTGGACGGACTCGTAGCCGTCGGCGTCGTTCGTGCGGACCTGGGTGACGACGTTGGGGCCGGCCTTGACGACGGTGACCGGAACAACACGGTTGTTCTCGTCCCACACCTGCGTCATGCCGAGCTTCTCGCCCAGGATGCCCTTGATCTGCTTAGCCATTCTCAGATCACCGATCCCTAGAGCTTGATCTCGATGTCGACACCGGCCGGGAGGTCGAGTCGCATCAAAGAGTCAACGGTCTTGGGCGTCGGGTCGAGAATGTCGATCAGGCGCTTGTGCGTGCGCATCTCGAAGTGCTCGCGCGAGTCCTTGTACTTGTGCGGCGACTTGATGACGCAGTACACGTTCTTCTCAGTGGGCAGCGGCACCGGGCCCGCGACCGACGCACCAGTACGCGTCACCGTCTCGACGATCTTCTTCGCCGAGCTGTCGATGACCTCGTGGTCGTAGGCCTTGAGCCGGATGCGGATCTTCTGTCCCGCCATGGCTACTCAGTAGTCCTTTGTCTCGTTTAACGCTCTGGAACCCGGTGTTCCTGTCTTCCGCCCTCCGACCCACGCGGTCGGGTGTGTCGCGCTCTTACTGACACAGATGCCCCTTGTTCGAGCACCCCTTGTCTGGGAGCACGGCCCTTCCGGAACCGCAAGCCGAGGACGAAAGGTCCACCGGGTGCCTGGTCTGTGCCGTACCTTGCTTCCCGAAAGATTCCCGTACGTCCGCCCCAGCGCTGCCGTGTGGCAGTTAGGGCGACGAGTACTGTGGGACTCGCTTCCGGTCCTCCCGGCGGGAGGCGCGCAGCATCAACACTCGACCGAGCAACTCGGACAGTCTGCCATATGGGGCAGGGGGCTGGCCAATCGAAGTCGAGGATCGTACCCCGGGAGTGACGCAGGTCAAACCCTTGCCTCAGCTCGGGGTGTCACCCCGGGACTCTCGACGCTTCCTGCGCGCCGGCTCCGCGAGCCCGGCCACCTCGACGATCGCTCTCAGTAGCGCGAAAACCACGGACAGCTCGAAGAAATCGCCGACCATGTAGCGGAGATCACGGAACACCACCGCGCAGACCGCACCGACCGCACCGCAGTAGAGCGCGGCCCAGAACCCTCGCCATCTGCGCATCGGGTAAATGACCAAAGGCACGAACGGCCACACATACGAAGTGGCCAGGAGAGCCGCGGCCAGTGCGACGACTACGACGGTCACGCGTCCTCGGCCTTTCGGATCACAGGACCCCGGTCCCCTCGAGGATCCAGCCCATGATGAGTGCGGCCGGGAGGAATATGAGGACGCTCGCGAACGCGAGTCCCATTTTCCACGAGTTCCTGTCGGCTATTTTCACGCACAGCAAGGTCATGGGGGTCAGGTACAGGAACAGCAGGACGAATACGAACAGGAACCCCGCTCCCACGACGTGCCTTTCTGTGTCTCATCGAGGCATCACCCGGACGGAAAACGGGGGGCCGGGCCTGCGGCCCGGCCCCCCGTCATTCAACCATCCGTGGTCACTGCGTCAGATTGGTGGAGAACTTCACGCTCGGATCGTCACAGTGAACGACGCTCGACGGCCGGTTTCCAGGGCCGTCACCGAAGACCGGGACAGGTGCGTCCACGCGCCACGGGTTACCGCCGCTTCCTCTGTTGGCGGCATCGCAGCTGGCGAAGCCGTTGCCGTTGGGAGCACTGGCGGGGAAGTTGGAGAAGTTCTTCCAGTCCCCGACGTGCACCCGGCCGCTGGACGTACGGCCGAGGTTGTCCGTCATCTTCCCGTCGACGTAGACATACAGATCGGGCATGTAGCTCTGGAACACCAGGGCGTTGCTCGGATCAGCGTCCTTGTTCGTCTGCAGGTGCGTCGGCTTCACCGAGCCGTCCGCGCAGAACGCGGCGGCGATGTCGTGCCAGATCGGCGGAGCGTTACCGATCATGCTGCCCCACATGTTGTTGTTCCAGTCGCCGGAGTTCTTGAAGAACATCGAGTAGATGTCTCCTGCCACACGGCGCACCGAGAAGTTGGTGTCAGGGCTGGCGTCGACCTTGTCGAGCCAGTCCTTGACGTTGTCGTTGATGGACTTGTGGCCGATCATCGCGCGGTATCCGTGGACACCTCCGCCCACGGCGCGGATATCCACACAGGTGTTGTCCGAGTTCAGACGCGCGCCCCTGAGGTGCGGGAAGTAGGCCTGCCCCGGTGTGTCCCCGTCCACCAGCGGATCGGCGGTGTAAGTGCGCCCGTATTCCAGAGCGTCGGGGGTCGTGTAGGTGAGGTCGGGGACAGGGATGTGGTAATCAGCCGAGATGCCCTTGATCAGTTGGGTGACGAAGACGGGCAGGTGGGCGTTGCCGACTCGGTTGTCGTAGCTCGCGCTCTCGCTGCCCGAGATGATGTGTCCCGTGCTGTCCTTCACGAACGTCACGTCGACATCGCTCTTGATCTTGTAGCTGTTGGGGTCCTGGAACGCCTGGCCAGGCGACGCCGACATGCTCGGGCGGGAATTCGACATGCCCATCCATATCGGGATGGACATCGACGGCACCGATCCGTCGGAGTTCGGCGTGTATCCGCCGGCCTTGATGTTCTGGTACCACTGCTCGCCGGCGTCATAGGTCTTGGGACCCGTGCACTCGTCCTTGTTCGTTTCGGTCGTGCAGCGCGGCCACGACGTCAGGCCATTGCCCGTCACCTCGTTGCTGGGAGCGCCGTCCCACAGCGGGCCGCCCTCCGTTCCGTGGGAGAGCTCCATCCCCCAGTCGTAGAGCGACTTCATCGAGCGGATGGGCGTATTGAGCTCGGTGACCGGCCAGTTGGAGTTGAGCTCCTGGTTGGGGTCGAAGACCGAGGCCGCCGTCAGCGTGCGGTGGACGAACGTGCCCTGCACCGGCTGGAAGGCGACGGCGCCGTAGGCGACGTCGGCATCCGCGGACCCGGTGGGCGAGTAGTTGGACAGGGACACGCTCGGGGTGCTGTCGAACTTGAAGGCACCCAGCGAGACCCACTTGTTGTTGTTGCCGTTCTGGTCGATGTACCGGTCGTAGGGGCCGCCGACAGCACCGGTGATCTCGTAGTGGGCGCGCTTCTCCTGCGCTCCGGTGTCGGGGACGTGCACCCACACCTGGGCGAGATCGAAGCTGCCGTTCGGGGACCAGCTACCGCGGATCGTCATCGGGCCCGAGGTGGTGCCGCCCAGATGGTCGGTGTCGCGGGTGTGCGTGTACCAGAAGTGACCGCCGTAGCCGCCGCCTATCTGGTGCAGGTCGGCCTTGGCCTCGTACTGCCCCTGGGTGTCGGCGTAGAACGTGAAGCGGAACGTGCCGTCGGACTTGACCGAGCCGCAGTCGCTCCAGGTCGGAGTGCCGTCGGGTACGGAAGCGACGACCGTGGCGCCCGACGGGGCTCCGCTGCACACCGGGGTGCCGTTCTTCAGCCGGTAGCCGCGGCCCGGCTCGTTCACGAGCGTCTGGTACTTGATGTTCTCGTGGCCGCAGTTCGTGGCGCAGTCGTCCTTCCACGTCGCGTTCGACTGGTTCCACCAGTACTTCTTGTAGCAGGCGGCGTCCGGGCAGTCCGGCGGGCTGCCCGGGTCACAGTTGTTGTGACTGTTGCAGAAGGTGCTCTTGGGCGGGGAGACCATGGCACGCTGCACGTCGCTGACCCACCAGGCGGGGCGGAAGCCCGCCGAGGAGAACCCGGACTCGCCCTGCCAGTCCTGGCGCCCGGAGGTGGCGTAGGAGAATCCGGTGTCCGTGGACCAGGCGGCCCAGCCCATCACCTTCTCCTCGTACGGCCAGTCCTGCGGGTGTGCCGCGTCGTGGTTGGCGTCGGGGTCGACGGTGGTGTCCATGAACGGGTTGTCGTTCTTGTACACGGGGTTGGCCGGGTTGTTGTACCAGCCCAGACCCCACGCGTCGCCCGAAGCGGTCGGAGGGTTGAAACCGAGGTTGTAGTTCCAGACGGCGGTGAACCAGTTCTCCACCCTCGACGGGTCGTCGTCGTTGACGGTGACCGTCTGCCCGGCCTTGTGCACCTCGTTCCACTTGTCCGCGAGGATCTTCATCGACGCGGCGATATTGCTCGCGTAGTCGACGGAGACGATCTTCTGCTTCTCGGGGGAGAGCGCCGTCTCGTCCTTCTTCTCGTGGCCCGCCATGCGCATGCCGTCGGTGACCTGGCCTACGCCGTAGCCGCAGTCGGACTTGTCCCAGTGGATGTTCCAGAAGTCGGCGACCGTGCCGCCGGCCTTGTGGCCGTAGTAGCCGTCCACCGCGGCGAGCGGGCTGCCCATCTGGCCCGGGATCGCACCGGACTCGGCCTGCCACAGGTTCGATTCCTGGGACAGGATGCCGAGCAGGACGTTGACCGGAATCTGGGCGCCGGCCTTGGCGTTCAGCGTCGGCCTGGGGAAGAGTCCCTGCGGGTCGACGGTGCCGAGACCGGCCTGGTCCCGGTAGCCGCCCTGTCGGATCCACGAGGAAGTGAGGTTGCCGCGCACGGCCATGTCGGCGGCCCACTCGACCTGGTTGGGGGTCGGCTGGAGCGCCTGCACCTTGACGTCGTTGCGGGAGACCGAGCACCAGCGGTCCGGGTCGGTCGGGTCGTGCTCCGGGTCCGAGGCCGTGGCGGTGGCGAGGGCGGTGCGTTCCATCTGGGTGTCCAGCCCGCCCCGCACGGTCTCCGTGACCGGCTTGGTGCCGCTGCCCAGGGCGGGCGAGGGCTCCCCGGTACCCGCCGCCGTCTGCGGCGCCACCTGCTGGGTCACCTCGGTGCCCGTGGTCGTGGCGGTGGAGGTGATGGTGGCCGATGTCGTCTTCGCCAAGGTCTGCGGCGACACGGCGGACTCGGCCGCCGCGTTGCCCTGCTCGGTCTGCGGGGCCTTGGTGAAGCCGCGGCCGGCGTTCTCGATGCGCTCCAGACCGGCCCGTACTCCGGGCATGAGCACGGGGTCGACGGCGAGTCGGCCCTGCGTGGAGACATCGGAGTCGGCGGGCGCGTCGAGCCGGGTGATGCCCGTGCCCTTCGTGTGCACGGCACCGGTCGTCTTCCCGGTCAGAAACGCCTTGCCGGCAGCGCCGGGCGCGAGGTCGATCGCGCCGGGAGCGCCGGAGGCGACCGTGGCCGGCTTGCCGTGCCCGCGCCAGATCTTCGCCGTGTGCTTCTTGCTGCCGCGCTCGACGAACGCGATCTCCTTGCCACGGGCGTCGAGCGGCCGGATGTCGAAGGCGACGGCGTCGACGGACGTCACCTTGCTGGTCTGTCCGGACGCGCTCCGGCCGATGTCGCCGAGGCGCACCAGATGGTGGCCGATCGCACCGACGGCACCGCCGGTGACCGGCGCGACCGAGGTGATCTCGCCGCGCACCGACGCCTGGGTCAGCTGCTTGCCCGCCGTGTTCACGGTGACCACACGGGTCTTCACCGCGGCCGGGTCGTTCATGTCCCGGTACGCGGTGAAAGCAGCCGTGTGGGCGGAGGTGTTGCAGGTCGGGTCGAAGTACGCCAGCGAGGCGGTGAAGCCGAGCTTGGTGACCGAGCCCGTGCCGGTGTCGACGATCGCCGTGAACGCCCCGCCCTGGAACAGGTCGGGCTTGTTGGTGAACGTACGCGGCGCGTAGACGACGGCCGCATGGTCCCGGTCCATCAGGCACTGGTTGCCGATCCACGAATCCGCCGGCATCCCGGGCTCGGCGAGGATCGCGGCGGTCTTCCACGCGTACGCGTCCTTCGAGTCCGCCACGAGGATGTGCAGGCCATCGGCGTCAGCGGCGGCCGTGACGGCCCGGTCGGAAGAGGACTTCCATCCGGTGCCGAGCTTGTGGCCCGGATCCTTGATCCGGCCGGCTCCTGACGGACCGGGGGTCGCGGAGGCCGGGTCGGCTTGCGTGGCGGGGCCGGACGCGGAGGTCGAGTGGGTTCCGGTGTCCGGCGCGCCGAACGCCGGAACGGCGCTCAGCAGGCCACCGCCCAACGCGGTGCACGCCGCTATGACCACCAGAGGTCTGTGAAGTTTTCGCCTGGGTCTCAAGGCTGAAGTTCCCCGATTTGTTCGCGAGTTCGGATCCGACCGCGCCGAGCGGAGGGTGGTCAGCCACTCAGGCGCGGTCGGACGATGTGGACCGGTCAGGCACACTCGGACGAGCTGTTGTCGACGGCGAAGACGTAGCCGCCCTTCCAGTTGACGAGGTTGGAGGTGCCCGCATCGTTCTTCATCAGCGCGGAGATGCCCACGCAGCGGCCACCGGACGCGAGCGTGCTGCTGCGCACCGGGCCCGCGTACTCCGAGAAGTTGCCGTAGTCGCGGTCGCCGGCCGACTTGTTGTCACCCGGCCAGATCTGCAGGTCCATGTAGTTGGCGGCGCCGCCCGTGTTGTTGTCGAGGATCGCGCAGGCGCTGTTGCCCTTCATGTAGAAGAACAGCGTCGCGTAGCGCGTCGTGGCGCTCGGCAGCGCCTTGGCGTCGGTGAACTCGTACCCGGCGCCGCAGAGCGTCGCGGAAGCGGCGGCGGCCGGGGTGCTCGGCACGGCGACCCCCATCGCGGCAACGGCCGAGGCGGCGACGGCGAGACGAGTCAGGTTCCTACCGAGTGCAGACATAATTCCCCCTGGAATTGTTCGAGTTGTGAGGCATCACCGACCGCGGGATGAGGACTGCCCCCCGTTCAAGAACCCGTTCGATCGAAGACGTCGGGACTGTAGTCACTCGAACTCTTCACAGGCAACGCATAAAATTTGCGCGCCGGGAAGGCGCAATATCTGAACGTAGTGGCCGCATTGGCGCCACCATCGTCTTTCGCTCAGAACTTCACCATACGTCCGGTTTGGACGGCTACTCTGCGCATACTTTTGCGGATGCGGTGACGTGCGCCACAAGGTACAACGATTCAATTCCGGCCCTGAAGCAGGGATATGCCACCCCCGTGGCGTCAACCATTGGCGAGGCAAATTGAGTTAGCGAACAGTCAAATCTCAGAGGCAAACATCGCGCCCGAGTTCGCCGTCCGGCCCACCGGACCACGGTTCTCCGCGTCCCGGTGGGCCACTGTTCGGTCAGCGCACGTCGACGTGGTCCCCGCCGCTGGTCGCAGCGCCGGTCGTGTCGTTGCCGCGGTACACCCAGCGCCAGGTGCCGTCGCTGGCGGCGGTGACCGTGGTGCTCAGGGCGCCGGTGCTGCTCGTGGTGACCTTCTTGACGGTCGTGCAGGTGTCGGTGCCCGTCTCACGGAACTGGAGCTCGACCGTACGACCGCCGTAGCCGCCGTACTTCTTGGTCGCCCAGTTCGCGCGGGTCAGCTTGCCGGTGACGGTGATCTTCTTGCCCTTGGTGACGGGCTCCGGCGAAGCGTTCACGGTGACCTTCACGGCCCGCTTGAGGCGAACGGTGGCGGACCTCGTCTCACGCTCATGGGCCTTAAGGCTGCCGTCGGCCTTGAAAAGGAACAAGGAGACGCCGATCTTCCACTTGGTGGCGTCACCGTTGGCGTCGACGTGGTCCCGGCTCGGGTGGGGATCTATGTAGAGGTTCCCCTCGCTGCTGGCCTTTCTGGGCCGAAGTCGAGCTCCGCCCCACCGGAACGCGGCCCGTCACGACCCGGTGCCCCACCGCCCGGCCCCACGCGTGATCAAAGCTTTTCCATGACCGGGGGCGAAATACCAACCCCACCCCACCTCACCGAACCCCCACAGCAACCCTGGTCACCCGGAAGGGTGATGATCCCCAACTCGGCTGGATTTCCGCCCGGTTCACTGCCATATGCTCGCGGCAACCACAACCGCAGACATGCGGCGGCCCCCGCCGGGACGGCAATCCCAGTGCGAGGGCCTGACCACAGAGGAAGCTGAACCTTCCCGATGGATACCCAGAACCCTAGCGCGCCCCCGTGCGCCCAGCCGCTGAATCCACGCGGTATCACCCACATCAACACCCCGCAGACCACTCGCTTCACGGTCGTCGGCAACCACCTCGCCCAGCACCGGCAGCTCTCCCTCGTCGCGATGGGCCTCGCACTCCACATCCAGTCGCTCCCCGAGCAGGCCCGCGTCGACATCAAGACCCTCGCCGCCCGCTTCCAGGAGGGCGAGACCCGTATCGCCGCCGCCCTGCGCGAGCTGAAGGCCCACGGCCATCTGGCCCAGGTCCGCAGGCGACTCCCCAGCGGCCGCATCGTCACGCACACGGTGTCGTACAACGAGCCGCAGGCTCAGCACCCCGAGAGCATCCCCGCACCCGAGACGCCCAAGGCACCACCCCGGCCGGTCTCCTACGCCGTACCGCAGCCACCACCCGCCGCCCAGGACCCTGATCCCACACCCGCACCCCCTCCAACCCCTTCGCCCTCACTCGCGCCCAAGCCTCCGCTCCCCGAACCTCGGACTCCCGACCCGGACCGTCACCGCGCCGCCACCGCAGTCCTCACGACGCTCCACCACCGCGACCCCCGTCTCCTCCTCTCCGAGCGCTCCGTCCACAGCCTTGCCCCGGCCGTCGCCGCCTGGCTCGAACGCGGCGCCCGTCCCGAGGCCGTACGCCACACTCTGACCGCCGATCTCCCCGAGCCCCTCCGTAACCCGGCGGCCCTCCTCGCCCACCGGCTCACCGAGTTCCTCCCGGCTCCGGCACCCCCCACACCCCCCGCGCCGCCGCTTGGCAGCGCTCCCGCCGGTCCCGCACCCCTGGTCCTCTGCGACGGCTGCGATCGCATGATTCGGACATGAGTGCCGGGCGCCTCCTGCCGCGACTGCCGCGAGGCGGGCCGAGACGGCGGCGTCGCGGCGGCGTGACCGGCGGACGAAAGGTGATCAACCTCGATGAACGGAGTCACGCCTCGTGGATGACCTCACGACCGTACGCACACGGGGGTACGCAAAGATGTGCACCGAGCTCCTTGGTACCGCCGCCCGACTCGACACACTGCGCCGCCTTGAGGCCGAGGGTGTCAACCGCCACGCGAGCGCGGCCATGCACGCGGTTCAGTTCGCCGCCACCATCCTGTGGCAGACCGTCCCGCACACCCCACCCCCCGGCTATCGCCATGACAGCGCAGGTCTGCTCGGACTCATCGCCCACTGGCGCGAGGCGGCCCTCGAACTCGGCGAGTTCGCCCCATCACAACCCACACTGCGCCTCGTCGCCGACGAGGCACCACCCTCGTAAGCCTCGTACAAAGCAGGAGAACGACGGTCGATCGAGTCAGACGACGAATCGGTCACGCGTCCCCGAGGAGCAACGCCTCCAGCGCCTCGTCGTACGCCCGGAACCCCGCCCGCAGGTACGCCGGTGCGTCCGAGCGCGGGGCGAGCAGTTGTGGCAGATGCGCGACCCGCCACGTCCGGAAGACCTGCGTCGGAGCGGTGTCGCCCGTCGGGTCGGCAAGGTCGCACGCGGTCGCGAGTACGTCGACGATCCGTGCGGCGCCCTGCCCGGACGCCCTCTCGGTCTCCGCCTCCACCCGGACGGCGACGCCGATCAGGCCCACCAGGAACTCCGTCAGCTGCAGATCCACGGCCATACGGCACATCCGCCGGACGACAGGCGGCTCGTCGAGTCGGTCCAGGAACTCCGGATCGGCCGCGAGGTTCCCCGAGTACACGGCCAGATGCGCCCCGGCCACCTCGTAGTCCCGGAACCAGCCCAGCTCATCGGCGATGGCCATGGCCTCGTCGTCGAACCGGCAGACCGACCGGATCCCGTCCATGAGCCGCTCGAAGTCGTCGCGCCGCCGCGCCAGGAACGCTCCCATCGAGACCTCGGCGAGCTCCCACGTCCCGGTGGCGTTCACCGCCCCAGCCATCACGACCCCACCGAGCGGCCCGAAGATCCATCGCGCGCGTTCCATGCGGGCAGCCTAGGCGGGCCGGTTCACGGTTCCCCCACCCCCGAGGCCCCCTCCACGACCTGCCCCACGACGTCCAGGATCCCCCGGCCGAACGCCGTCGGAGCGACGAGCACCCCGAACACCAGCACAAGGGCCACGGTCAGTCTCTCGTCGGCCCGGCTCCGGGCCTCGGTGCGCCGGCGCAGACGCAGGACGATGACGACGGCCAGCAGAACCGCCACGTTGATCGTCAGGATCATCGAGCGAGTCCTTCCCTCTCCCCTCCGGGCCAGCCCGGATCCACGGCGATGAGCGACTTGTACGGTACGCACCCCGCCTCGGATCCGACTTGACCGGCGAAGGCCGGCGGCCCCCGGCGCCGACCCCGCCGCGCAGCATCCAGTGCCCCGGCATCTTGTCAGGGGCCGTACAACGCCCCGCTGATCACGCGCATGTACAAGCGAAGACGCCTGCTCGGCACCTACCTCGGCGTGGCCCTTGCCGCCGTCCTGCTGCCCGGCATCTCCCCGACAGTCGACGACCCGCCCTGGTACACCGTGCTGGCCGGTGCCGTCTTCCTCATCGTGAACCAGCTGATCCACACCTACCCCAGTGCCATCCGCCCCGCTCCCCCGGTCATGCTGCTGGTCCTCGCCGGGATCGGCGTCGTCCAGGACACCCTCGTCTGGCTACTGGTCTCCTGGCTCAGCGCACAGGCCACCCACGGCCTCCATGTCGACGGGTTCCTGGCTGCCCTGCTCGGTGGAGTGATCGTCCGCGCGACCGTCCTTGCCCTCATGGCCGTAGGACCACAACCGGTCCCGGACCCCGCCTGGCACGCAAAAGGGCCCGCACGACCGAAGTCGTACGGGCCCCTTCAGGAGCTCTATGAGCTACCAGGCGTTCAAGCCAACAAGGCTTACTTGTTGATCTTGGTGACCTGGCCGGCGCCCACGGTCCGGCCACCCTCACGGATGGCGAACTTCAGGCCCTCTTCCATGGCGACGGGCTGGATCAGCGAGACAACCATCTCGGTGTTGTCGCCCGGCATGACCATCTCGGTGCCCTCGGGGAGGGTCACCACGCCAGTCACGTCCGTCGTGCGGAAGTAGAACTGGGGACGGTAGTTGTTGAAGAACGGCGTGTGACGGCCACCCTCGTCCTTGGACAGGATGTACGCCTGGGCCTCGAACTCCGTGTGCGGGGTGACCGAGCCGGGCTTGATGATGACCTGGCCGCGCTCGACGTCCTCGCGCTTGATGCCACGAAGCAGCAGACCGACGTTCTCACCGGCCTGGCCCTCGTCGAGCAGCTTGCGGAACATCTCGATGCCGGTGACCGTGGTGGTGGTCTTCTCCTGCTTGATGCCGATGATGTCAACGGTCTCGTTGACCTTCAGGACACCACGCTCGATACGGCCGGTGACGACCGTACCGCGACCGGTGATCGTGAAGACGTCCTCGACGGGCATGAGGAACGGCTTGTCGACGTCACGCTCGGGGGTCGGGATCGACTCGTCGACGGCGGCCATCAGGTCCAGGACCGTCTGGCCCCACTCCTTGTCGCCCTCGAGAGCCTTGAGCGCCGAGACCTTGACGACCGGCAGGTCGTCGCCCGGGAACTCGTACTCGGAGAGGAGCTCACGGACCTCGAGCTCGACGAGCTCCAGGATCTCCTCGTCGTCCACCATGTCGGCCTTGTTCAGGGCGACGACGATGTACGGAACGCCGACCTGGCGGGCCAGGAGCACGTGCTCCTTGGTCTGCGGCATCGGGCCGTCGGTCGCGGCGACAACGAGGATGGCGCCGTCCATCTGCGCCGCACCCGTGATCATGTTCTTGATGTAGTCCGCGTGACCGGGGCAGTCGACGTGGGCGTAGTGACGCGTCTCCGTCTGGTACTCGACGTGCGCGATGGAGATCGTGATACCGCGCTGGCGCTCCTCAGGAGCCTTGTCGATCTGGTCGAAGGCCGAGGCCTCGTTCAGGTCCGGGTACGCGTCGTGCAGCACCTTGGTAATGGCGGCCGTGAGGGTCGTCTTACCGTGGTCGATGTGACCGATGGTGCCGATGTTGACGTGCGGCTTAGTCCGCTCGAACTTCGCCTTCGCCACTGGGTCCTCCTGTGGAGTGGTTCTGGTACGCCTTGCTCATCGGCGCCAGGGTGATCTTTGCTGGGATGCCGCCCGCCGGGATTTCCGTTTCCGGGTGAATCCCGGCGGTCGGTGTCAAGCCTAAAGCGTGTGAACGGGGTGTGTTACTCGCCCTTGGCCTTCGCGATGATCTCCTCGGCGACGTTCCGGGGAACCTCGGCGTAGGAGTCGAACTGCATCGAGTAGCTTGCGCGACCCGAGGTCTTGCTGCGGAGGTCTCCGACGTAGCCGAACATCTCCGAAAGGGGCACGAGGCCCTTCACGACACGGGCGCCGCTGCGCTCCTCCATGGCCTGGATCTGGCCACGGCGGGAGTTGAGGTCGCCGATGACATCACCCATCGACTCCTCGGGCGTGGTGACCTCGACGGCCATCATCGGCTCGAGCAGCACGGGGCTGGCCTTGCGCGCGGCCTCCTTGAAGGCCTGCGAACCGGCGATCTTGAACGCCAGCTCGGAGGAGTCGACCTCGTGGTAGGCGCCGTCGAGAAGCGTGACGCGGACGCCCGTCATCTCGTAGCCCGCCAGGATGCCGAACTGCATGGCCTCCTGCGCACCGGCGTCCACCGACGGGATGTACTCCCGCGGGATACGGCCACCGGTGACCTTGTTCACGAACTCGTACGCCGGACCGTCGGTCTCGGTGATGGGCTCGATCGCGATCTGCACCTTGGCGAACTGACCGGTACCACCGGTCTGCTTCTTGTGGGTGTAGTCCACGCGCTCGACGACCTTGCGGATCGTCTCACGGTACGCGACCTGCGGCTTGCCGACGTTGGCCTCGACCTTGAACTCACGGCGCATACGGTCGACCAGCACCTCGAGGTGCAGCTCGCCCATACCACCGATGATGGTCTGGCCGGTCTCCTCGTCCGAGTGAACCTGGAAGGAGGGGTCCTCCTCCGCGAGACGCTGGATGGCGACACCCAGCTTCTCCTGGTCACCCTTGGACTTGGGCTCGATGGCGACCTGGATGACCGGCGCCGGGAAGTCCATGGACTCCAGGATGACCGGGTTCTTGTCGTCCGAAAGCGTCTCACCGGTGGTGGTCTGCTTCAGGCCCATCACGGCGACGATGTCGCCGGCGCCCACCGACTCGATCTCCTCACGCTTGTTCGCGTGCATACGGTAGATCTTGCCGATGCGCTCCTTCTTGCCCTTGACGGAGTTCAGCACGGCGGTGCCGGACTCCAGGCGGCCCGAGTAGACCCGGACGAAGGTGAGCTTGCCGAGGTGCGGGTCGCTCATGATCTTGAACGCGAGGGCGGACAGCGGCTCGTCGTCGGACGGCTTGCGCTTGACGACGACCTCGGGGTCCTTCACGTCGTGGCCCTCGATGGCCTCGACGTCAAGCGGGGTCGGCAGGTAGCGCACGACCGCGTCGAGCAGGGGCTGGACGCCCTTGTTCTTGAACGCGGTGCCACAGAACACCGGGGTGACCGTGATGCCGTCGGACTTGCCGGACGCGATGGTGACACGACGGATCGCGGCGTACAGCTGCTCCTCGGTGGGCTCCTGGCCCTCCAGGAACAGCTCCATGATCTCGTCGTCGTTCTCCGCGACGGTCTCGACCAGCTTGCCGCGGTACTCCTCGGCAGCCTCGACGTGCGTGGCGGGGATGTCGACGACGTCGTACATCTCGCCCTTCGCCGCCTCGGCGGACCACACGAGCGCCTTCATGCGGACCAGGTCCACAACGCCCTTGAAGTCCATCTCGGCACCGATCGGCAGCTGCATGATGATCGGAACGGCACCGAGCCGGTCCTTGATCATGTCCACGCAGCGGTGGAACTCGGCGCCGGTGCGGTCCAGCTTGTTGACGAAGCAGATGCGCGGCACGCCGTAACGGTCGGCCTGACGCCACACCGTCTCGGACTGCGGCTCGACACCGGCGACACCGTCGAACACCGTGACGGCACCGTCGAGGACGCGGAGCGAACGCTCCACCTCGACCGTGAAGTCGACGTGCCCCGGGGTGTCGATGATGTTGATCGTGTAGTCGTTGTCCTCGAGCGGCCAGTGACAGGTGGTGGCAGCAGAGGTGATCGTGATGCCACGCTCCTGCTCCTGCTCCATCCAGTCCATGGTGGCGGCGCCGTCGTGGACCTCACCGATCTTGTAGCTGACGCCGGTGTAGAAGAGGATCCGCTCGGTGGTGGTCGTCTTGCCCGCGTCGATGTGGGCCATGATCCCGATGTTTCGGACCCTGGCCAGGTCAAGTGAAGTGGTAGCCATAAGGCTTTCGTCTTCTCTCGGTCTCGATGTGGGTAGCGACTACCAGCGGTAGTGCGCGAAGGCCTTGTTGGACTCGGCCATCTTGTGGGTGTCCTCGCGCTTCTTCACAGCGGCACCGAGGCCGTTGGAGGCGTCGAGAAGCTCGTTGAGCAGACGCTCGGTCATGGTCTTCTCGCGACGGGCGCGGGAGTAACCGACCAGCCAGCGCAGCGCGAGCGTGTTGGCACGACCGGGCTTGACCTCGATCGGAACCTGGTACGTCGCACCACCGACACGGCGGGACTTGACCTCGAGGGTCGGCTTGATGTTCTCCAGCGCGCGCTTCAGCGTGATGATCGGGTCGTTGCCCGTCTTCTCACGCAGACCCTCCATGGCGCCGTAGACGATGCGCTCGGCGGTGGAGCGCTTGCCGTTCAGCAGCACCTTGTTGATGAGCGACGTGACAAGAGGAGAACCGTAGACCGGGTCGATGATGACCGGGCGCTTCGGGGCGGGGCCCTTACGAGGCATTTTCTACTTCTCCTTCTTGGCGCCGTAGCGGCTGCGGGCCTGCTTGCGGTTCTTCACACCCTGGGTGTCAAGGGAACCGCGGATGATCTTGTAGCGAACACCCGGCAGGTCCTTCACACGGCCACCACGCACGAGCACGATGGAGTGCTCCTGCAGGTTGTGTCCCTCACCCGGAATGTAAGCGGTGACCTCGATCCCGCTGGTCAGACGCACACGCGCGACCTTACGCAGGGCCGAGTTCGGCTTCTTCGGGGTGGTCGTGAACACACGCGTGCAGACGCCGCGACGCTGGGGCGAACCCTCGAGTGCGGGCGTCTTGTTCTTCTCGACCTTGTCCTGCCGGCCCTTCCGGACCAGCTGCTGGATCGTAGGCACTACTTCTCCGGTTTCTGTGTGCCGAATGGTGAAGCTAACCTGGAACATCTCCGACCCACGCGGTCGGGTGTGTCGGATCCCGCGGACTTCCACCCGAAGGCAAGAAGGGCGCGGATTCACGGTGGCCGATGGAGGCTCGCCATGCGGTTGATGGCACGCACGAGAGCCAGGGCACACCCCAGGCACAAGGACTGAGCGTACCTACCTCAAGGACTTCGGTCAAAACAAATGGAGCGGGCCCCGACACGCCGGGCTTTTGAGTGTCAAGGGGCGCGTCCGGCGCCAGTGGCCGATTCGCGCTCTTCCGCCCCACTCGATCTTGGGCGTTCAGTACGTTGACCCGTCCGCTGCACGGGATCGGTGGCAGGTTCCGATTCGGTGACGGAATTCGCCGGGGGATTCGGGGGATGAGGCATGACGACGTGGACGCCGGCGTACTCGCCGGACGACGGGGGGCTGGACGACCGGGTGCCGTTCCTGGCGCGGCTGGAGAGCGAGGACCGCTCGGCACTGCTCGCACTCGGTCGCAGCCTGGACTTCCCGCCGCGCACGGTCCTGCTCCGCCAGGAGGAGCCGTCCGCGCACGTCCTGTTCCTCGTCCACGGCTGGACCAAGGTCACCGCGTCCGCCGCCAGTGGCTACGAGGCACTGCTCGCCCTGCGCGGCCCCGGTGACGTCGTCGGCGAGTCGGCGGCACTGACGGGCCGGCCACGGGGAGCGACGGTGACCGCGTTGGAGCAGGTCAGGGCGGTGGCCGTCGACCGGGAGCGCTTCCGGGGCTTCCTGCACCGCTCCCCCGCGGCCTCCTTCGCCCTGCTCGGCCTCACCGTGGACCGCACCCGCGCGGCCGACCGGCGCAGGCTGGAGTTCGCGTCGATGAGCGTGCGGGAGCGCTTCGCCGTCCTGCTCCTGGACCTGGCCCGCACCCACGGCCGCCGCACCCAGGAGGGCATCGAACTCGCCGTCCCCCTGAGCAAGCAGGAACTGGCGGGCTCGGTGGGCGCCTCACGGGAAATGGTCCAGCGCCTCCTGAAGGAGTTACGGGACAAGGGCGTGGTCGCCACCGGCCGCCGCGCCATGCTGATCATGCGCCCGGACGTACTGCGCCGAATAGCGGCGACAGGCCCGGCGACAGGAATCCCCTCACCACAGCAGCCACACGAGGACTGATCCCCGAGCACACGTGGCCCCGAGGCGACGCACCCGCCTTCAAGGGCGCGGAAGCACGGAGCCGAGGCGGCACAGCCCGCCTCCAGAAGCACGAAAACACGAGGCCGAGGCGACGCAGCCCGCCTTCAGAGGCACGGAAGCACCGGGCCGAGGCGGCGCAGCCCGCCTCCAGGGGCGCGGGGAACTGCGCGACCAGCCACGACTCACCCGCACACGGCAACGAGACACGAGGCGGCACCCCCTAGCCCCCCCTTCTGTGCACACGGTCACATTTCAACTGCGTCATCCGCCCTCCAGGTCCCACCCCTCCCTCCCGCACGCTTCTCGTCTGCACGCCCCACCCCCCTCGAGAGGCGACCATGAGCGACCCCGTGACGCGGACGATCCTGCTGGTGGACATCGAGAGGTACAGCGACCGGGACGACGTCGAGCAGGCCTATCTGCGGCGCATGCTCTACGACATCACCGACCGCACCCTGCAGCGTGCCGGCATCGACGAGACCCTCCGGCTACGAGCCGACCGCGGGGACTCGGTCATGGAGCTCATCGACGCGAACGCCCCGGTCACAGCCCTGCTGCGAGCGCTGCTCAGCGAGGTTCCGGCCCAGCTGAGGGCGGTCAACCGCATGGCCTCCCGCTCGGCCCAGATCCGGCTGCGAGCCGTCGTCGCCACCGGCTACGTCGCCGTCGACTTGCGCGACGGCTGGGTCGGCTCCGACCTGAACCACGCCTGCCGTCTGCTGGACGCCGACGTCCTGCGCGCCGCCCTGCGCGAGCGCGCCGACGACTTCGCGCTGTGCGTCTCGGACCCGCTGTACGGCGGAGTCGTACGGCACGACCACCCGGGAATCCCCGCCGCCGGGTTCCACGAGATCACCGTGGACAGCAAGAACGGCCCGCTGACGGCGTGGCTGCACGGACCGGTGCCCGGGGCGGCGACCGGCCAGGACCACCGTGAGAAGGGGGAGGCGCCGGGCGGATCGGGGGACCGCCCGGCGCCGCGGGTGCCCGAACAGGGCGGCCCCCACGAGGACGGCCCGGCGCCGGGCGGAAACAGGGGAGCCCCGGCGCCGGGCTCCGCCGTGAACGTGCACGGGGGCACGTTCAACGGCGGTGTCTTCGGCGGCACCCAGCACGGCGGCATCAGCGGCGGCAACTTCCACGGCAACGTCACCTTGGGCGGCTCCGAGCGGGGTGAGGGCACGTGAGCACCCCGGAGGCGCCGGCCCCCGAACGCCCGGGCGCCGCGAACGCCGTACCGCAGCAACCCGGCGGCGACACCGAGACCGCCGACGGCGCACGGCGCGAGGCGGAGGGCGAGCCCGAGGAGCGGGACCAGCCGCAGAACGCCTGGTCCGCCCGGCGCGACCTGGTCGACCACAGCCCGCGGATCATGAACGTGGGCGCGCGGGCCGCCTTCAACGGCGGACTGCACGGCGGCATCCAGCACGGCGGCATCAGCGGCGGGAACTTCTCCGGCGACGTCTTCCTGGGCAGCAGGACGGAGGTCTTCCAGCTCAACTTCCCGTCCTTCGGCTCACCCGCGTCCGCCGCATCGGGAGAGGTCCCGAGCGCCACGCTGGAGGAGCTCGCCACGCACTTCGCCGCCGACGAGAAGCTCATGGCCCGCCTGGCGGAGCGGTTACGGCAGGAGCGGATCCTGGTGCTGTCCGGCGGCCGTTTCACCGGCAGGCGCACGGCGGCCCTGATGCTGCTGCACCGGCTCGGCGTCTCCCCCGTACGCGTACTGGACCGCGACACACGACCGGGTGAACTGGCCGACAAGTTCCCCGGCGACAAGGCGGCGGACGAAGCCGGAGACAAGGCCGAGGAGCCGCCCCGCGCCTGCGGCTACGTCCTCCACGACCTCGCCACCCGCCGCGACAACCCGCTGCGCGAGCACCATCTGCTGGCCGTCCGCGACCGGCTCGCCGCGCAGGACGCCTATCTGGTCGTCACCGTCGGACCCACCACGCCCGTCGAGGACGTCACCCCCGAGGAGTGGCCGCCCCCGGTGGCGGCCGACGTCCTCACCGCCCATCTGCGCACCCTCACCGACCCGGGGACCGCCGCCGGTCTGCTCGCCCGCACGCAGGTCACCGACTTCCTGGGCCGCAGCCACCAGCCCCGCGAGGTGGCCCGCTTCGCCGAGCTGCTCGCCCGGTACGCGGCCGGGGAGGCGGACGAGCGGACGGTGGCCGACTTCTCGGGGGTGGCGCTGGAGAACCAGGTGCAGGAGTGGTTCGCGGAGGACGAGACCTCCCTGCACCTGCGCGACAAGGCCTTCCTCGTCGCCCTCGCCGCGTTCGACGGCGGCCCCTACCCGCTCACCGCCGAACTGAGCGACCTCCTCTACCGGTTCCTCCAGGAGACCGAGAACCCGGCCCGCGTCCCCGAGGTCCCCGTCTTCGGCACCCATGTCCGCAAACGTCTCCAAGTCGCCCGCGCGAAGGCCTACTTGGCGGAGGAACACACGGAATGGGGGCCGGTGACACAGAAGAAGGCCGAGTTCCTGGACGAACGGGCCTCCGGAGTACTGCTCCGCGAGGTCTGGACGGGCCATCCCTCCGCCCGCCCGGCGCTGATCCGCTGGCTGCGCCGCCTCGCCGACGACGGCCGCCCCCTGGTACGCACCCGCGCCGCGTCCACCGCCGCCGTCCTGGCCCGGACCGACCTGCCGTCGGCGATGGCACTGGTCATCCAGCCCTGGGGCATGTCCAAGCGGTTCAAGCACCGGCTCGTGGCCGTCAACGCGCTCACCCTCGCCCACTTCATCGCCACGCCCAACATCCCCCGCATCCTCGACGCCTGGTGCTCGGGCGACGACCCGCGGCTGCGCTGGGTGGCGGTCCGGGCGTACGGGCTGCTCGGACCGGAACGCCCGGAACAGGCCCTCGCCGCGCTGCGCGGTGCCGTACGCCGCCTCTACGCCGACGCGCCCGACAGCACCGACGACGAACTGATCGTGGAACTCGCCCAGTCCGTCGGCCTGTTGCTGCTGTCCTCGGCGAGCGACCAGGTCCTCACCGAACTGGGCGCCCACATCGACGACGACCGGGCGGTACGCGACCTCACCCTCGGCGGCTTCGTCTCGGCCTGCGCCCGCAAGGAGGACGACGAGCCCCACGGCGCTCCCCTGGTCCTCGGCTGGTACGCCCGAGCCGCCGGCGAGGGCGGTACGGCGGCCCAGGGCGTGCCGTTCCTGTGGCGGACCGCGCTCAGCGACCCGCGCACCACCCGGGACGCCCTCGATGTGCTCCGCGGCTGGGTCCTGATCGCCGACCGGTCCACCGCCGTGGAGTGGGCGCTGGCCGCCCTCCTCCCCGCCCTCGTCACCACGCCCACCGAGCACCAGCGCCTGAGCCACCTGCTCCGCACCATGTCCGGCGAGGACGGCAACCCACCGCCCCCGGTCGCGGCCCGCCTGCTGACCACGCTGCCCAACCGCTGACCCGCACCGGACCGGTACCTCCGAGGAGACACGCCGCATGCCCACCTTCCGCCAGCCCGAGTGGCAGCAGAACGCCGACCGGCACACCGAGCTGATCGACCCGGTCCTGACCGTGCGTCAGCTGTCGCGCTTCGAGTTCAACCTCAAGTCGTACGTCCGTATCGACCACGCCCTGGTCTTCGCCACGGCGAAGGGCGGCTACGAGGCCTGTCTGCCGCCGCGCCGGCCGACCCGCGGCGAGATAGCCACCAACCGGTACACCGCGGTGTACGAGGTGGACATGGGCGTGCATCCGCACACCGCCGAGCTGCCGTTGCCCAGCGACAACGACGCGTTCGAGTTCACGGCGCAGGTGGATCTGTCCTGGCAGGTGCTGGACCCGGCCCGCTTCGTGGCCTCCGGTCACCGGGACGTACCGGGGCTGCTTCTCGGTGAACTCCAGCAGACGGCTCGTCCGGTGACCCGCCGCTTCGCGATCGCCGACAGCGCGGCCGCCGAGCGGGAGATGCTGGACGCGATGAGCCTGCTGGGCCCGCTGGGCGCCCCGGCGGGCCTCCAGGTCACGTGGACCGTCCGGCTCCGCCGCGACCAGGAGAACATCGACCACCAGCGCCGGCTCCAGGCCATCGACCACTCCGCCGAGGAACAGATCCGGGTGGCGCAGCGCGGCAAGGACATCGACGTCGAGGCGGACCGCCGGGGACGCCAACAGGACGCGCTCCAGCTGGACCGGGCCATGGCCTACGGCGTCCAGCAGCAGGAACTCCTGCTCCAGCAGCAGCGCTGGCAGCACGAACAGGCGATGCTGCAGGGCCGCCAGATGCTGGAGCTGCAGCAGATCGAGGCCGAGAAGATCGCCTTCTACCAGTGGCACCTCCAGCAGGGCGGCGTCCACGCCTGGGCCCTCCACCTCGCCCAGCACCCCGAGGACTCCCGCCTGGTCATGCAGAGCATGCGCGACGACCAACTCCGCATGATCCAGGCCCAGATGGACCTGGTGAAACAACTCCTCAGCAGCGAGGCAGCGGAGAACTGGGAACTGGAGGGCCCGAAGCAGCTCGCCCTTCGCACGGTCCACGACATCCTCAACCAACGCATGCCGGGCGTGGCGCAGCAGGCGCTGCCGGAGGGAGACGGCTATCCGGGGACACCGGGGGTTGCCCCTGGGCAGGGGATGCCGGAGCCGCCGGGTGCCGGGCCGGGGACGCATGGAACTGTCGAGGGTCAGGTGGTACCGGGCCAGCCGTACGCCGGGCCCGCGGCGGCGGAGCCCGGTGCGCCCCCAGGCGCGACAGGGCCGTTCCCCGAGCCCGGCCAGGCCACCCCGGCCCCGCCCGGCCGGCCCGTCTCCGGGCCGATGGCACCGATCGTCCCTCTCCCTCCCGGACCGGCATCCCCGTACCCCGGATCACCCATGCCCGCCCCCACTCCCCCGCCCGGCGCCCCCTACAGCCCGCCCGGTCCCTACGGCACCCAGGGCGCCGCCTGGCAGCCCCCGACACCCCTCGCGCCACCGCCGGGCGCGCAGACCCCGTATCCCGGCGCACCCACCCCCTACGCGGGCCCCCAGCCCCCGCCACCGGCAGCCCCGGGCACCCCGCCCTGGCAGCCCCCGCACGCACCGGTATCCGACCCCACTCCCCCGCCCGTCCCGACACCGACAGCCACCCCGCCCTGGCAGCCCCCGCACGCACCGGTATCCGACCCCACTCCCCCGCCCGTCCCGACACCGACAGCCACCCCGCCCTGGCAGCCCCCGC
>NZ_JBSFUY010000031.1:36112-112139 GCF_053592055.1 Streptomyces sp. NPDC002817
GCCACCCCGCCCTGGCAGCCCCCGCACGCACCGGTATCCGACCCCACTCCCCCGCCCGTCCCGACACCGACAGCCACCCCGCCCTGGCAGCCCCCGCCCGGCTACGGCCGCACACCCACCCTGCCCGCCACGGACGTACCGGACAGCGCCCCCGCCACCGACGCCGCCGCCGGCACCGGCACTCGGCCCAACGGCCCGGAGGCAAGCGGCACATGACAACGCTCGACCCGACACCCGCACCCGCGCCCGCCCCCGCATCCGCCGACGCCCTCGTCCCCCTCTGTGAGCGCCTCCTCGCCGACCTGCGCACGGAGGTCGCCCGGGCCGACACCAAGGCGTCCGTGCTGGTCGCCGCCCTCGGTATGACCGCCGGTGTCCTCAGCGGACTGCTGGTCGGCCGGGACTGGACGCCGGCCGCGCTGTCCGCCGTCGGCACCGTGATGTGGTGGACGGGAGCTGCCGCGCTCGTCCTGTCGCTCTTCGCCCTGCTGCTGGCGGTCCTGCCCCGCTACCGCTCCCCGCACTGGTCCCCCGGCCGCCCGCTGTCCTACTTCGGCGACATCCAAGAGGCCGTCCGACAAGGGCAGTTGGAGACGGCGCTGACGGAGACCCGCCGCGCCCCCGTCGCCGCACTGACCCTCGCGCTCACCGAGATGAGCCGCATCGCCGTACGCAAACACCAGTGGATCCGAACCGGCCTGATCGCCTTCTGCGTCGGCACGGTCCTGCTCCCCGCCTCGCTGCTGCTCGGCTGACACCCGGCCGACCGGCCACCGCTCCCGTGAAGGACCCGAGATGACCCAGCCGCCCCAATACCCCGACCAGCCGCCGCCCCGGTACCCCGAGCCGCCACCGCCGCATCCCCACCAACAAATCCCACGGCAGTACCCCCAGCAGACCCCGCCCCAAGCCCCGCCGCAGTACCCCCACCAGCCCTACGCCCCCATACCCCCGCAGTACACCCAGCCCGCAACGCCCCCCGACACCCCACCCGCACCCACCGACCCGGCCCACCCCAACCACATCAGCACGGCCCCCCGCCGGATCCACCTCTCCAACCAGCAGCGCCGCACCGACGCCACAGCCGTCGGCAATCTCCTTCTCCATCTGCCGAACTTCCTGTGCAGCCTCTTCGTCGTCGGTCTGGTCTCCGCACTCTTCGGCGACTTGGCCCTCGTCGTGATCCTGCTCTGGATCGCCAGCGGCGCACTCGTCTTCCACCGCCCCACCGAAAGCGCCCTCGCGCGCCATCTGCTCCGTCTGCGCTACCCCACGCCGCAAGAACGAGCCAAACTCGAACCGGTCTGGCGCGAGGTGACGGCACGTGCCGGCGTCGAGGGCCGTACCTACGAGCTGTGGGTCGAGGACAGCGACAGCCTGAACGCGGTCGCCGCCGCGGGCCACATCGTCGGCGTCACCCGCTTCGCGATGAACCAGCTCCCCAACGGCGAGCTCGCCGCCGTCATGGCCCATGAACTGGGCCACCACGTCGGCGGTCACGCGTGGTCAGGTCTCCTCGGCTACTGGTACGCCCTGCCGGGCCGTATCGCCTGGCGCGTACTCAAAGCGGTCTCCACGGTCGCCTTCCACGTCTCGAAGGCCTTCGGCTGCTTCGGCGTGGCCTTCGTCGTCCTGCTCGTCGGCGGTCTGGCCTTCGCGACCATCAGCACCCTGTACGGGCTCCCGCTGCTGATCCTCGGTGTGCCGTACGCCCTCGCCGCCGTCGGCCGCCGTTCCGAGCTCCGCGCGGACGAGCACGCGGCCGCCCTCGGCTTCGCCCCGATGCTGGCCGCCGTCCTCGACAAACTGCACCGGCAGGAGCAGTACGACCAGGCCGAGGTCACCGCCCGCAACGGCGGCATCCCCGTCGAGGAGGGCGCCTTGAGCCGCCTCCTGTCCTCGCACCCGGACCACCACACCCGGCTCCACCATCTACAGCCGTACCTCCAGCCGCAGCAGCCGTACTGAGCCCGGACGTCCGGACACGCCCGCGGGCGGCCGCCCCGAGAGGAGACCGCCGCCCTACGGAACACGTCCGCGCGGAACACGTCCGCGCACCGCTCACCCGCTCCCGATGGCCACCGCGAGCATCAGCGTCAGGATCACGGTCCAGGCCGCGACCGACATCCACCCCAGGACCAGCCCGATCAGCGCCAGCCCGTCGCCGCCCTCCCCCGTGCGCTGGATCTCCGAGCGCGCCGCCTGTCCGAGCACGACCGCCGGAATGCCGGTGAACCCGAAGGTCGGCAGACACAGCACGCCGCACACGGCGGCCCCCACGGCCTTCCCGTTGGTCCGCGGCCGGGGCAGGGCCACGAAGGTCCGCGGCACGGCCATGGGCTGCGTCAAGGGCCCCTGAGGCAGATCCCCGACGAGCAGGGCCAGCTCCCCGACGGTCCGGGCCGCGTACGCCCGGGCGACCCGCTTGTCGAACTCCGCCTTCTCCAGCCGCCCCTCCCCGTACCCCGCCCTGAGCACGTCCACGGCCCGCTCCCGGTCGGCGTGGGAGGCGAGCATAGGCGACGGAACGGAATAGGGCTGCCAGGGCTGCGGGACGCCGCCCTGCCCCGGCTGCCACGAAGGATTCGACACGGAGTACCTCCCCAACCCCCCGAGCTCACTCCATGATGCGCCGAACCGGCATTCCGGGACAGACGGCGTAGCCATTCCGGGCATGCCGAAGGGCGGCCACCCGTACGAAACGGGGTGACCGCCCTTCAGTGCTTCAGAGCCGACGCCTACTGGTTGTACGGACCGTAGTCGTAGTCCTCCAGCGGAACGGCCTGGCCGGAGCCGGTGCCGAACGGCGAGTAGTCGATGTCGTCGTAACCGACGGCCGAGTACATCGCGGCCTTGGCCTCCTCGGTCGGCTCCACCCGGATGTTGCGGTAGCGGGACAGACCCGTACCGGCCGGGATGAGCTTACCGATGATGACGTTCTCCTTGAGGCCGATGAGGCTGTCGGACTTGGCGTTGATCGCCGCGTCCGTCAGAACTCGGGTCGTCTCCTGGAAGGAGGCGGCCGACAGCCAGGATTCCGTCGCCAGCGAGGCCTTGGTGATACCCATCAGCTGCGGACGACCGGAGGCCGGGTGACCGCCCTCCTGGACCACACGACGGTTCTCGGTCTCGAACTTCGAGCGCTCGACCAGCTCACCGGGCAGCAGCTCGGCGTCGCCGGACTCGATGATCGTCACACGGCGGAGCATCTGCCGGATGATGATCTCGATGTGCTTGTCGTGGATCGACACACCCTGCGAGTTGTAGACCTTCTGGACCTCGCCGACCAGGTGGACCTGGACGGCACGCTGGCCCAGGATGCGCAGCACGTCGTGCGGGTTGGTGGCACCCACGGTGAGCTTCTGGCCCACCTCGACGTGCTCGCCCTCGCTGACCAGGAGACGGGCACGCTTCGAGATCGGGAACGCCGTCTCGTCGCTGCCGTCGTCCGGGGTGACGACGATCTTCTTGGTCTTCTCGGTCTCCTCGATCCGCACGCGGCCCTGGGCCTCGGAGATCGGGGCGACACCCTTGGGCGTACGAGCCTCGAAGAGCTCGACGACACGGGGCAGACCCTGGGTGATGTCGTCACCGGCCACACCACCGGTGTGGAAGGTACGCATCGTCAGCTGGGTACCGGGCTCACCGATGGACTGGGCGGCGATGATGCCGACCGCCTCACCGATGTCGACCAGCTTGCCGGTGGCCAGCGAACGGCCGTAGCACATCGCGCAGGTGCCGACCTGGGACTCGCACGTCAGGATCGAGCGGGTCTTGACCTCCTCGACACCGTGGTGCACGAGCTGGTCGATCAGCACGTCGCCGAGGTCCACGTTGGCCGGCGCGATCACCTTGCCGTCGATGACGACGTCCTCGGCGAGCATGCGGGCGTAGACGCTGGTCTCGACGTCGTCCGCCTTGATCAGGACGCCGGCGGCGTTCTTCGAGGCGATCCGCAGCTTCAGACCGCGCTCGGTGCCACAGTCCTCCTCGCGGATGATGACGTCCTGCGAGACGTCCACCAGACGACGGGTCAGGTAACCCGAGTCGGCGGTACGCAGGGCGGTGTCCGCCAGACCCTTACGGGCACCGTGGGTGGAGATGAAGTACTCCAGCACGGACAGGCCCTCACGGAACGACGCCTTGATGGGACGAGGAATCGTCTCGTTCTTGGCGTTGGACACCAGACCACGCATACCGGCGATCTGACGCATCTGCATCATGTTTCCTCGGGCACCCGAGTCAACCATCATGAAGATGGGGTTCGTCTTGGGGAAGTTCGCGTTCATCGCCTCGGCAACCTCGTTGGTCGCCTTGGTCCAGATCGCGATGAGCTCCTGAGTGCGCTCTTCCTTGGTGATCAGACCGCGCTCGTACTGCTTCTGGACCTTCTCGTCCTGCGCCTCGTAGCCCTTGACGATCTCCTTCTTCGCCTCGGGAACGACGACGTCGGAGATGGCGACGGTGACACCGGAACGGGTCGCCCAGAAGAAGCCGGACGCCTTCAGGTTGTCGAGCGTCGCCGCCACGATGACCTTGGGGTAGCGCTCGGCCAGGTCGTTGACGATCTCGGAGAGCTGCTTCTTGCCCACCGAGTAGTCGACGAACGGGTAGTCCTCGGGAAGCAGCTCGTTGAAGAGCGCGCGGCCCAGGGTGGTGTTCAGACGGAACGAGTCACCGTTCTGCCACTCCGGCTCACCCTCCTCGCGCACCGGTGGGGTCCAGCCGCGCGGCGGGATGGTGCCCACCGGGAAGCGGATGTCGACCTGCGACTGGAGCGCGAGCTCGCCGGCGTCGAACGCCATGATCGCCTCGGCCGTGGAGCCGAAGGACCGGCCCTCGCCCTTGGTGTCACGCAGTTCGCCGTCGGTGGTGAGGAAGAACAGACCGAGGACCATGTCCTGGGTCGGCATCGTCACCGGACGGCCGTCGGCGGGCTTGAGGATGTTGTTCGAGGACAGCATCAGGATGCGGGCCTCGGCCTGCGCTTCCGCGGAGAGCGGCAGGTGGACGGCCATCTGGTCACCGTCGAAGTCCGCGTTGAACGCGGTGCAGACGAGCGGGTGGATCTGGATGGCCTTGCCCTCGACCAGCTGCGGCTCGAAGGCCTGGATGCCGAGGCGGTGCAGGGTGGGAGCACGGTTCAGCAGAACCGGGTGCTCGGCGATGACCTCTTCGAGGACGTCGTACACGACCGTGCGGCCGCGCTCCACCATGCGCTTGGCGCTCTTGATGTTCTGCGCGTGGTTCAGGTCGACCAGGCGCTTCATCACGAACGGCTTGAAGAGCTCCAGCGCCATCGCCTTCGGCAGACCGCACTGGTGCAGCTTCAGCTGCGGACCGACGACGATCACGGAACGCGCGGAGTAGTCCACACGCTTGCCGAGCAGGTTCTGACGGAATCGACCCTGCTTGCCCTTCAGCATGTCGCTGAGGGACTTCAGCGGGCGGTTACCGGGACCGGTGACCGGACGGCCACGACGACCGTTGTCGAACAGCGCGTCGACGGCCTCCTGAAGCATGCGCTTCTCGTTGTTCACGATGATCTCGGGAGCACCGAGGTCGAGAAGCCGCTTCAGACGGTTGTTGCGGTTGATCACACGGCGGTACAGGTCGTTCAGGTCGGAGGTCGCGAAGCGGCCACCGTCCAGCTGCACCATCGGGCGAAGGTCCGGCGGGATGACCGGGACGCAGTCGAGGACCATGCCCTTGGGGCTGTTGGAGGTCTGCAGGAAGGCAGACACGACCTTCAGCCGCTTCAGCGCACGGGTCTTCTTCTGGCCCTTGCCGGTACGGATGATCTCGCGGAGGCGCTCGGCCTCCTCGTCGAGGTCGAAGGTCTCCAGGCGCTTCTGCAGCGCCGCGGCACCCATCGAACCGTCGAAGTACGTGCCGAAGCGGTCGCGCAGCTCACGGTAGAGCAGCTCGTCGCCCTCGAGGTCCTGGACCTTGAGGTTCTTGAACCGGGTCCACACCTCGTCGAGACGGTCGATCTCGCGCTGCGAACGGTCGCGCAGCTGCTTCATCTCACGCTCGGCACCCTCGCGCACCTTGCGGCGCACATCGGCCTTGGCACCCTCGGCCTCGAGCTCGGCCAGGTCGGTCTCGAGCTTCTTGGCGCGGGCCTCGAGGTCGGCGTCGCGACGGTTCTCGACCTGCTGACGCTCCACGGAGACGTGCGCCTCCAGGGAGGGCAGGTCGCGGGTGCGGCGCTCCTCGTCGACGTACGTGATCATGTACGCCGCGAAGTAGATGACCTTCTCGAGGTCCTTCGGGGCCAGGTCGAGCAGGTAGCCCAGACGCGACGGGACACCCTTGAAGTACCAGATGTGCGTGACGGGCGCGGCGAGCTCGATGTGGCCCATCCGCTCACGACGCACCTTGGCGCGAGTGACCTCGACGCCGCAGCGCTCACAGATGATGCCCTTGAACCGGACACGCTTGTACTTGCCGCAGTAGCACTCCCAGTCCCGGGTCGGACCGAAGATCTTCTCGCAGAAGAGTCCGTCCTTTTCGGGCTTGAGCGTGCGGTAGTTGATCGTCTCGGGCTTCTTGACCTCGCCGTGGCTCCACTGACGGATGTCGTCAGCGGTGGCCAGACCGATCCGGAGCTCGTCGAAGAAGTTGACGTCGAGCACTATGCGTCAATCCCTCTCAGGGTTGTAAGTCATGGGGTCTGATACGGGGGTCCTGGGGCCGGAGGCCTTCATGGTGAAGGCCTCCGAACTCCCGTCAGACCTCTTCGACGCTGCTCGGCTCGCGCCGGGACAGGTCGATGCCAAGCTCCTCCGCAGCGCGGAAGACATCCTCGTCGGTGTCGCGCATCTCGATGGACATGCCGTCCGAGGACAGCACCTCCACGTTGAGGCACAGGGACTGCATCTCCTTGATGAGCACCTTGAAGGACTCGGGGATGCCGGGCTCGGGGATGTTCTCGCCCTTGACGATGGCCTCGTAGACCTTCACGCGGCCGGTGACGTCGTCGGACTTGATGGTCAGCAGCTCCTGGAGGGCGTACGCGGCGCCATAAGCCTCCAGCGCCCACACCTCCATCTCACCGAAGCGCTGGCCACCGAACTGGGCCTTACCACCCAGCGGCTGCTGGGTGATCATCGAGTACGGACCGGTCGAACGGGCGTGCAGCTTGTCGTCGACCAGGTGGTGGAGCTTGAGGATGTACATGTACCCGATGGAGATCGGGTCCGGGAACGGCTCACCGGAGCGGCCGTCGAACATCCTCGCCTTGCCGGTCGGCTGCACCATGCGCTCGCCGTCGCGGTTCGGGATGGTGTGGTTCAGCAGACCCGCGAGCTCGTCCTCACGCGCACCGTCGAACACCGGGGTGGCGACGTTGGTGCCGGGGGCGACCTGGTCGGCGCCGATGACCTGCAGGCGCTGCGCCCAGTCCTCACCGAGCCCGGAGACGTCCCAGCCGCGGCTGGCGAGCCAGCCGAGGTGGATCTCCAGAACCTGTCCCGGGTTCATTCGGGACGGCACACCCAGCGGGTTGAGGATGATGTCGACCGGAGTTCCGTCCTCGAGGAACGGCATGTCCTCGATGGGAAGGATCTTCGAGATAACACCCTTGTTGCCGTGACGGCCGGCGAGCTTGTCACCGTCGGTGATCTTGCGCTTCTGCGCCACGTACACGCGCACCAGCTGGTTCACACCGGGGGGAAGCTCGTCGCCCTCCTCGCGGTCGAAGACGCGGACGCCGATGACCTTGCCGATCTCGCCGTGCGGGACCTTCAGCGAGGTGTCACGGACCTCACGGGCCTTCTCACCGAAGATCGCGCGCAGCAGGCGCTCCTCCGGGGTCAGCTCGGTCTCACCCTTGGGCGTGACCTTGCCGACGAGGATGTCACCGGCGACGACCTCGGCACCGATACGGATGATGCCGCGCTCGTCGAGGTCGGCGAGGACCTCCTCGGAGACGTTCGGGATGTCCCGGGTGATCTCCTCGGGGCCGAGCTTGGTGTCACGGGCGTCGACCTCGTGCTCCTCGATGTGGATCGAGGAGAGGACGTCGTCCTGCACGAGGCGCTGCGACAGGATGATCGCGTCCTCGTAGTTGTGACCCTCCCACGGCATGAACGCCACGAGCAGGTTCTTGCCCAGGGCCATCTCGCCGTTCTCGGTGGCCGGACCATCGGCGAGCACCTGGCCCGTGATGATGCGGTCGCCCTCGTTGACGATGACCTTCTGGTTGACCGAGGTGCCCTGGTTGGAGCGGGCGAACTTGGCCAGGCGGTACGTGATGTACGTGCCGTCGTCGTTGGCGGTGGTGATGTAGTCCGCGGAGACCTCCTGGACCACACCGTCCTTCTCGGCCTTGACCACGTCGCCGGCGTCGACCGCGGAGCGGTACTCCATGCCGGTGCCGACGAGCGGGGCCTCGCTCTTGATGAGCGGCACGGCCTGACGCATCATGTTCGCGCCCATGAGGGCACGGTTGGCGTCGTCGTGCTCGAGGAACGGGATCATGGCGGTCGCGACCGACACCATCTGGCGCGGCGAGACGTCCATGTAGTCCACGTCGTCACCGGGGACGTAGTCGACCTCGCCGCCACGACGGCGGACCAGGACGCGGTTCTCGGTGAAACGCATGTTGTCGTCGAGCGTGGCGTTGGCCTGCGCGATGACGAATCGGTCCTCTTCGTCGGCCGTGAGGTAGTCGACCTCGTCGGTGACGACGTCGCCGTCGACCTTGCGGTACGGCGTCTCCACGAAACCGAACGCGTTGACGCGGCCGTAGGAGGCGAGCGAACCGATCAGACCGATGTTCGGGCCTTCGGGCGTCTCGATCGGGCACATACGGCCGTAGTGAGACGGGTGCACGTCACGGACCTCGAAGCCGGCCCGCTCACGGGACAGACCACCGGGGCCCAGCGCCGAGAGACGACGCTTGTGGGTGAGACCCGACAGCGGGTTGTTCTGGTCCATGAACTGCGACAGCTGGCTGGTGCCGAAGAACTCCTTGATGGAGGCGACGACCGGCCGGATGTTGATCAGGGTCTGCGGCGTGATCGCCTCGACGTCCTGGGTCGTCATGCGCTCACGCACGACGCGCTCCATACGAGCCAGACCCGTACGGACCTGGTTCTGGATGAGCTCGCCGACGCTGCGCAGACGACGGTTGCCGAAGTGGTCGATGTCGTCGGTCTCGACGACGATGCTCGTACCCCGGTCGCCGACCGTCTCGGTCTCGCCCGCGTGCAGCTTCACCAGGTACTTGATCGTCGAGATGATGTCCTCGACGGTCAGGATGCCGGCGTCGAGCGGAGCGTCCGCGCCCAGCTTCTTGTTGACCTTGTAACGGCCGACCTTGGCGAGGTCGTAGCGCTTCGGGTTGAAGTAGAGGTTCTCCAGAAGCGTCTGCGCGGCCTCGCGCGTGGGCGGCTCGCCCGGACGCAGCTTGCGGTAGATGTCGAGCAGCGCGTCGTCCTGGCCCTGGGTGTGGTCCTTCTCCAGAGTGGCGCGCATGGACTCGTACTCGCCGAACTCCTCGAGGATCTGCTCGGTGGTCCAACCGAGAGCCTTGAGGAGGACGGTCACGGACTGCTTGCGCTTGCGGTCGATGCGCACACCGACCATGTCGCGCTTGTCGATCTCCATCTCCAGCCAGGCACCCCGGGACGGGATGATCTTGGCCGAGAAGATGTCCTTGTCGGACGTCTTGTCGATGGAGGAGTCGAAGTAGACACCCGGCGAACGGACCAGCTGCGACACCACGACACGCTCGGTGCCGTTGATGACGAAGGTGCCCTTGTGGGTCATGAGCGGGAAGTCGCCCATGAAGACCGTCTGGGACTTGATCTCGCCGGTCTCGTTGTTCGTGAACTCTGCCGTCACGAAGAGCGGGGCCGCGTACGTGAAGTCGCGGTCCTTGCACTCGTCGATGCTGTTCTTCGGCGGCTCGAAGCGGTGGTCGCGGAATGTCAGCGACATCGACCCGGAGAAGTCCTCGATCGGAGAGATCTCCTCGAAGATCTCCTCCAGACCGGACTTGGTGGGGACGTCCTGACCTGACTCCAGAGCCTCCTCGACCCGACTCTGCCAGGCGGTGTTCCCGAGCAGCCAGTCAAAGCTCTCGGTCTGCAGCGCGAGCAGGTTGGGAACCTCGAGAGGCTCCTTGATCTTTGCAAAAGAGATGCGCAGCGGGGCAGTGCTGGCGCCATTGTTCGTATTCGCGTTCGAGGCAGTGCGCGAGGCGGCCAAGAGGGGGTCCTTCCGAGGGCTCGGACTCACTACGCGCGTACCGGTCCCACTCCTGCACACGAAGACAGGTACCCCCTGATCTGGCTTTATACGGCCAGGTCAGAGAAGTTCTGATCATCGATGCTGAGGCGAGGGCAGACCCCTGGTGACGGGCAGGGGACAGCTAACAGGCAGCGCAAAGGGTCAGTGTAGCCACATGGCGCACTGATGTCCAGCCCCGATTTTCTGTGACCCTCGTTGTCCTCAACGCCTTCGATGCGCTCGCCCTCAACGCACGTTGATACTGCCCTCTTCGTCGCCGATCCATGCCTCGGATTCGGACCGTTCTGGCGACGCGTCCTGAGAATTGCGCGCCGCGTGCGGTTCGTCAAGGCCTGTCTTGCCCAAACCGGGTGCTGCGCTCGTCACTTGCGGTCTGCCTCCGGCCTGCCACCAGGGGCGCTCAAGGGGCACGACGAAGATCACCATACTCCCCACGACCACGGTCGCAAGGCAGCCGCCACGACGCCCTCGGGAACGCCGAAGAGCGACCACCCGGATGGATGATCGCTCTTCGGTGCGTCAGCGTTACAGCCCTCTTACGAGGCCCGTAGCTCGCGCGAGTCCGTGCGGACCGTGAGGTGTTACTTGACCTCGACGGACGCGCCGGCGCCCTTGAGGGCCTCGGCGGCCTTCTCAGCGGCCTCCTTGGCGACCTTCTCGACGACGGGCTTCGGGGCGCCGTCCACGAGGTCCTTGGCCTCCTTCAGACCCAGGGAGGTCAGCTCACGCACGACCTTGATGACCTGGATCTTCTTGTCACCGGCGCCGGTGAGGATGACGTCGAACTCGTCCTGCTCCTCCGGGGCGTCGGCAACGGCGGCGGGGCCGGCCGGGGCAGCGGCGACCGCGGCGGCGGCGGTGACGTCGAACTTCTCCTCGAACGCCTTCACGAACTCGGAGAGCTCGATGAGGGTGAGGGACTCGAACTGCTCGAGCAGCTCTTCCTGGGACAGCTTCGTCGCCATGTGGGCGATCCTTCCACTAATTCGGCTGGTGCCGGATGTACATGTGAGGCGGGCGTACGTTCGGCCCGCTGCGACCGTCGCCTCAGGCGGCGGTCAATGCGCGAGCCGAATTACTCGGCACCGCCCTGCTCGGCCTTCTTGGCACGAAGCGCCTCCGCGGTGCGGACGAACTTCGAGGGGAGCGCCTGGAAGAGCGAGGCAGCCTGGGACTGCTTGCCCTTGAACGCACCAGCCAGCTTGCTGAGCAGAACCTCGCGGGACTCGAGGTCCGCGAGCTTCTTGATCTCATCGGCGGACAGCGCCTTACCGTCAAGGACACCGCCCTTGATGATGAGGTTCGGGTTGTCCTTGGCGAAGTCACGAAGACCCTTCGCCGACGTCACCGGGTCACCGGAGATGAAGGCAACCGCCGTCGGACCGTTGAACAGGTCGTCGAGCGTGGAGATCCCGGCCTCGTTGGCCGCGATCTTGGTCAGCGTGTTCTTCACCACGGCGTACTGGGCGTCGTCACCGAGCGAACGGCGCAGCGTCTTGAGCTGCGCCACGGTGAGACCCCGGTACTCGGTCAGCACAGCGGCGTTCGAGCTACGGAACTGGTCCGCGAGCTCGGCTACCGCGGCAGCCTTGTCGGGCCTTGCCATAAGCGTGGCCTCCTTCCGGGTGATGAGGACCGCTCAGAAGGGGCTACAGAAAACGAAACGCCCCGGCGCAGGCGCACGGGGCGTAGCTCGACCGGGAATCGCACGCTGTCGAGCAGCGAACTCCGGGAGCACATCCACAGTCACCTGCGCGGGTCGTCCGCGATTTTCAGCGGATCCTTCGGCCACCGAACCCTCTTGCGAGAGCACGGCAACGACCAGCGGTCTTTGGCTTCTGTAGGAGAGTACGTGACCCCGTCGCCGTCAAGCAAATCGGGTCCTACGACGCTCAGCTCCCGCTGAGATCGCCGCTCTCCGCGAGCTCCTTGAACATCTCCATCAGGTCGAAGGTCTCGTCGGCCGACGGCAGCTCGACCTCGGCCTTCGCACCGTAGTCGGAGAGCTTCATGCTCATCTCGACGGTGCCCTCCGGGCTGTCGATGCCGACGTCCATGCGGACCGGGAGGTCGTCCTCGTTGACCCAGACCTCGGTGTCGTAGCCCTTGATGCCGGCCTTCTTCATACCGGCCAGGAGCTCCTTGCGCTCCTTGGGCTCCAGGACGTCCAGCGACTTGTTGGTCGCCATCATCTCCTCGACGGTGAGGGTGCCCTTGTAGTGCTCGGTGTCGGCCCCGTCGATCTTCTCGCTGCCCACGTGCTTGAGGTTGGGCGAGTCGAGGAGCATCGCCAGCTGCTGGGCGGGGTCCTGGTTCATGTCCTCCAGGCCGCCGGTCAGCTGCTTGGTGAGCTCCTTGTCCCCGGACTTCGCGGCCTGCTCGGCCACGGCCCCGAGGTCGAGCTTCATCCAGCGCTTGCCGTCCATCTCCTTGGCGGCGGCCGTGCCCGCGTCGACGTACACGACGTCGTTCTGCCAGATGATGCGGGCGTTCTTGGGCATGTCCGCGTCCGCGGCGAGCCCGGAGCCCTTCATCGTCATGTCCATGAGGGTCGGGTCCCAGCCCATGATCCCGCTCATGGTCATTTTGCCGCCGTCCGCGCCCGGCACCGACATGGTCATGTTGACCCGGGCGGACTTGGCCTCGGCCGTCTTCTTGTACGCCGCGGTGATGACCTGCGTGACGGAACGCTTCTTGCCCGTCTTCGCGCCCGTGTCCGTGGCGTCGTTCTTCTCTCCCCCGCCGCTGCAGGCCACGGCGCCCGCCAGCAGCATGGCCGCCGCGGCGGCCCCCGCACCTCTACGGCGTACCGAGCCGCCTATGGACATGCTCATGAGTCCCCCCTGGACCGAGTGATGCCTGTTGAAAGTTCGACCAGGACCATATCCCCCGCAGGACTCCCCCGTCCCCCGGGTTTCCGGCCCCCTCAGGACGTGGTGCCGGCGACGGTGCCGCCCTGCTTCTCCAGCAGCTCCTTGAAGTCCTGGGTGTCGCTCGCCGCGGGCTCCTCGGCGGAGATCTTCACGCCGTAGTCGCTGTAGTAGGCGGTCTGGGTCAGGTCACCGGTGGCCATCCGGCCCTTCTCGACCTTCTTGACCAGCAGATCCTGATCGTCGACCCAGATGTCGACCTGCTGTGTGGTCACGCCCGCCTGCTCGAGCTGCTTCTTGAGGTCGGCGAGCTGGCTCGCGCTGAGGCTGGAGTTCTTGCCGGCGAGGTCGGCGACGTCGACGGTGCCCGAGTAGTGCGTGGTCTCCTGGCCGCGGACCTTCTCCGCGCCGACCTTCTTCACGTCCCCCGAGGCCAGCAGCAGCTTCACCGACTGGTTGGGCGTGGTGTTCTGCATCTGGTCCCTGAGATAGGCACCGGAGCTGCCACCGAGGTCAGCGAGGTCGTCGTAGTCGTACCGGATCCAGTGCTTGCCGCCGGCCTGCTCGGCGAACTTGTCGCCCATCCTCGCGTAGTAGGCGTCGGGCAGATAGCGGGCCTCCATCGACGTGGTGCCGAGCCGGCGCATGGTGTCGGCCATGGTGCCGCCGGTGTACTCGATGGTCATGGTGCCGGTGATGCCGTCACCCCAGCCGAGGGCTCCGTCGGCGGTCATGGACATCATCGTGCCCATGGTGGTCGTGGACTCGACCTTGGCGGAGTCGGCGGCGTCCGTGGACTTCTCGGCGGAGCGCAGGGCCGCTACGGGGCTGAGGTTGCTCGTGTCCTTGCCGGACGCCTTGTCGTCCTTGCCGGAGCTTTTCGAGTCATCCGAGGACGTACAGGCAGCCAGGCCGGTCAGCGCGGTCGCTGTCGCGATCGCCAAGGCCGTCCGGCGCATGGTCGTGCTCTTCATTCGTCCCACCCCAATGCGGTTGCTGTGTCCGCACGTTAGCGCGGAGCACTGACACACGTACCCGGAAAAGAGACGGGCCCCGCACCTCGAAAGGTTGCGGGGCCCGCGTCAAGAACGCGTATCGCGACGCGACTGCCGTCAGGATCAGACGGCGGCCGGGTCCTCCTCGACGAGGAGGTTGCGGGTGCGGTTCGGGTCGACCGGGATGCCGGGACCGATGGTGGTGGAGACCGCGGCCTTCTTGATGTAACGACCCTTGGCGGCGGACGGCTTCAGACGGAGGATCTCCTCCAGCGCGGCGCCGTAGTTCTCCACCAGCTTCTCGTCGTCGAAGGACGTCTTGCCGATGATGAAGTGCAGGTTCGAGTGCTTGTCGACGCGGAACTCGATCTTGCCGCCCTTGATCTCGGTGACGGCCTTGGTCACGTCCGGGGTCACGGTGCCGGTCTTCGGGTTCGGCATCAGACCACGCGGACCGAGCACGCGGCCGAGGCGGCCGACCTTGCCCATGAGGTCCGGGGTGGCGACGACGGCGTCGAAGTCCAGGCGGCCCTTCGAAACCTCGTCGATGAGCTCGTCGGCGCCGACGATGTCGGCGCCCGCGGCACGCGCGGCCTCGGCACGGTCGCCGGTCGCGAAGACCAGGACCCGGGCGGTCTTACCGGTGCCGTGCGGAAGGTTCACGGTGCCACGGACCATCTGGTCGGCCTTACGCGGGTCGACACCCAGACGGAAGGCGACCTCGACGGTGCCGTCGAACTTGGTCGTGGAGGTCTCCTTGGCGAGACGGACGGCCTCGAGCGGGGCGTAGAGCTTTTCCCGGTCGATCTTGGCGTCCGCAGCGCGGAGGGACTTGCTGCGCTTGCTCACTACTGCTCCAGTGTGTCTTGAGGAGTCGTGGTATGGGCCGAGCAGGCCCTGCCACGGTGCTACGAAGGTGCTACGAGGCTGGGGTTCAGCCCTCGACCGTGATGCCCATGGAGCGGGCGGTGCCGGCGATGATCTTCGACGCGGCGTCCAGGTCGTTGGCGTTCAGGTCGGGAAGCTTGGTCGTGGCGATCTCGCGGACCTGCGCCTCGGTGATCTTGGCGACCTTGGTCTTGTGCGGCTCGCCAGAGCCCTTCTCGACACCCGCGGCCTTGAGGATCATCTTCGCGGCCGGCGGCGTCTTGGTGATGAAGGTGAAGGAGCGGTCCTCGTAGACCGTGATCTCCACCGGGATCACCCAGCCACGCTGCGACTCGGTCGCGGCGTTGTAGGCCTTGCAGAACTCCATGATGTTGACGCCGTGCTGGCCGAGCGCGGGGCCGACCGGCGGAGCGGGGTTGGCCGCACCGGCGTTGATCTGGAGCTTGATGAGCCCCGTGACCTTCTTCTTCTTGGGAGGCATTGCTCTCTCCGGGTCCTAGTGAGAGTTTTCAGCCGTCCGGTCCGGATGATCCGGATGGAGGCATACCGCACAACGATAACGGGTATCTCTGCGCGGCCAAAAACCGAGCAGGTCAGACCGGCTGCGAAAGCCTGTCTGACCTGATCGGAGGCTTGTGCTCCAGACGAAGCTAGTTCTTCTGGATCTGGTCGAAGGAGAGCTCGACCGGCGTCTCGCGGCCGAAGATCTCGACGAGACCCTTGACCTTCTTCGAGTCGGCGTTGATCTCGTTGATCGTGGCCTGCAGCGTGGCGAACGGGCCGTCGGTGACGGTGACCGAGTCGCCGACCTCGAAGTCCAGCACCTGGACCTCGACCTTGCGCTGCGGAGCCGGCTTGCCCTCGGCCTCGGCGGCCTCGCGGGCGGCCTTCTCCTCGGCCTCCGGGGCGAGCATCTTGACGATCTCGTCCAGGGTCAGCGGGTACGGGTCGTAGGCGTTGCCCACGAAGCCGGTGACACCGGGAGTGTTGCGGACGACGCCCCAGGACTCGTTCGTCAGGTCCATGCGTACCAGCACGTAGCCGGGGAGCTTGTTCTGACGGATCGTCTTGCGGTCGCCGTTCTTGATCTGGACGACCTCTTCCTGGGGCACCTCGGCCGCGAAGATGTAGTCCTCGACGTTGAGCGAGACGGCGCGCTGCTCCAGGTTGGTCTTCACGCGGTTCTCGTAACCGGCGTAGGTGTGGATGACGTACCACTCGCCGGGGAGGGTGCGCAGTTCCTCGCGCAGGGCGACGACGGGGTCGACCGGCTCGGCCGGCTCCTCCTCGGCGTCCTCTTCCTCGTCCTCGACGGCCTCGACGTCGCCGCCGGACTCGGCCTCGGCGTCTTCGTCGGACTCGTCCTCGACGTGGAGAGCGGCTTCCTCGGCGGGCTCGCCCGCCTCGGCGTCGGCAGCCTCGACCTCGTCCAGGTCCTCGTCCGCGCCCTCGATGATGTCGAGCTCGTCTTCCACGGACTCGTCCGGCTCGATGGCGTCGTTCAGGTTCTGGTCAGACACGGTGGCTGCTTCTTCCTGGATACATAGGGGTGGAACATGCGAAAGGGGCGCCGGTAACCGCGGCGCCCTTCGCAACGTTGCTCAGCCGAAAACGTACTTGGCGGCGTGGTCGAGTCCATAGTCAATCACGGTGACCAGGCCGATCATGACGATCACGAAGACGATCACCACGGTCGTGTAGGTGGTCAGCTGGCCTCGCGAAGGCCAGACGACCTTGCGAAGCTCCGCGACGATCTGCCGGTAGAAGAGGGCAAGACGCTTCAGCGGGCCCTTCTTGGCACGCTTACCGCCCTTGCGGGTCTTCTTCGACTCTGACGCCTCATCCTGGGCATCAGGCGTGTCGATGGAGCCCACGGCGTCCGCCATTCGTCCTCACCTGTTCCCGGGTCGTGGCCGTGCCGCGCCCGGTCTGAGCCGCACGGCGGTGCATTACCTGTACGTACATGCGTACACATCCTGGCGGTGTGTGTAGCAGGGCCGGAGGGACTTGAACCCCCAACCGCCGGTTTTGGAGACCGGTGCTCTACCAATTGAGCTACGACCCTTTGTGGTTCTCCCCAAACGTACCGCATCCGCCCGGGTGCTCGGTGTGCACCGGATGAGTGCGGCCGTTGTGAGGCCAACGAGGTGAGAGTGTACGTGTTCCGGAGGCCCCCGTCGAACAGAAAGCGCCCGTAAGGGCTTTGCCGACGGAAGATCGTCAGCACGGCGGCCGAAGATCACCCAGGCCACCGCGCGAATCCGGACGGTTGTTCAGCACGTGTTCAGTCTGTGAAACCCGTGTGCCACTGGCGTTTCCGGTCTGGAACGATGGGCCCATGAGCGCTGCAACCCCTCCCACCGCGCGCCGGGTCTCCGCCCGAGTCGGCGCGATCTCCGAGTCCGCCACCCTCGCCGTGGACGCCAAGGCCAAGGCCCTCAAGGCCGCCGGGCGTCCGGTGATCGGCTTCGGCGCCGGTGAGCCCGACTTCCCGACCCCGGACTACATCGTCCAGGCCGCCATCGAGGCCTGCTCGAACCCGAAGTACCACCGCTACACGCCGGCCGGCGGTCTGCCCGAGCTGAAGGCCGCGATCGCCGCGAAGACACTGCGCGACTCCGGCTACGAGGTCGACGCCTCCCAGGTCCTGGTGACCAACGGCGGCAAGCAGGCCATCTACGAGGCATTCGCCGCGATCCTCGACCCGGGCGACGAGGTCATCGTCCCGGCCCCGTACTGGACGACGTATCCGGAGTCGATCCGCCTCGCGGGCGGTGTCCCGGTCGACGTCGTCGCGGACGAGACGACCGGCTACCGCGTCTCCGTGGAACAGCTGGAGGCGGCCCGTACGGAGAACACGAAGGTCCTGCTCTTCGTCTCCCCCTCCAACCCGACCGGCGCCGTCTACACCCGCGCTCAGGTCGAGGAGATCGGCCGCTGGGCCGCCGAGAAGGGCCTGTGGGTCCTGACCGACGAGATCTACGAGCACCTGGTCTACGGCGACGCGGAGTTCCACTCCCTGCCGGTGGTCGTGCCGGAGCTGGCCGACAAGACGATCGTGGTCAACGGTGTCGCGAAGACGTACGCGATGACCGGCTGGCGCGTGGGCTGGGTCATCGGCCCGAAGGACGTGGTCAAGGCCGCGACGAACCTCCAGTCGCACGCCACGTCGAACGTCTCCAACGTCGCCCAGGTGGCTGCCCTGGCCGCGGTCTCCGGCGACCTGTCGGCCGTCGAGAAGATGAAGGAGGCCTTCGACCGGCGTCGCAAGACGATCGTGCGGATGCTCAACGAGATCGACGGCGTGCTCTGCCCGGAGCCGGAGGGCGCCTTCTACGCCTACCCGTCGGTCAAGGGTCTGCTCGGCAAGGAGATCCGCGGCAAGCGCCCGCAGGACTCGGTCGAGCTGGCCGCGCTGATCCTGGAGGAGTCCGAGGTCGCGGTCGTGCCGGGTGAGGCCTTCGGTACGCCGGGCTACCTGCGGCTGTCGTACGCCCTGGGCGACGAGGATCTCGTCGAGGGCGTCTCGCGGATCCAGAAGCTGCTGGCGGAGGCGCAGGACTGAGCCCGCCGTGAAAAGGCACCCCCTCACGTGAGGGGGTGCCTTTTTTGTGCGAGCAAGACCACTAAAGGGGAAAGCGGTACCGGGACACCGGTGACGTACGGCAGGATCCTCGAATGGAGCGTGTACGTGATGTCTCTGAGCTGCCGAAAGCCCATCTGCACCTGCACTTCACCGGGTCGATGCGCCCGGCGACGGTTCTGGAACTGGCCGACAAGTACGGAGTACGGCTGCCCGAGGCGCTGACCGAAGCACTGACCAGCGGGGAACCGCCGAGACTGCGGGCGACGGACGAGCGGGGCTGGTTCCGTTTCCAGCGGCTGTACGACGCGGCCCGCTCGTGTCTGCGCGAGCCCGAGGACATCCGGCGGCTGGTGCGGGAGGCCGCGGAGGAGGATGTGCGCGACGGCTCGGGGTGGCTGGAGATCCAGGTCGACCCGACGTCGTACGCGCCCCGGCTCGGCGGGCTGATCCCGGCGCTGGAGATCATCCTGGACGCGGTGGAGACGACCTCGCGCGAGACCGGGCTCGGGATGCGGGTGCTGGTCGCCGCGAACCGGATGAAGCATCCCCTGGACGCCCGCACGCTGGCCCGGCTGGCGGTGCGGTACGCGGACAAGGGCGTGGTCGGCTTCGGCCTCTCGAACGACGAACGCCGGGGCATGGCACGGGACTTCGACCGGGCCTTCAACATCGCGCGCGAGGGCGGGCTGCTGTCGGCGCCGCACGGTGGCGAACTGGCCGGACCGTCGTCGGTACGGGACTGTCTCGACGACCTGGACGCGAACCGGATCGGGCACGGGGTGCGCGCGGCGGACGACCCGCGGCTGCTGAAGCGGCTCGCCGACCGGGGCGTGACGTGCGAGGTCTGCCCGGCCTCCAACGTGGCGCTGGGCGTCTACGAGAAGCCCGAGGACGTGCCGCTGCGGACGCTGTTCGAGGCGGGGGTTCCGATGGCGCTCGGCGCCGACGACCCGCTGCTCTTCGGGTCGCGGCTGGCCGCCCAGTACGAGATCGCACGGCAGCACCACGGTTTCACGGACCAGGAGTTGGCGGAGCTGGCCCGGCAGTCGGTCCGGGCCTCCGCGGCGCCCGAGGGCGTCAAGGCGGGGATGCTGGCCGGGGTGGACGAGTGGCTGGCTCGCCCGGCCGCCTGAAGTGGGCGTAGGGCGGATACGGCTTGTGGCAGATCATCACCTCGATGGGATGCCCTCCGCCGGGCGGATCGACCAGCTCGGGCAGGGCCGCCATCAGCGACATGTGTCCCTTCGCCGCCCTCTTCTCGCGCGGCCCCCAGCCGGCCGCGAAGGCGAAGTCCGTGGCGGCCTGGGCGAAGACGTCCCTGCTGCCGAAGAGGAAGAACGTCCGGGCGTGGGTGGCGTGCCGCAGGTCCTCGCGGAAGTCCGTACGCCCGCTCCGCGCCCGCCAGGACTCCGCGTCCCGCGCGGTACGTGCCTCGTCGGTGCGTGCGGTCAGCGGGACGCCGTTCTTGAGCTTGCGGCGCAGTTCGGGCCAGTCCCCGGCGCGCAGTCCGAGGCTGTGGTGGGCCATCACGAGGTCGACCAGCTCGCCTTGGCCCTCGTCCGGCGGGACGCCGTCACGCAGCGGCACATGGACGATCGTGTGCCGGGAGTAGGCGGCGAAGGAGAACAGTCCGGAGAGTCGGTTCAGCCCGTCGTGGTCGCCCAGCAGCAGGCCGATCGGGTCGGGGGCGCGCAGTGACGTGTGGCGCAGGGGCTGCCGGGGCTGGACGACACGGTGCTCCTGCGGCCCGGTCCTGGGCCTGAACTGGCGCAGCCTCAGCTGCATACAGGGTCCCTCATGGGCCCAGGGTCGGGGGTGGGCGGGGTGCTCCGCAACGGAGATTCCCGGAGGGGCGGACCTACTACAGGCTGACGCCGACCGTCACCGGCTCGTTGACCAGCGTGATGCCGAAGGTCTCGTGGACGCCGGCGACGACCTCGCGGGCCAGGGTGAGGAGGTCCTCCGTGGTGGCCTCACCGCGGTTGGTGAGGGCGAGGGTGTGCTTCGTGGAGATGCGGGCGGGGCCGGTGCCGTAGCCCTTGGTGAAGCCCGCCTTGTCGATGAGCCAGGCCGCGGAGGTCTTGGTGTGCCCCTCCCCGGCCGGGTAGGCGGGCGGTTCGGCGGTGTCGCCGAGGTGGGTCCTCACGCGCGCGTGGAACGCGGTGAACTGCTCGTCGGTGAGGATCGGGTTGGTGAAGAAGGAGCCCGCCGACCAGGTGTCGTGGTCCTCCGGGTCCAGCACCATGCCCTTGCCCGCGCGCAGCTTCAGTACGGTCTCCCGGGCGGCGGCGAGGGGGACGCGGTCGCCGGGTTCCACGCCGAGGGCGCGGGCGGTCTCGGCGTACTTGATCGGCGCCGAGAGCCCGTCGGCGTCCTCGAGCTCGAAGGCGACGCGCAGGACGACGTATCGCTCGGGGTCGGCCTTGAAGCGGCTGTGGCGGTAGGAGAAGCCGCAGTCGGCGTTGCTGACGGTGACCGCTTCGCGGGTCCGGCGGTCGTAGGCGATCACCTCGGTGATCGTGGCGGAGACCTCCTGGCCGTAGGCACCGACGTTCTGGATGGGGGTCGCGCCCGCGGAGCCGGGGATGCCGGCGAGGCACTCGATGCCGGCGAGTCCTGCCTCCACGGTGCGGGCGACGGCCTCGGTCCAGACCTCGCCGGCGGCGAGTTCGAGACGGGTGCCGGTGAGCTCGAAGCCCTTGGTCGCGATGACCAGGGCGGTGCCGTCGAAGCCCTTGTCGCCGATGACGAGGTTCGATCCGCCGCCGATGAGCAGAAGCGGCGTACCGCTGTCGTCGGCCTCGCGCACGGCCGCGATCACCTCGGCGTCGGTGGTCGCCGTGATCAGCCGGGCGGCGGGACCGCCCAGGCGGAAGGTGGTCAGCGGGGCGAGGGGGGCGTGGTGTCGTTCCTGCACGGGCTCAAGAGTACGAGACGCCTCTGACGGCGAGTGGGGGGATGCCTGCGGCGGCCCGTCGCGGTTCGGTGGGGGCGTGCGTCGCGCACTACTCACCGTCGGGGTCGGCGCCGCACCGGGGGTGTCCGTCCTCGGTCGGGCGGTGCTGTGTGCCGGGGCAGTGCGGTTGGTCGGTCGCCCGACGCCGCGGGCGGACACCCCCGGTACGTCCCGTCCCCTGCTCACCGTTGCGCCGGTGCGGGTGGTGCCCCGCCTGGGGCCTCAGGAGACGGCTCTACGGGCCGGCCGCTCCGGTGTCAGGGGACAGGGCTCGCCATCTTGCAGCCCGTCCGACGTTCGAGGACGAGGCCCTGCCGCCTGATCCCCCACCCATCCGTGCCTTTCGTCCCCCCCCCGGCGTCCGCGGACAAGGACTCACCATCCCAATCCCCCACCCGCAGGCGGCTCCGCCTCCCAATACCTGCTGGCATCTTTCAGCCCGTCCGGCGTTTGAGGACGAGGCCCTTCAGGGGCCGACGGGGGTCTGGGGCGCAGCCCCCAGGAACCGGGGTCGAAGGGGCAGCGCCCCTGGGGATGGGAACGGGTAAGGGCGGCGGGGGCGAAAGACCTCGGACGCACGCCACAGCGACGGGCCACACGCGAGACGGCCCCGCCCCGCAGGGCAGAGCCGTCTCGTGGGGGGGGGGAGGTCAGCCGGCGACGCTCTCCAGCACCGGCGCCCGCTCCTCCGTCGGCGTACCCGCCGCAACCCGCACGGACCGCCTCGACGGGATCAGCAGAGCCGCGACACCCGCGAGCCCCACCACCGCCGCCCCCGTCACCAGCGCGGGCCGCAGGCCGTCCACGAAGGTCTGGCCCGTCTCATAGCCACCCTGGGCGGAGAAGATCGACCCCATGATCGCGATACCGAGGGCACCACCGACCTCGCGAAGAGCGTTGTTCGCACCGGACGCGACACCCTGTTCGGACCCTCGGACGCTGGACATGACCAGGTTGGAGGCGGGAGCGAAGAAGAGGGCCATGCCGATGCCGCTGATGATCAGGCCGGGCAGCTGGATCGAGTAGGAGGCGTCCACCGTGATGACGTATGCCAGGTAGGCGAGTCCTGCCGCCTGGAGGAAGAGGCCGGTGGCGACGACCGGCCGGCCGCCTATCCGGTCGGAGAGGATGCCCGCGATCGGCGCGACCAGCATCGGCATACCGGTCCAGGGCAGCATCCGCAGCCCCGCCTCGGTGGGCGAGTACCCGAGAACACCCTGCATGTACTGACTGAGCAGGAAGATCGACCCGAACATGCCGAGGAACATCAGAAGGCTGGCCGCGTTGATGCCGGCGAAGGCCCGGGAGCGGAACAGCCGCATCGGCAGCATGGGGTTCTTGGCACGGGCGCTGTAGAGGACGAAGCCGACGAGGAGCGCCGCACCGGCGAACAGGGACGTCAGGACGAGGTTGTCCGTCCAGCCGTCCGCGGGACCGCGTACCAGGCCGTAGACGATGCCGAAGAGGCCGCCGCTGGCGAGGAGGGTGCCGGGGATGTCGAGGGGCGCGCCGGTGCCGTAGGACTCCGCGAGGCGCAGACGGGCGAGGGGGAGGAGAGCGACGCCCAGCGGGACGTTCAGCCAGAAGATCCACTGCCAGGAGATGTGCTCGGTCAGGCTGCCGCCGATGAGGGGGCCGGAGGCCACCGCCAGTCCGTTGACGGCGCCCCAGATGCCGTACGCCATCCCGCGCTTGGCCGCCGGCACGGCCGCCGTCAGGAGGGTGAGGGTCAGCGGCATCATGACGGCCGCGCCCACACCCTGGACCGCGCGGGCCACGATGAGGCTGTCGATGCCGGGGGCCAGCGCCGCCGCGGCGGACGCCCCGGTGAAGACCACCAGTCCGGCGAGGAAGAGCCGGCGGCGGCCGAAGCGGTCGCCCAGGGCCGCGCCGAACATCAGCAGAACGGCGAAGGTGAGGGTGTAGGCACTCACCGTCCACTCCAGGTCGTGCAGTCCGCCGCCGAGGTCCTCGCGGATGGAGGGCAGGGCGGTGGTGACTACGAGGTTGTCGAGGGCCGCCATGAACCCGGCGACGCTGGTGATGACGAGAGCCCAGACGGCTCCCCCACGTGGTGTCTTCTGTGCGGCTGGCTGTGACATCGCTCCCCCAGAGCTCCCTGGATAGTTATTGATTACTAACTTTCACGCTCATGAAAAAGGGCGCCGATGACGCCCGTCCCGCTCAGTGCTCCAGTCGGCCCTTGGTCCGCGCCGACGGATAAAGCCCTTCCCACACCCGGTGCCCGGGCGGAAACCCCATGGCGACCAGGCAGTTGACGAGCATCCCGTACGCCATGAAGGTCGTCGTGTCGTCGACATCGGCGCCCAGCGGCAGGTGGACCGTGTCCCACAGCCGCATCCAGCCTTCGCGCACCTCCGTGCCGAACTCGTGGTCGCCCTCCTGCTCGGCGGCCGCCACCGCGACGTACATCTGCATCTGCATCATCAGCCGCTCCGGCCGCTCCGCGATGACCTTGGTGTACGCGTTCGCCATGGAATGCAGGGCGTCTTCGCCCTCCAGCCCCTCGGCGGCCTCCGCGAACGTACGGATCGTGTCCTCCATGCACCGCTGGGCGGCCGCCAGGAAGATCGCCTTCTTGCCGGGGAAGAGCCGGAAGAGATACGGCTGCGAGACCCCGACCCGCTTGGCGATCACCTCGGTCGAAGTGCCGTGGTAACCGCCACGGGCGAACTCGATCGTCGCCGCGTGGATCACGCTCTCGCGCCTCTCCCCTGCGCTCATCCTGACCATGTCCAGTAAGTTAGTACTCAATCACTAACTACGTCAAGAGGGTGCGGAAGAAAGCACGTAAGGGGCGTCCCACCATGGAGAACGCCCCTTACAACACGCAAAGGTCAGGCCAGCCGTACGACCGCCCGGGACATCCCCAGCACCTTCTGCCCGGCGCTGGTCGCCGTGAGGTCCACGCGGACCGAGTTGTCGTCGAGCTTGGCCGCGACCTTGCCGCTGACCTCGATGACGGCGCCCTGGTCGTCGTTGGGGACGACAACGGGCTTGGTGAAGCGGACGCCGTACTCGGCGACGGCGGCCGGGTCGCCGACCCAGTCCGTCACCACGCGGATCGCCTCGGCCATGGTGAACATGCCGTGCGCGATGACGTCCGGCAGCCCGACCTCCTTGGCGAACTTCTCGTTCCAGTGGATCGGATTGAAGTCACCGGAGGCGCCCGCGTACTGGACGAGAGTGGCGCGGCTCACGGAAAAGGTCTGGGCGGGCAGTTCGGTGCCGACCTCGACGTCGTCGTATGCGATCTTCGCCGTCATCCTCGTCACGCCCCCTCTGCCGCGCGCGCGACCAGCTTGGTCCAGGCCGTCACGACATGCTCGCCGGCCTCGTCGTGAACCTCGCCACGGATGTCCACGATGTCGTTGCCCGCCATGGACTTGATCGCCTCGATGGTCGAGGTGACCGAGAGGCGGTCACCGGCGCGGACCGGGCGGGTGTAGGCGAACTTCTGGTCGCCGTGCACGACGCGGCTGTAGTCCAGACCCAGTTGCGGGTCCGCCACGACCTGTCCGGCGGCCTTGAACGTGATAGCGAACACAAAGGTCGGCGGGGCGATCACATCGGGGTGGCCGAGCGCCTTGGCGGCGTCCGGGTCGGTGTACGCCGGGTTGGCGTCCCCCACGGCCTCCGCGAACTCGCGGATCTTCTCCCGGCCCACCTCATAGGGGTCGGTGGGCGGGTAGCTCCGCCCCACGAAGGACTGGTCGAGCGCCATGGGCTCGGCACCTCCTGGTGTCGATAACGAACGTTCGCTGAAGTGACGAAACGACGCGAGGCCGCCCCCTGGAGTACAGGGGACGGCCTCGCGTACGAGCCTGATTTATCGCGTTTCGCGGTGCGCGGTGTGCGCGTTGCAACGCGGGCAGTGCTTCTTCATCTCCAGTCGGTCCGGGTTGTTACGCCGGTTCTTCTTGGTGATGTAGTTCCGCTCCTTGCACTCCACGCAGGCCAGCGTGATCTTCGGGCGGACGTCGGTGGCAGCCACAGGAGTGCTCCTTGACGAACGGATGGGACGATTAACGCATGAAAGAGTAGCCGATCGAAGGACCGACCCCGCAATCGGCTACTGTCAGTAGCGGTGACCGGACTTGAACCGGTGACACAGCGATTATGAGCCGCTTGCTCTACCGACTGAGCTACACCGCTGTGATGTGATCGGTTCCCACCTTGCGGCGGGAACCTCTCACACCAGAGCCCCAATACGGAATCGAACCGTAGACCTTCTCCTTACCATGGAGACGCTCTACCGACTGAGCTATTGGGGCGAGCGATGAAGACATTACACGCTCGGCCGCCGTTCACCCAAATCCGTTTCCGGCCCTCGTCCATGGCCCGTCCGCGGCCCGTCCGGAGGGCCGTCCGGCCGCCTGTCGAGCGGCTTGTCCAGGGGCTCTCCCACCGGCCCCTGAGGCCTCTCCCGTACGACGAACCACACCGGTACGACTATTGCGCTCCTCCCCGCCGCGAGCGGATCACCGCCCTAGGCTCGACTCACTCTGCGTGATCTTGCGTCCCCGTCCGCAGCCCCGAGCCACGAGCCTTGAGCCCCTGGAGCGCGATGCCCGACAGCCAGCCGCAGCCGCCCCACTCCTCGTCCCCGTCGGGCCCGGCCGACACCACCTCACTCCTGCTGTGCGGGGCACGGCTGACCGACGGCCGGACCGTGGACGTACGGCTGGGCGGCGGGCGCATCGAGGCGGTCGGCACGGCGGGCAGCCTGGCGGCGGACGGCACGCGCGCGTGCGGTGCTCGAGTGGACCTCAGCGGCTATCTGCTGCTCCCGGCTCCGGTCGAGCCGCACACCCATGGCGACACGGCCCTGTCGGCCGACGAGGGCGGCCCGGTCTCCTACGACCCCCAGGACGTCCAGCGCCGGGTCACCGAGGCGGCCCTGCTGCAGCTCGGACACGGGGCGACCGCGCTGCGGGCACACGTGCGCGTGGGCGACGTCCAGGGGCTGGGCGCGCTGGCCGCCGTACTGCAGGCGCGGCGTTCGCTTCGCGGGCTCACCGAGCTGACCGCGGTGGCGATGCCTCGGGTGCTGACCGGGGTGGCCGGGGCGGAGGGGCTCGCGATGCTGCGGGACGCGGTGAAGATGGGCGCCTCGGTGGTGGGCGGCTGCCCGGACCTCGATCCCGATCCGACGGGGTATGTGCAGGCGGTGCTGGATGTCGCCGCCGAGCAGGGCTGCCCCGTCGATCTGCACACCGACGGCACCGAGCCGGCCCGCCTCGCCCGCCTCGCGGCGATGGCCGGCGGACTGCGTCCCGGGGTGACCATCGGCCCGTGCGGCTTCCTGGGCCGGCTGCCCTCCGAGATCGCCTCCCGCACCGCCGACCAGTTCGCCGCGGCCGGGGTGACCGTGGTGTGCCTGCCGCAGGGCGGCTGCGGGAGCGTGGAGCGGCGCGGCACGGCTCCGGTACGGCTGCTGCGGGCGGCCGGGGTACGGGTGGCGGCGGGCAGCGGCGCACTGCGGGACGTGTCGAACCCGGTGGGCCGCGGGGACCCGCTGGAGGCGGCCTATCTGCTGGCCTCGCGCTACGGCCTGCGCCCCGAGGACGCCTACGACGCGGTGAGCACCTCCGCTCGGGCCGTGCTGGGGCTGCCCGAGGTGCGCGTGGAGGCTGGATTTCCGGCCGAGTTGCTGGCGGTGCGCGGGGATCGGCTCGCGGGGGCGCTGTCACTGGCGTACAGCCGGATCGTCGTGCATCGAGGGCGCGTGGTGGCGCGGACGAGCGCGGTGCGGGAGTTCTGCGACTCGGCGGTGGCGGTGGAGTTGGGGCTGCCGCGGCAGGGGCGGGGGGAGTTGCCGTAGGCGGGGGCGGGTTGAGGTCGGGCGCGGGCGGGCGTTTCGCGCGGTTCCCCGCGCCCGTGGGTGCCTGCGGCGGCCTGTGCGGCCCCGGTGGGGGCGGGCGCTGCCCGAACCCACCCAGGGGCGCGAGGAACCGCGCGACCAGCCACGACGGCGCCGCACCGAACAACCGGACCCGGCAATCACAACCGTTCCGGCGTACGGTCGAGGCATGCGCATTGTCATCGCTGGTGGTCATGGTCAGATCGCGCTGCGGCTGGAGCGACTGCTCGCCGCGCGCGGGAACGAGGTCGCGGGAATCATCCGCAAGGCCGAACAGGGCGACGACCTGCGGGAAGCCGGTGCCGAACCGGTGCTCCTGGATCTGGAGTCGGCCTCGGTCGAGGAGGTCGCGGCCCGTCTGCAGGGCGCGGACGCGGCGGTCTTCGCGGCGGGCGCGGGCCCGGGCAGCGGCGTGGCCCGCAAGGACACGGTGGACAAGGGTGCGGCGGTGCTGTTCGCGGACGCGGCGGTCCGGGCCGGCGTACGGCGTCATGTGGTCGTGTCGTCGATGGGCGCCGACGCGAACCACCAGGGCGACGACGTCTTCGACGTCTATCAGCGCGCCAAGGGTGAGGCCGACGACCACGTCCGCGGGCTCGACGCCCTGGACTGGACGATCCTGCGCCCCGGTTCGCTGACGAACGACGCCGGTACGGGCCTCGTACGGCTCGAGGCGCGCACGGGTCGCGGTCCGGTCACACGCGACGATGTGGCCGCCGTGGTGGCGGAGTTGCTGGAAACCCCGGCGACGGCCGGTCTGACCCTGGAGCTGGTCGGCGGGTCGACCCCGGTGTCGGTGGCGGTGAAGGCCGTGGCCGGGAACTGAGGGTGGCCGCGGAGGGGGTCCCGGCCGCGCAGGAGGAGCTGCTGCGGCGGATGTACGAGGTCTTCTCGACCGACGGCCGGGACGCCTTCGTACCGCACTGTCTGGCCCCGGACGTGGACTGGCCGAACGTCCTGGACGGGGTCCGGTTGCACGGGCGTGCGGCGGTACGGGCCTACTGGGCGCGGCAGTTCGCGGCCGGGCATCCCCTCGTACGGCTGGAAGGGCTGCGGCTCGACGGGGACGGCACGTCGGCGGTGGCGAGCGTGCGGCAGGGGATGCGGGACGCGGGCGGGGATCACTGGGCGGACGGGACGGTCGAGCATGTGTACCGGTTCGACGGGGACGGGTTGGTGGCTCGTATGGATGTACGAGCAGGGTCGTAAGAACCGTCCCTCAGAGGAGTCGTGGGAACCGGCCGTCAGAACAGGGGCATCTGGCCCGGGATCTCGGGGATCACGTAGCCGTCCAACGACGGCTGGGCGGCGCCCAGTTGAGCCTGGCGGCGGGAGCCCGGACAGGAGGTGAGCGCGCCGTTCTCGCGGGCGCCGGGCGGGTCGTGTCGCGCGAAGCGACCGGCGACGACGGCGATCTCGCGGCGGCATTCGGGGCAGTTCCTACGGCGGCTGGACATGTGATCAGTGTGCCCCGCGCGGGCTGGTGTTGTGCGTGTCAGACGGGTGGCAGCCAGGGCCCTCGGCGGCGCGGGCGACGACGTCGGATCCAGCCGGCTTCCCGGCCACCCGACAACTTACGGAGACCCCATGGACGAGGACCACGGCACGGATTTCGACGGACTCGCCGAGGCGTACGAACGTATGGCCACGGCTTTGCCGCTGCGCGAGTACGTCGAGGCCCACACCTTGTTCGGGTTGCTGGGCGATGTCGAGGGCAAGGCCGTCCTGGACCTGGGCTGCGGCAGCGGCCTCTACACGCGCCGGCTGCGCGAGCTCGGCGCCTCGGCCGTGACCGGGGTCGACAGTGCCGAGGGCATGCTCGACTTCGCCCGGCGCCGCGCGGCCGCCGCGGGACTCGACATCACGTACCTGGAGCGTGCGGCCACGGACCCGCCCGCCGCGGCCGATCCCGAGCTCGACGGCCGCTTCGACCTGGTGTCCTCGGTCTATGTGCTCTGCTACGCACCCACCCGCGAGGCCCTGACCGGCTTCTGCCGCACCGCGCGCCGGGCCCTGCGCCCGGAGGGCGGCCGGTTCGTCTTCGCCACGCTCAACCCCGACGTCGCCGTCGAGCCCGGCTGGTACACGCACTACGGCATCGATTTCACCATCGCCCCGGCCACCCGGGACGGCGAAGAGGCCCCGGCGGTGATGAGGGTGCCCGGCTTCGACGAGTTCCCGCTCCTCCCCTACCGGTGGTCGCGGCGGACGTACGAGGAGGCGCTGCGGGAGGCGGGGTTCGGCAGCGTCGACTGGGTGTGGCCGCGGGTCTCGGACGAGGGGGTCGCGGTGCACGGCGCGGGGCACTGGGCCAACTACCTCGATATTCCTCATGCGTTGTACGTCGAGTGCGCGACGTGAGGCGGGGCGCCCAGGACCGTCGGGCTTCCCCCGTTCCCCGCCGAACTGCCGGGTGGTCTACCCCACAGGATGGCCCTGCCATCCACGACGTGATCTCGCGGGCCTATCGGCTCGGCATGAAATGGACAGCCGGACGGAAGTAGCTCGCCAGAGGTAAGGCCCTCCGCAACGGCCTGCGTTCGTCTCCAGAAAGGCGTTCGCCCCGGGCGCCTGGCGATCCCTGGGTACGCGGTCCTTGGGCATGCCCCCTGACCCAGCGCTGCTCCGTCGATGACCACTCACGTGCGTGCCGTGACCGAGGGGGTCAACCGAGTCTTCACGTGGGAGGAAAGCGCGCGCATCGAGGTCCGCAACCTGGGCGGAGAGACCGCCATCGAGGCCAATGCCGCCGGGCCGAAGACCCTGGCCGGCCACCTCCTCGGACTCGCCCAGGACGGCACACCGGATGGCGTTCATCTCCACTCGGAGGAGAACAACGGACTCGAAGAAGGCTCAGCAGCCCTGGAATTGGAGAGGTGCGACGACGAATGACTCCGGCCAGATCGTGGGGGGGTGCTTCTATCTGTTCGGTCAAGGTCTGCTGGCTTGGTCAGGCTGCTTGCTGGTGCCCGGGTTGGTAGGGGGTGCGGTGCTTGAGCATGGCGTGCAGGACGTCGACGCGGCGGCGGGTGAGGCAGATGAGGGCGGCGTTGTGGCGTTTGTTTTCCGCCCGTTTCTTGTCGTAGTAGGCCCGCGATTCGGGACTGCTCAGCGAGGCGAACGAGGCCAGGAACAGGGCCCGTTTGAGGGTCTTGTTTCCGCCGCGGGGCGGTCCTTCGCCGCGGATGGAGGTTCCCGAACGACGGGTGGTGGGGGTCAGTCCCGCGTAGGAGGCCAGGTGGGCGGCGGTGGGGAATGCGCTGGCGTCGCCGACCTCGGCCAGGATGCGGGCACCGGTCCTGACCGCGACCCCGGGCATGGAGGTCAGGACCTTCGCGAGAGGGTGGGCCTGCAGCAGGGCCGTCATGCGGGTCTCCAGGATCTCGCGGCGCTTGAGGAGCACGGTGAGAGACTCGGCCAGACCGGAGATGATCTCCCCGGCCGAGCCGGTGCCGGGGACCTGGACGCTCTGCTCGGCCAGGGCGGCATGGATCTGTCCGGCCAGCTCCCGCGGGGTCCGCATCCGTGGGGCGGCGTCGGTCATGACCTCGATGAGTTCCTCGGTGCCGGCCTGAGCCAGTGCCGCCGGGGAGCCGAACGTCTGCAGCAGGGCCAGGACCGCCGGGTGACGCAGCCGCGGTCCCAGGACGCGTTCCAGGGCCGGATGGATCGAGGTGAGCGGGCCGCGCAGCCGGTTGGAGGTGCGGGTGGCGTCCTGGGCGAGGTCGTCGTCATAGCCCAGAACCATGGTCAGTTCGGCCCGCACGCCCTCGGCGGGGTCGATGGAGTGCAGCAGGTGGGGCATGGTGCGGGCGGCGTCGGCGATGACGTAAGCGTCGCGGGCGTCGGTCTTGCCGGTGCCGGGATGGCAGTCGGCCAGGCGGCGCATGGACAGGCCGGGCAGGTAGGCCACCTCGCATCCGCTGGCGCGGGCCACGGCCACCGCCAAGGTCCCCACGGACGCAGGCTGGTCGACCACGACCAGGACTTTCCCCCGCCGTCCCAGGCGGGCGAACAGCTCCCGCAGCTGGGGCTCGCCGTTGGGCAGCGGCTTGTCGAAGACCGTACGGCCGTCGGCCAGCAGGGCCGTGCCGTGATGGGCGGACTTGCCCACATCCAGGGCGCAGAACACATCGATCGACGTGAAGTCGTTGCTGGTCACCGGGCTTTCCCTCCCCGGAGTCACCGCCGGTGGCCCGACCGGCACCGGAGATCGGCAGCCACATTACGCAGCCCTGCCTGTCGGCGGACACGCTTCCATCAGCGACCATCCGGTGCCGCCAGGACCGGCGACAGCACCCCCCGGATCATCAAGGACAGGGGCAACGAGTCATACCGGCCCCGAGGGCCACGAGCCCGAACCGGGCTCTACAACGAAGGTAATGGGCGCCACAGGGAACAGCGGGAACCCCTTGATCGCCCACCAGCCGCCTGCGGTCCTCCGTCGCAGGTCAGGCAAGAAGCAAGCCCCTGGATGCGCTGAGCTTCCCAAGCTGAGAGCGCGTCGAATCGCTGCGCACCGAACGGCCGCATAGCTCTCCAAGGCACCTCGCCTTCAACGTGTCAGCTGCTCAGCTCCGGCCCCCAGCGCTCGGGCCCCGCTCCGCGCCATTCGATCCACGGCGACTCCGCCACCTCCGCCGGGTCGATCTCCCACCCAGCTCGACGAAGGAACTCCGCGACATCGATCACGCTGTGGGCCAACCCGAGAATCTCGCCGTCCACACGCACCCGCCGGCCACCTGCGGGCGACGGTGGAAGCACGATCACTCGAATCGGTCCGGACACGCCTTCATGATCATCCGGGACATGCGGCCCCGCACCCCAGCGCGTCATCGAGGGAGCCGCTCACTCGCGTCCCCATCCGGCCACCCCAGGCTGCGCAGCTCCCACCACGCCGCGGGACCTGGACGCCGGTCCTGCCAATAGGGGTGGAAGAACAGCCGAGTCGACAGCCGGTACAGCCGCCGACGCAACTCGGTACGACCGGGCCGCTCCGCGAGCTGCTGGTAGGTGGCGCTCCACTCCTGCTGCGCCTGGGAGAGATCCTCAGGGAACGGTCGCATGACTGAATTCAATCATGTGTTCGATTTCCTGGGCCAGCGGAGCCACTCGCGTCCCACCCAGCAGGTGCGGCCGGCGCCGACCGAAGGGCCATCGATGCGCCGGCCTCAGGCAGTTGCCTCCAGATGACGAGACCCGCGAACTCCGAACGCAGCACCGGACCCACGAAGTTGGTCCGCGTATGGCCCGGAAACCCTGATCAGCCCCGGGATCCACGCGTCACAGAGTGAGACAAGTCACCCTGTTTCGACTCGACTCGAAAGATCGCCCCGGAACATGAAGAGACCCCCTCCGCGCCGCGTTTCCGCAGTTCGGAGGGGGTCTACCTTCATGTGGCGGCGCCAGGATTCGAACCTGGGAAGGCTGAGCCGGCAGATTTACAGTCTGCTCCCTTTGGCCGCTCGGGCACACCGCCGGGGTTTGCCGCCCTTCGAACCGTCTTTCGGCGGTCCTCCGTGGCAACGACGTAAACAATACCCGATGTGGAGGGGTGCTTCGCCACCCGATTGATCAGCGCTCCGGGGGCCTGGGGTGGCTAGGCTTGTCCGGATGCGGCCCGGGGACTGTACCGGGCTCGGCGGCTGCCCCACCTACGCCGATACGCACCCGATACGCCCCCCGATACAAGGAGCCACAGGACATGGCCGACTCCAGTTTCGACATCGTCTCGAAGGTCGAGCGGCAGGAGGTCGACAACGCCCTCAACCAGACCGCCAAGGAGATCTCCCAGCGCTACGACTTCAAGGGCGTGGGCGCCTCGATCTCGTGGTCCGGCGAAAAGATCCTCATGGAGGCGAACTCCGAGGACCGGGTGAACGCTGTCCTCGACGTCTTCCAGTCCAAGCTGATCAAGCGCGGCATCTCGCTGAAGGCGCTGGACGCCGGTGAGCCGCAGCTGTCCGGCAAGGAGTACAAGATCTTCGCGTCGATCGAGGAGGGCATCTCCCAGGAGAACGCGAAGAAGGTGGCGAAGATCATCCGTGACGAGGGTCCGAAGGGTGTGAAGGCCCAGGTCCAGGGCGACGAGCTGCGTGTCAGCTCGAAGAGCCGTGACGATCTGCAGGCCATCATCTCCCTGCTGAAGGGCAAGGACCTCGACTTCGCCGTCCAGTTCGTGAACTACCGGTGAGCAACGCCTGATTCGGTCGCGCAAGGAAGCACGCGGAAGTACGCGGCACTACGAGGAAGGGTGGGCACCTGGCCGGTGCCCACCCTTCTCGCCTGCTGGCTGCGGTTCGGGGGTGTGCTCAGTTGCGCGAGTTGCCGAACAGGATGCGGTAGCCGATCAGGAGGACGAGTGAGCCTCCGATCGCGGCCGCCCAAGTGGTGCCGTCGTAGAAGTCCTTGGTGACCGGGTGGTCCAGCCAGCGAGCCGATATCCAGCCGCCGATGAACGCACCCGTGATGCCGATGAGGGTCGTACCGATGAAGCCGCCCGGATCGCGGCCCGGCAGCAGGAACTTGGCGATGGCCCCGGCCAGAAGTCCCAGGATGATCCAACCGATGATGCTCATGCCCTGAACCTGCCCTTTCGCGCTGTGCCCGCACTGTCCCGGCCCTGTGATTCTGGTCCCGGCCGACTGTGCGCTCACGGGTTGTGCGTGGTGCGTTCATCGCCTGGCGGCGGCACTTGTTCGTGCCGTGTTGCTGAAGAGGACGTCACGGATGCACCCGGCGGTTGCACTGATCAGTAGGGTGCGGCGCATGACACCCTCCGGTTCCCCCTCCGAGCTGCGACGCACCCTGGGCGTGGGGGATGCCGTGGTCATCGGGCTCGGCTCCATGGTCGGGGCCGGCATCTTCGCCGCCCTGGCACCCGCGGCTCGCGCGGCCGGGTCCGGGCTGCTGCTCGGGCTCACGGTCGCCGCCGTGGTCGCCTACTGCAACGCCACCTCGTCGGCACGGCTGGCCGCTCTCTATCCCGCCTCCGGCGGCACGTATGTGTACGGGCGCGAGCGGCTCGGTCCGTTCTGGGGCTATCTGGCGGGCTGGTCGTTCGTGGTCGGGAAGACGGCCTCCTGTGCGGCGATGGCGCTCACCGTGGGCGCGTACGTCTGGCCGGAGCAGGCGCACGCCGTGGCGGTCGCGGCCGTAGTGGCGCTGACCGCGGTGAACTACGGCGGGGTCCAGAAGTCCGCCTGGCTGACGCGGGGAATCGTGGCAGTAGTACTGGCTGTCCTCGCCTCCGTGGTGGTCGTGTGTCTGGGATCCGGGACGTCCGAGGCCGGGCGGATGGACAGCGGGGCCTCAGGTGGCCTGGGCGGGGTGCTGCAGGCCGCCGGTCTGTTGTTCTTCGCATTCGCCGGGTACGCCAGGATCGCGACCCTCGGGGAAGAGGTACGGGACCCCGCGCGCACCATCCCGCGTGCGATCCCGCTGGCTCTGGGCATCGCATTGGGCGTGTACGCGTGTGTGGCGGTGGCCGTCCTTTCCGTGCTGGGAGCGGAGGAGCTGGGTCAGGCGGGCGCGCCGTTGGCCGATGCGGTGCGGGCCGCAGGCGTGCCGGGGCTGGTGCCGGTTGTGCGGGCGGGTGCCGCCGTGGCTGCGCTGGGCTCGTTGCTCGCCCTGATCCTGGGTGTCTCTCGGACGACGCTGGCCATGGCCCGTGACCGTCATCTGCCCGGCGCGCTGGCGGCCGTGCATCCGCGTTTCCAGGTGCCGCACCGGGCGGAGCTGGCCGTGGGCGCGGTGGTCGCGGTTCTTGCCGCCACGGTGGATGTGCGGGGCGCGATCGGGTTCTCCTCCTTCGGTGTGCTGGCGTACTACGCGGTGGCCAACGCCTCGGCCTGGACGCTCGGTTCCGCTCCGACGGCGCGGGTGGTGCCGGCGGTGGGGCTCCTCGGGTGCGTGGTGCTGGCGTTCGCGCTGCCGGGGGTTTCGGTGGCCGTGGGCGCGGGTGTGCTGGTGGTGGGTGTGGGGGCGTACGGCGTACGGCGTTGGATGGCGGCGCGGTGAAAGCGGCGTACGCCGATGGATGAGGCGGCGGTCCTCACCGAGGCAGCACTTGGCTCCCGTCTACGCCAAGTCCCCGTCAGGCCGCGTGCATACGGATGCCGAGCACAGCGGGCTGCTGGACGGATATGTCCGCACGACGAAGGCCGGTGTGGTCATGGGACTCGGGGGAAGCGCGGGCCCACGGGCGGGCGTTACGAATCCCGGCATTCCCCTGTACCCGCAACTGCTCGTTCGCGGTCATGAGTTCATGATGCGGCCCGCCGCTGACAATCGGGCGGGCCTGTGGACAACCGTCGGGCTGTGGAAAACCCTGCGCCGTACCGGCGCTCGGCCTACCAGCGCGAGGAGAACGGCTGGTCGGTCCGCACGATCTCGCGGCCCAGCGGAAGCAGCGAGACCGGGATCAGCTTGAAGTTGGCGATGCCGAACGGGATGCCGATGATCGTGACGCACAGGGCGATGCCGGTGACGATGTGGGCCAGGGCCAGCCACCAGCCCGCGAGGACCAGCCACAGAACGTTGCCGACACAGGAGGGTGCGCCGGCGTCACGGCGTTCGACCGTCGTGTACCCGAAGGGCCACAGGGCGTAGACACCGATTCGGAAGGCAGCGATGCCAAAGGGGATGCCGATGATCGTGATGCACAGCAGCACACCGGCGAGCAGATAGCCGAGGAACAGCCAGAAGCCGCTCAGGACGAGCCATATGACGTTCAGGATGGTTTTCACTGGTGGCGACCTGCCATCTTTTCGAGGCGAGCAATGCGGTCCGCCATCGGCGGGTGCGTGGAGAACATCTTCGAGAATCCCTGGCCCGGACGGAAGGGGTTCGCGATCATCATGTGGCTCGCGGTCTCGATACGCGGCTCAGGGGGCAACGGAAGCTGCTTGGTGCCCATCTCGAGCTTGTGCAGCGCGCTGGCCAGGGCCAGGGGGTCGCCGGTCAGCTGGGCGCCGGACGCGTCGGCCTCGTACTCCCGGGAGCGGCTGACGGCCAGTTGGATGAGGGTCGCGGCGAGCGGGCCAAGGATCATGATGAGCAGCATGCCGAGGATGCCGGGGCCGTCGTCGTCGTTGGAGCGGCCGATGGGGATCAGCCAGGCGAAGTTGACCAGGAACATGATCACGGAGGCGAGGGCTCCGGCGACGGACGAGATCAGGATGTCGCGGTTGTAGACATGGCTGAGCTCGTGGCCGATGACACCGCGCAGTTCGCGCTCGTCGAGGATGCGCAGGATGCCTTCGGTGCAGCAGACGGCGGCGTTGCGCGGGTTGCGGCCCGTCGCGAAGGCGTTCGGGGCTTCCGTGGGGGAGATGTACAGGCGCGGCATGGGTTGGCGGGCCTGGGTGGAGAGTTCACGGACCATGCGGTAGAGCGCAGGGGCTTCGAACTCGCTGACCGGGCGGGCGCGCATCGCGCGTAGCGCCAGCTTGTCGCTGTTCCAGTACGCGTACGCGTTGGTTCCCAGGGCGATCAGGACCGCGACCACGAGCCCCATACGGCCGAAGAAGCTGCCGATGACGATGATGAGTGCGGACAGTCCCCCGAGGAGTACTGCGGTCCTGAGCCCGTTGTGCCGGCGGTGCACGGTACGCCCTCCAAATCGTGCAGCAGGGGAACCCTTTGCTTGCTGATCTGCGGTCCTTCTGGTGTCACCACCAGTGGACCCTCCTGTTCTGGTCAACGCCAGGCGAGAGCAGCTAGTTCCCTTGTGCGTGCGGAGGCGGGCGTGGGCCGTCCGGGTGAGGGCTCGGAAGTTGTCCGGCCGTGGGCTCAGAAGAGTCCGGTGTCGGTGAAGCGCAGGATCAGCTGGGGCGCGCCCGACAGGGCGACTCCGAGGACGCCTGTGAGGGCGATCGCCGCGGTGAGCGGGGCCGGGATCCGGTGCCGTACGGGTTCGCCTTCTGGGGTGCGGAACAGCAGGGCCGTCCACTGGAGGTAGTAGAACAGCGCGATCACGACGTTGGCGGCCATGACCACGGCGAGCCAGCCGAGGCCCGCGTCGACGGCCGCGGAGAAGACGGTGACCTTCGCGAAGAGGCCGATGATGCCCGGCGGCAGTCCGGCGAGGCAGAGCAGGAAGAAGGCCAGGAGGAGGGCGGCCAGGGGGTTCGAGGCGTACAGGCCGCGGTAGTCGGTGAGACGGTTGAGGGCTCTCGTGCGGCCCACCAGGGCGGCCACCGCGAAGGCGCCCAGGTTCACGGCGGCGTACATGAGGGCGTAGGCGACGGTGGAGCCGATGGAGCGCTCGGCGTCGTCGGAGTACGCGGCGGCGGCGATCGGCACGAGGAGGTAGCCGGCCTGGCCGACGGAGGACCAGGCGAGCAGGCGTACGGCGCTGTACGCGCGCGTGGGCTGCTGTCGGAGGGCGCCGACATTGCCCACGGTCATCGTGAGTGCGGCCAGCGCCGCAAGTGCCGGGCCCCAGACGTCGGCGTACGACGGGAGGGCGACGACCGTGACGAGGATCAGGCCGGAGAAGCCGACCGCCTTGCCGACGACCGACAAGTAGGCGGCGATCGGGAGCGGCGCCCCTACGTAGGTGTCCGGGACCCAGAAGTGGAAGGGGACGGCGGCCGTCTTGAAGGCGAAGCCGACGAGGGTGAGGACGACGCCGGCCTGGGCGAGGGTGTGGAGCTGGCTGTCGACGTTCTGGATGCGGTCGGCGATCTGGGTGAGGTAGAGGGTGCCTGTGGAGGCGTACACGAAGCTGATCCCCATGAGGCTGACCGCGGTCGCGGTGACCGAGGACAGGAAGAACTTCAGGGCCGCTTCGGAGGACTTGCGGTCGCCGTGACGCAGGCCGACGAGGGCGAAGGCCGGCAGAGAGGCGACCTCCAGGGCGACGATCAGGGTCGCCAGGTCCCGCGAGGCGGGCAGGAGGGCGGCACCGGCGGCGGAGGAGAGCAGCAGGAACCAGTACTCGCCTTCGGGGAGTCCCTTGTCGGCGTCCTTGAGGGCGGTGACGGACAGGAGGGCTGTCAGCAACGCTCCCCCGAGCACCAGGAGCTGGAGGACGAGGGTGAAGCGGTCTGCGGTGTAGCTGCAGACGTCGGGGGTGCCGGTCAGGCAGAAGGTGGCGCGGTCGCCGTCCAGGAGGGGCAGCAGCATCGCCGTGGAGGCAGCCAGACCCGCGACGGACAGCCAGCCGAGCAGCGCCTTCTTGTGGTCGCCCACGAAGAGGTCTGCGACGAGGACGACGAGGCCGACCACCGCCGCGATGGTGGGCGGTGCGATGGCGAGCCAGTCGACGGACTGGACGAGGTTCTCGGCCATCGGCTGGGCCATGGAGGCCAGGGAGCTCATCGGGTGCCTCCTGCGAGGAGCTGCTGTACGGCCGGGTCGGTCAGGCCGAGGAGGACCTTCGGCCACAGGCCGGCCACGACGGTGAGGGCGACGAGCGGTGTCCAGGCCGCGAACTCGTACGTGTGGACGTCGGCGAGCTTCGGGGCGTCCTGCGGCACGACGCCCATGCAGACGCGGCGGACCACGACGAGGAGGTAGGCGGCCGTGAGGAGGGTGCCGAAGGCCGCGATCGCCATGAACGTGAGGAACGCCGGGCGGCTGAGGCCGTCTGCGGGGTCGAACGCGCCGAACAGTGCCAGCATCTCGCCCCAGAACCCGGCGAGTCCCGGCAGGCCGAGGGAGGCGACCGCGGCGAACGCGAGCAGGCCGCCGAGGCGCGGTGCCTTGCCGTACAGCGCGGCGCCGGTCTGCTCGGCGAGGGCGTCGAGGTCGGTGCTGCCCGTACGGTCCTTCAGCGCGCCGACCAGGAAGAACAGGAGGCCGGTGATGAGGCCGTGGGCGATGTTGGCGAACAGGGCGCCGTTCACACCGGTCGGGGTCATGGTGGCGATGCCGAGCAGGACGAAGCCCATGTGGCCGACGGAGGAGTAGGCGATGAGGCGCTTGAGGTCGCCCTTCGCGCCCTGCTTGGCGAGGGCGAGGCAGGCCAGGGATCCGTAGATGATCCCGACGACGGCGAAGGCGGCGAGGTAGGGCGCGAAGTCGCGGAATCCGTCCGGCGCGATGGGGAGGAGGATCCGGACGAACCCGTACGTACCCATCTTCAGCATGACGCCGGCCAGCAGGACCGAGCCGACGGTCGGCGCGGCGGTGTGGGCGTCGGGCAGCCAGCTGTGCAGCGGCCACATCGGGGTCTTCACCGCGAGCCCGATCCCGATCGCCAGAACCGCGATGACCTGCACGGATGAGGTGAGGGACCGGCCGTTGTCAGTGGCGAGTGCCACCATGTCGAATGTGCCCGCCTTGATCCCGATCAGGAGCAGGCCGAGCAGCATGACGACCGAACCGAGCAGTGTGTAGAGGATGAACCGCCAGGAGGCCTGGGTCCTGCCCTCGCCGCCCCAGCGGGCGATGAGGAAGTACATCGGGATGAGCACCATCTCGAACGCGAGGAAGAACAGGAGCAGATCGAGGACGGCGAAGGTCGTGAGAGTGCCGGACTCGAGGACGAGCAGCAGCGCGACGAATGCCTTCGGGGTCGGGCCCGCAGGCATTTTGAAGTACGAGTAGAGCGCGCACAGGAAGGTCAGCAGCGCGGTCAGGACCAGAAGGGGGAGGGAGATGCCGTCGATGCCTAGGTGGATCCGCACGTCGAGTGCGGGGATCCAGCTGATGTCGGTCGTGGCCTGCATCTTCGACGGGTGGTCGTGGTCGAAGCCGAGCGCGAGGACGATCGCGGCGACGAGAATCACGCCGGTCACGGTCACGCCGTGCCGCAGCACCGCCTGCTCGGGCGACTTCCCCTTCAGTCCCGGCGGGGCCGGCAGGAGAGCGGCGACGGCGCCTAGGAGCGGGCCGACGACGACGAACGCCAGAAGGAACTGCATCACGGACTCGTTGATATCGATCACGCCTGCTCACGCTCCCGTGGCGACGAGGACGGCGGCGACCACCAGGACGACGGTGCCGGCGAGCAGCGCGCTCACATAGGTCTGCACATTTCCGGTCTGGGCACGCCGTACGGCCGTGCCCAGCAGTCGGGGTAGAGCGCCCGCACCGCGTACGTAGGTCTCGACGACCTCGCGGTCGAGGAATCGGACGAGGGTGGCGCCGGCCTGGACCGGGCGGACGAAGAGGGCCGAGTACACGGCGTCGAGGTGGAAGCCGACGGCCGCGTGCCGGTGCAGCGGGCCGAGCAGCAGTCGGCCCGGATCGGCCGGGTCGGGTGCGTGGGCCACGTCTCCGTACACGGGCTCGTGGCTGGCGATGGCCTCGGCCTCGACGAGTCCGGCGTCGCCGTCCGGGTGGGCCGCGACCGCACCCATCGGGACGCGGACGGCGAGCGCAGTGGTGTGCCGCCAGGCGGCATAGGTGACGATGCCGCCGACCAGGGCGACGCCGGTGCCGACGACGGACGTGGTGAGGGTCGGGGCGAGGTCGTTGCCGTCGAACCAGTCCGGGAGCACGCGGTAGGCGAGTCCGCCGACGGCGAGTGACGGGATCGCGAGGACCCACAGGACCGTGGTCATGGTGAGCGGCTGGCGGCCGTGGTCGGGGGCCTCCACACCCTGGCCGTGGAAGGCCAGCAGCCACAGGCGCGTCGCGTACGCCGCGGTGAGCAGGGCGGTGAGCAGGCCGGCGACGAGGACGACCCAGCCGGCGGCGCCGGGGGCGTACTCGGTGTGGCCGGTGGCGACGTGCTCCGCGGCGCCGAGGACGGACTCCTTGGAGAAGAAGCCGCTGAAGGGCGGGATCGCGGCGAGCGCGAGGAGCGCCACGGTCATCGTCCAGAAGGCGTCCGGCACACGGTCGCGGAGGTGGCCCATGCGGGACATGGCGGCCAGTGAGTTGGTGCCGGCGGCGTGGATGATCACGCCTGCCGCGAGGAACAGCAGCGCCTTGAAGGCGCCGTGCGACAGGAGGTGGAAGACGGCGGCACCGCGGTCGCCGACGGCGAGGGCGCCGGTCATGTAACCGAGCTGGCCGATCGTCGAGTAGGCGAGGACGCGCTTGATGTCGTCCTGGGCGAGTGCGGCGAGCGCCGAGCCCGTCATCGTGACGGCGGCCATCACGGCGAGGACCACCATCGCGGCCTGCGAGGCCTCGAAGACCGGGAGGAGACGGGCGATGAAGTAGACACCGGCAGCGACCATGGTCGCGGCGTGGATGAGCGCGGAGACGGGCGTCGGGCCCGCCATCGCGTCCGGGAGCCAGGTGTGCAGCGGGAACTGCGCCGACTTGCCGGCCACGCCCGCCAGGAGCAGCAGGGCGATCAGGGTCGGGTGGTCGAGCCCGCCGTGCGCGACGGCGCCGAGGACCTTCGTGATGCGGAAGGAGCCGGCGTCGGTGGCGAGCGCGAACAGACCGATCAGGAACGGAACATCGCCCAGCTTGGTGACCAGGAATGCCTTGATGGAGGCGGCTCGGGCCTCCGGGGTCTCCCAGTAGTGGCCGACCAGGAAGTACGAGCAGATGCCCATGATCTCCCAGCCCACCAGCAGCACCATCAGGTCGCCGGAGTAGACGACGAGGAGCATCGCGGCGGTGAAGAGGGAGACGAGGGCGGCGTAGGAGGGATAGCGCGGGTCGTCGCGCAGATAGCCCGTCGAGTAGATCTGCACGCAGGTGGCGACGAGGCCGACGAGTACGGCGACCAGGGCGGCGAAGCCGTCGATGTGCAGGGCGAGTTCGATGGGGATCGAGCCGGTGGGCGTGAGCTCGGTGGCGGCGTTCACGGCCTCGTCGCCGCCCTGGCGTACGGCGACGACAGCGGCCAGTACGAGGGAGGTGAGCGTCGGCAGGACGGCGAGCGGGCGGACGAAGCCGGGTGCCGTGCGGCCCATGAGCAGGCCGGCGGCCGCGCCCAGGAACGGAAGGAGGGGGACGATGACGGCGAGGGTGGTGGTGGTCACGCGGTGGCCTCAGCCTTCTCGGCCGCGGGGGCGTCGGAGTCGTCGGCGTGGTCGGGCTCGTGGCCCTCGGCGGTGTCGCGGAGTCTGTCGATGTCCGCGGTGCCGCGGTTGCGGTGGACGGCGAGGACGATCGCCAGACCGATGCCGATCTCGGCGGCGGCGATGGCGATGGTGAACAGGGTCAGCGCCTGACCGGAGTGGAGGGTCTCCTCGGCGGTCCTGCTGAGCCAGACGTCGAAGGCGACCAGGTTGAGGTTGACGGCGTTGAGCATCAGCTCGACCGACATCAGGACCAGGATCGCGTTGCGGCGCGCGAGGACGCCGTACAGGCCGGTGCAGAACAGGAGGGCGGAGAGTACGGCGGGATAGGCGAGGTGCATCAGCGGGCGCCTTCCTGCTCGGCCGCGGTGCCGGGCTGGGCCGGGGTGGTGCGCTCGGCGGGGGCGCTGGGTTCGACCGGTTCGGTTCGCTCGACCGACCTGTTTCGCCCGATCGGGTGATTACGGGAATTCGGGGCGGATGGGGAACTACCGCTCGCGGGCCGGGAGTTCACAGGGGGAGAGCTCGACTCCGCCTTCGCCTTGCGGGACAGGACGATCGCGCCGACCAGTGCGGCGAGGAGGAGGACGGAGAGGGCCTCGAAGGGGAGGACCCAGTTCTGGAAGAGGCTCGCTCCGGTGGCCTCGGTGGAGCCGGCGGCGGGGCCGTCCAGGTCGATCCAGGTCGCGCGGAAAGCGTCGACGACGACCCACACCAGGGCGGCGGCCGAGGCGACGGCGACCGTGAGAGCCGCCCAGCGGTTGCCGGAGTCGGCGTCCGGGGAGCGGCCGATGGGTGCCTTGGTGAGCATCAGACCGAAGAGGAGGAGAACGACGACGGAACCCACGTAGATGAGGACCTGCACCCAGGCGATGAACTCCGCGGTGAGCAGGAGGTACTCGACGGCGAGACCGCCGAGGGTCACCACCAGCCACAGGGCGGCGTGCACCAGTTGCCGGGTGGTGACGGTGACGATGGCGGCACCGAAGGTGACCAGGCCGACGAGGAGGAAGGCGATCTCGACGCCGGTCGGCGAGAGGAAGCCGTGGGTTTCGGTGGCGGCGACGACGGTGGCGTGAGCCTTGGTCAGCGTGGCCTGCGCCGTGGTGGCGGTGGCTGCGGCGAGGGTCATGACGCACCTTCCTCGGGTGCGGTCGGCCCGGTCGACTGCCCGGACCGGGGCTCGGTCGGTTCGGCCTGGGCCGCTGCCAGTTTCTCGGCGGTCTTGCGGGCGGCCGCGATCTCCTTCGGCTCCTCGGCCGCGGGGTCGAGGGCCGGTGGGGCCGGGACGGTCCACATCCACTCGCGGAGCTTGTCGCGTTCGTGGGTGAGTTCACGGATGTCGGTCTCGGCGTACTCGAACTCCGGGGACCAGAACAGGGCGTCGAAAGGACAGACCTCGATGCAGATACCGCAGTACATGCACAGGGAGAAGTCGATGGCGAAGCGGTCGAGGACGTTGCGGCTGCGCTCACGGCCGCCGGGGGCGGCCGCCGGGACCGTCTCCTTGTGCGAGTCGATGTAGATGCACCAGTCCGGGCACTCCCGGGCGCACAGCATGCAGACGGTGCAGTTCTCCTCGAACAGGCCGATGACACCGCGGGTCCGGGGCGGGAGGTCGGGCTGAACGTCGGGGTACTGCTCGGTGACGGTCTTCTTCGTCATCGTCCGGAGGGTGACGGCCAGGCCCTTGGCGAGGCCGGCGCCGGGAAACCGGGACCGGGTGGGCGGGAGCGACTCAGCCATCAGGAGATCACCACCTTGACGATGCCGGTGAGGGCGATCTGAGCGAGGGAGAGGGGGACGAGGAGGGTCCAGGCGAGCTTCTGGAGCTGGTCCTCGCGCAGGCGGGGATAGGTCACACGCAGCCAGATGACGAGGAAGGCGAGGATCGCGGCCTTCAGCAGGGTCCAGACCCAGCCGAGGCCGTCGGCACCCCAAGGGCCGTGCCAGCCGCCCAGGAAGAGGACGGTGGTCAGGCCGCACAGGACGACGATGCCGGCGTACTCGGCGAGGAGGAACAGAGCGAAGCGGAGGCCGGTGTACTCGGTGTACGCGCCGAAGATGATCTCCGAGTCGGCGACCGGCATGTCGAAGGGCGGGCGCTGGAGTTCGGCGAGGCCGGCGACGAAGAAGACGATCGCGCCGACGATCTGCCAGGGCAGCCACCACCACTCGAAGGCGTCGACGATGCCGGGGAGGGAGACCGTGCCGGCCGCCATCGCGACGGAGGCGGCGGTCAGAAGCATCGGGAGTTCGTAGGCGAGGAGTTGGGCGGCGGTGCGGAGACCGCCGAGGAGGGAGAACTTGTTGGCGCTGGCCCAGCCGGCCATGAGTGAGCCGAGGACGCCCACGCCCATGACGGCCAGGACGAAGAAGACGCCTGCGTCGATGACCTCGCCGACGGCACCCTCGCCGGGGCCGATGGGGATCGCGAGGAGGACCAGGAGGTAGGGCAGGAGGGCGACTGCGGGGGCGAGTTGGAAGATACGGCGGTCCGCGCCCGCGGGCACGACGTCTTCCTTCTGCACGAACTTCACGCCGTCCGCGACGAGTTGGGCCCAGCCGTGGAAGCCGCCGGCGTACATGGGGCCGAGGCGGCCCTGCATGTGAGCCATGACCTTGTGTTCGGTCTGGCCGACGATCAGGGGGAAGGTGAGGAAGACGACGAAGACGATCAGGAGTCGCAGGGCGACGTCGAGAGCGTCGTTCACTGCGGGCCTCCTGCGGGGTTCTCGGGAGTTGCGGGATCTTCGGGCGCTTCAGGCTTTACGGAGGTTCCCGGGGGTTCTTCGGGGGTGGGGGCGGAGTCGGCCTCGGGGGCTGGAGCGGAGGTGGGGGCCACGCTGGGCGGGGCCTCTGGCTCAGCCATCGACTCCGGGCGCGGCTTCGGCCCTGGCTCCGGCTCCGGCTCCGGGAGCGGGAGCGGGAGCGGTTTGGTCTCGGGCTTTCGGTCGGTTGGCAGCTCGTCGAAGGCCGGGCGGGCGTGGTGCCACGGGGCGTCGGGGCTGCGGGGGGCCGTGGCGGGCTTCGGGGGTGTGGCCTCGGCGCTTGAGGTGTCCTCGGTCGGGGCGGGCGATGACGGGTCGTCGGGCGTGGTCAGTTGGCTCGCCGAGCCGTCTGAGGCGCTGCGGGACCGGCGGGGGCCGGAGGGGGCGGTGGCCGGTCCGGGACGCTGGGACGCCGAGCGCTCGCTCGCGCTGCGCGCACGACGTGGTCCGGCTGGCGTGCCGGTGCCCGACGGAGAGTCGTCGGTGCCCGGAGCCGGAGGCTCGGGGGGCGCGGCGGCCTGGCTGGCGGACCCCTCCGCAGCAGTACGAGCGCGGCGCGGCCCGGCCGCCGTACCCGAAGACGCGGGCGTCTCTGACTGGCTTACCGAGCCCTCAGCTGCCGTTGCGTCGCCCTGACTCGCCGAGTCCTCCGCCGTACCAGCGCCACGCGGCCCAGTCGTCGGCGCACCTGACGACGAGGGCGTCTCCGTCTGGCTCGCCGAGCCCTCCGCCGCGGTGCGGGAACGGCGCGGTGCGGCAGCCGGAGGCGCGCCCCCCTCCGCCTGACTCGGACGCGGAGCGGCAGCCGGATCCTCGGCTCCCTCCGCCTGACTCGCCGAACCTGCCGCCGCGGTGCGAGCGCGGCGTACCGGGCGTTCGCCGGCCGCTCGGGGCGGACGTTCTGCCGCTGTCCCGGTTCCCGCCGCTCGGGCTCCGGCGGCTCGGGCGGGGCGGGTCGGGGCTGGGGGGAGTTGGCCTTTCAGGGGGCCCCATTCGTTCGGGTCGGGGACGCCTGGGGGGAGCATCTGGCGGCGTTTGGGGCCGCCGTGTTCGGACTCGCCCGGTTCCTTGGCGCCGGGCCAGGCCTTGGCGACCCGGGCTGCCAGGACGAAGTCCTTGCGCAGGGGGTGGCCCTCGAAGTTCTCGGGGAGGAGGAGGTGGTCCAGGGCGGGGTGGCCCTCGAAGACGACGCCGAACATTTCGTGCGTCTCGCGTTCGTGCCAGGCCGCGCCCGCGAACACGTCCACGGCGCTGGGCAGGGTCGGGGACTCGTGCGGGACGGTGGTGCGCAGCAGCAGGCGGCGTACCGGCGACAGGGCCGCGACGTGTACGGCGACGCGGAAGCCCGTGCCCGGCTCGTCGACCGCGCTCAGCCAGTCGAAGTAGGTGCAGCCCAGTTCGTCGCGTGCCGTCTCCAGCGCCGTGATCCAGGATGCCGGCGGCACGTCCACCGTCAGGACCTCGTACGACTCCTCGGCCGTGGCCTCGGCACCGAAGAGTTCCTCGGCGGGGGCGGGCAGCCAGCCGACCGCGGTCATCGTTCCTCCCCCGAGGCAGGACCGTCGGACGAACCGGAAGCCGAGCCCGAGGCGGGGCCGGACGTCGCGCCCGAGCTCGGATCAGTAGCCGTACCTGAAGCGGAGCCCGAAGCCGACTCCGAACCCGAAGCCGCGCCCGGAGGCGACCCAGCCGCCGAGCCCGAAGCCTCTTCCGAAGCCGACCCGACCGCCGAGCCCGCACCCGCACCGGCACCCGCACCCGCACCGGCACCGGCACCGGCACCGGCAGCCGATCCCGCACCCGACCCGGCCACCGCCCCCGAAGCCCCGCCCGAATCCGGCCCAGCCGCCGTCCCCGAAGCCGACCCCGGCCCCCGCACCAACCCGCTCTGCAGCGCAGCCGTCGACGCTCGCCCGCCAGTCACCCCGTACCGCTCCCCCAGCGACTCGCGGGCGATCTTCTCCTGGAGTTTGAGGATTCCCTGGAGCAGGGCCTCGGGGCGGGGTGGGCAGCCGGGGACGTAGACGTCGACCGGGATGATCTGGTCGACGCCCTTCGTCACGGAGTACGAGTCCCAGTACGGGCCGCCGCAGTTGGAGCAGGCGCCGAAGGAGATGACGTACTTGGGCTCCGGCATCTGCTCGTAGAGGCGCTTGACCGCCGGGGCCATCTTGTCGGTGACGGTGCCGGAGACGACCATGAGGTCGGCCTGGCGGGGGCCCGGTGCGAAGGGGATCACGCCGAGGCGGATGAAGTCGTGGCGGGCCATCGACGCGGCGATGAACTCGATCGCGCAGCAGGCGAGGCCGAAGTTGAAGACCCAGAGCGAGTAGCGGCGGCCCCAGTTGAGGACCACCTTCATCGGCTCGGGGGCGAGGCGAGCCAGGGCGCCCAGCCGTTTCGGCTCGGGGAGCAGCACCGGTTCCGAGGGGGTCACGTCCATGTCAGGACGCCCTTCTTGTATGCGTACAGCAGACCCACGGCCAGGAAGCCGAGGAAGATGAACATCTCTACGAGCGTGGCCGCGCCATAACCGGGGGCGGCGAAGACCGTGGCCCACGGGAACAGGAAGATCGAGTCGACGGCGAAGATGACGTAGAGAAAGGCGTAGACGTAGTAGCGGACCTGGGTGTGGGCCCAGCCCTCGCCGACGGGGTCGACGCCGCACTCGTACGTCAGGAGTTTCTCGGGGGTCGGGACGACGGGGCGCAGCAGGCGGCTCGCGCCGAAGGCCACGGCGACGAACAGCACGCCGACGACGGCGAGCAGTCCGACGACCGAGTACGACTGGAAGTAGTCCGCCGCAACGACGACGGTCGACCCGACGGTCTGTTCCGGCACGTCCGACCCCTCGCTCCCTGTGAACACACCGAAGATCGCTGGACACCCGCTGTTCGACGATCTGTACGCACGGGAGTCTAGGGCCTGCTAAAGAGACCGTAAGCAGCCCGTCAGGGCTGAACCTGCCGGGGTGGGGTTTTCCCCAGGGCATCATGGCGGCCCGCCTCATGGCGCCGCGGCGCGTCGCGCGGCACGCTAGCCCATATGACCGAACGCCCCAGATACTCCCCGGAACGGAAAGCCGAGGCCACCGCGCCGCTTCCGCCCGTCCGGTTCGCCTACGACGCGCACACCTGGAAGGAGATCACGCATCTCCTCGTCAACCTTCCGGTGGCGTTGCTCGGGTTCGTCTATGTGACGACAGTGCTGTTCACCGGCTTCATGCTGACGGTGACCGTGATCGGGTTCCCCGTGCTCGCGGCCGGGCTGATGGGCGCGCGGAAGCTGGGCGCGATGGAGCGGGCGCGGGCCCGGAAGCTGCTCGGGGTGCGGATCGACGAGCCGAGTCCGCTGCCGTTGAAGACCAGTAACTCGGGCTTCTTCCAGCAGCTGTGGATGATGCTGAAGGACCCGGTGGGCTGGCGCACGATCCTGTACGACTTCATCCGGCTGCCGTGGGGCATCCTCACCTTCACCATCACGCTGACCTCGCTGTTCGTGCTGTGGCCGGTGCTGCCGTTCATCGCGCGGGGCCTCGCCAACGCGGACCGGGCGATGGTGCGCGGACTGCTGTCGCCCTCCGACGAGTTGGAGCGGCGGATCGCCGAACTGGAGTCGGACCGGGGGGTCGTGGTGGACGCGGCCGCGTCCGATCTGCGGCGCATCGAGCGCGATCTGCACGACGGGGCGCAGGCCCGGCTGGTCAATCTGGCGATGGGCCTGGGTCTGGCGAAGGAGAAGCTGCTGGAGGACCCCGAGTACGCGGCGGCGATGGTCTCGGAGGCGCACGGCGAGGTGAAGCTCGCGCTCCAGGAGCTGCGGGATCTGGCGCGGGGCATCCATCCCGCCGTACTCACCGACCGCGGGCTCGATGCCGCCCTGTCCTCCGTCGCCTCGCGCTGCACGGTGCCGGTGAAGGTGACGGCCGATCTGAACGCCAGACCGGCCGCGGCCATCGAGGGCATCGCCTACTTCACGGTGTCCGAGCTGCTGCAGAACGTCAGCAAGCACAGCGGGGCGAGGACCGCATCCGTCGACGTGTGGCGCACGGAGGAGCGGCTGCTCATCCAGGTGTGGGACGACGGCCGCGGCGGCGCCCGCCTCGACGGCGGCACCGGTATGCAGGGCCTCGCGGAACGTCTCGACGCCGTCGACGGTCTGTTCGTCATCGACTCCCCGCCGGGTGGTCCTACGACGGTGACGGCGGAGCTGCCGTGGCGGGACCGGTCGTTCGACACCGGCCGCAGGTGACGCAGGTCAGGCCGGGGTAGGGAAAACCCCCCTCCCAAGACGCCGACGGACTCCATGGTCCGCCGACCTGCGGCCCAGCAGGGTGGAGGTACGACAGCGACACCACACTCCAGGCACCCCGGGCGGGGGACGAGAGAAGGACGACGCCGATGGCCACGGACTACGGACAGAGCTACGGGTTCCTCGACGAGGGGACGCGGCGGCGCCGGCTGCCGACGGGGCTGCGGGCGCCGTTCGAGGGGCGCACCTGGCGGGAGTTCGGATATGTGCTGCTGGGCCTGCCGATCAGCATCGTGCTGTTCACGTACGCCGTCACGATGGTGGCGGTCGGCGCCGGGCTGCTGGTGACGTTCCTCGGGATTCCGGTCATGGCGGCGGGGCTGGCCGGGTGCCGGGGGTTCGGGGCGCTGGAGCGGGCGCGGGCGCGGGGGCTGCTGGAGCTCGATGTCGCCGACCCGGAGCCGCTCCGGATGCGGGGGAACGGGTTTCTGGCGTGGATGGGGGCCGTGCTGAAGAGCGGCACGTCCTGGCGGACGTTGCTGTACTCGGTGATCCATCTGCCGTGGGCGGTGTTCTCGTTCGTCGTCGCCGTGAACTTCTGGGCGTACGGGTGGGCGCTGCTGACGTATCCGCTGTGGTTCTGGCTCTTTCCGGTGTACGGCGGTCAGGACGGGCTTCAGTTGTACGGCGACGAGACCCACCACATCTATCTCGACAACCCGTTCGAGATCGGGGTGACCGCGCTGGTGGGGCTGTTGTTCACGCTGGCCACGCCGTGGATCGTGCGGGCGTTGACGATGGTGGACCGGGTGATGGTGCACGGGCTGCTCGGGCCGTCCCGGCTGGCCACGCGGGTGGTGGAGCTGGAGTCGGACCGGGGGGTCGTGGTGGACACGGCGGCGGCGGATCTGCGGCGGATCGAGCGCGATCTGCACGACGGGGCGCAGGCCCGGCTCGTCGCGCTGGCGATGGATCTGGGGCTGGCGAAGGAGAAGCTCACGGAGGATCCGGAGGCCGCGGCCCGGATGGTGGACGAGGCGCACGGTGAGGTGAAGACGGCGCTGCAGGAGCTGCGGGATCTGGCGCGCGGGATTCATCCGGCGGTGCTGACGGATCGCGGGCTGGATGCGGCGTTGTCCTCGGTGGCGTCGCGGTGCACGGTGCCGGTGCAGGTGGAGGTGGATCTTCCGGCTCGGCCGGCGCCGGCGATCGAGGGGATCGCCTACTTCACGGTGTCGGAGCTGCTGCAGAACATCAGCAAGCATTCGCGGGCGACGTGGGCGGCCGTGGACGTGTGGCGGGTGGAGAACCGGTTGATGCTGCAGGTCGTGGACAACGGGGTGGGGGGTGCCGATACGGCTGCGGGGTCCGGGCTGGGTGGGCTGGCGGAGCGGCTGGGTGCGGTGGACGGGATTCTGGTGGTGGATTCGCCGGTGGGAGGGCCTACGCGGGTCACGGCGGAGTTGCCTTGGCGGGGGGAGCGGGCGTTGGGGTGAGCAGGCGCCCAGGTGAGGGCGGCGGGGGGCTTTTTCGCCCCCCGCCGCCCTCACCCGTTCCCATCCCCAGGGGCGCTGCCCCTTCGACCCCGGTCCCTGGAGGCTCCGCCTCCAGCCCCCAGCCCCCCCATCGGCCCCGAAAGGGCCTCGTCCTCAACGCCGGACGGGCTGAAAGACGAAGACACGGACCCGTCCTTGCGCGGGTCGACGGCGTCGGGGAGGCGCACTCGGCCGGTACGACCGCGTACTCCGCGTAACCGCCGCGGTCGAGGTACCTGGCGCCCTTCTCGCCTCCAGTCCCGTCACCGTCTCGATGCCCGCGTGGGCCTTTCCCCTCGCTTTCGGCACCGGATGATCGACAACAGGCCTAGCAGGAGGCCGAAACCCGCCGTGCCATGCACGTATTCCCATTGATTCCCGTCGCCCCGGCGCACCGGGATGGGAATGCTGGAATGCTGGACTTCGCCCGTCGGGGAGTCGGGCGCGGAGGCGGGCTGTGGGGGGACCGAGGATCGTGGAGGACAGGGTGCGGGTGGTCATCGCCGAGGATTCGGTTCTGCTCAGGGAAGGGCTGACCCGGCTGCTGACCGACCGTGGGCACGACGTCGTCGCCGGTGTCGGCGACGGGGAGGCACTGGTCAAGACCATTACCGAGCTGGACGCACAGGGGGAGCTGCCCGACGTCGTCGTCGCCGATGTGCGGATGCCTCCGACGCACACCGACGAAGGGGTGCGGGCCGCCGTACAGCTGCGGAAGGCCCATCCCGGACTCGGGGTCCTGGTGCTGTCGCAGTACGTGGAGGAGCGGTACGCGACGGAACTGCTCGCCGGTTCCAGTCACGGCGTCGGCTATCTCCTCAAGGACCGGGTAGCCGAGGTTCGTGAGTTCGTGGACGCGGTTGTACGGGTCGCCGAGGGCGGTACGGCGCTGGACCCGGAGGTCGTCGCGCAGTTGCTGGGCCGCAGCCGCAAGCAGGACGTGCTCGCGGGACTCACCCCGCGGGAGCGGGAGGTGCTCGGGCTGATGGCCGAGGGACGGACGAACTCGGCGATCGCGCGGCAGCTCGTGGTGAGCGACGGCGCTGTCGAGAAGCACGTCAGCAACATCTTTCTGAAGCTGGGCCTCTCCCCGAGTGACGGGGATCACCGACGTGTTCTTGCGGTCCTCACCTATCTGAACTCCTGACGCCCTGACACCGTGTCAGCCATATGGGTGACACCCGATAAGGGGGTCCAGAACCGAACGTCAGCGGGGAGCGTCTTGTAGGGAAGCGCCGGGGGGCGAGTAAATCATGACAAGTCAGGGCGACGGACCGTCTCAAAATCGTGTCCATCATGCGAATGGCCACAGGAAGGCGACCCTTACGGACGTAGGGTTGATCCTGGGTGGGCCTGCGGGAGGGCCTGTCCCGGACAGCTGCCTCGAAGGAGGTCCAGTTCAGTGACCAGCCAGGTCAGTAGCCCAGCGGAGCAGGCCGACGAAGCCGTCGTGGGAGAGCAGCGCAAACCGGCAGGGACCAAGGACGTCCGCCGGCTGGACCGGGTGATCATTCGCTTCGCGGGCGACTCGGGTGACGGTATGCAGCTCACCGGCGACCGCTTCACCTCCGAGACAGCGACCTTCGGCAACGACCTCTCCACACTGCCGAACTTCCCCGCCGAGATCCGGGCGCCCGCCGGAACCCTGCCCGGAGTCTCGTCCTTCCAGCTGCACTTCGCCGACCACGACATCCTGACTCCGGGCGACGCGCCGAACGTCCTGGTCGCGATGAACCCGGCCGCCCTCAAAGCCAACATCGGCGACCTGCCACGCGGCGCCGAAATCATCGTCAACACCGACGAGTTCACCAAACGGGCCATGCAGAAAGTCGGGTACGCGGCCTCACCGCTGGAAGACGGCTCCCTGGACGGCTACAGGCTCCACCCCGTCCCCCTGACCACCCTGACCGTCGAGGCCCTCAAGGAATTCGACCTCAGCCGCAAAGAAGCCGAACGCAGCAAGAACATGTTCGCGCTCGGCCTCCTGTCCTGGATGTATCACCGCCCCACCGCGGGCACCGAACGCTTCCTGAAGACCAAGTTCGCCAAGAAACCCGAGATCATGAAGGCGAACCTGGCCGCCTTCCACGCCGGCTGGAACTTCGGCGAGACCACCGAGGACTTCGCCGTCTCCTACGAGGTCGCACCCGCCGCCACCGCGTTCCCCACCGGCACCTACCGCAACATCTCCGGAAACCTGGCCCTGTCCTACGGACTGGTCACCGCATCCCGCCAGGCGGACCTGCCACTGTTCCTGGGTTCGTATCCGATCACCCCGGCGTCCGACATCCTGCACGAGCTGAGCAAGCACAAGAACTTCGGCGTCCGCACCTTCCAGGCGGAGGACGAGATCGCGGGCATCGGCGCGGCACTGGGCGCGGCCTTCGGCGGCAGCCTCGCGGTGACGACGACCAGCGGTCCGGGCGTCGCCCTGAAGTCGGAGACCATCGGCCTGGCCGTCTCCCTGGAACTGCCGCTGCTGGTCATCGACATCCAGCGCGGCGGGCCGTCCACGGGCCTGCCGACCAAGACCGAGCAGGCGGACCTGCTCCAGGCGATGTACGGCCGCAACGGCGAGGCGCCGGTTCCGGTGATCGCGCCCATGACGCCGGCGGACTGTTTCGACGCGGCGGTGGAGGCGGCACGGATCGCGCTGACGTACCGCACGCCGGTGATGCTGCTGTCCGACGGCTATCTGGCCAACGGCTCGGAGCCCTGGCGGATCCCGGACGTCGACGAACTCCCCGACCTGACCGTCCAGTTCGCCCAGGGGCCGAACCACACCCTGGACGACGGCAGCGAGGTCTTCTGGCCGTACAAGCGCGACCCGCAGACCCTGGCCCGCCCGTGGGCGATCCCCGGCACGCCCGGCCTGGAACACCGCATCGGCGGCATCGAGAAGCAGGACGGCACCGGCAACATCTCCTACGACCCCGCCAACCACGACTTCATGGTCCGCACCCGGCAGGCCAAGATCGACGGCATCGACGTACCGGACCTGGAAGTCGACGACCCCCACGAGGCACACACCCTCGTCCTGGGCTGGGGCTCGACCTACGGACCGATCACGGCAGCGGTACGGCGACTGCGAGCGGCCGGGGAGTCCATCGCACAGGCTCATCTGCGCCACCTCAACCCGTTCCCGCGGAATCTCGGCACGGTCGTGAAGCGTTACGACAAGGTGGTGATCCCCGAGATGAACCTCGGGCAGCTCGCCACGCTGATCCGGGCGAAGTACCTGGTCGACGCCCACTCGTACAACCAGGTGAACGGCATGCCGTTCAAGGCCGAGCAGCTCGCCACGGCTCTCAAGGAGGCCATCGATGGCTGAGACGTCCACGGAAGGCACGGGCGCGATCGAGGCACTCTCGCTCGTTCCCAAGGCCGAGGGCCGGCAGTCCATGAAGGACTTCAAGTCCGATCAGGAAGTGCGCTGGTGCCCCGGCTGCGGTGACTACGCGATCCTCGCCGCCGTGCAGGGCTTCATGCCGGAACTGGGCCTGGCCAAGGAGAACATCGTCTTCGTCTCCGGCATCGGCTGCTCCTCCCGCTTCCCGTACTACATGGACACCTATGGCATGCACTCCATCCACGGACGTGCGCCCGCGATCGCGACCGGACTGGCCACCTCCAGGCGGGACTTGAGCGTGTGGGTGGTGACCGGCGACGGCGACGCGCTGTCGATCGGCGGCAACCACCTCATCCACGCCCTGCGCCGCAACGTCAATCTCAAGATCCTGCTGTTCAACAACCGGATCTACGGCCTGACCAAGGGCCAGTACAGCCCGACGTCGGAGGTCGGCAAGATCACCAAGTCGACGCCGATGGGCTCGCTGGACGCCCCCTTCAACCCGGTGTCCCTGGCCATCGGCGCGGAAGCGTCCTTCGTGGCGCGCACGGTCGACTCCGACCGCAAACACCTCACCGAGGTACTCCGCCAGGCAGCCGCCCACCCGGGCACGGCGCTCGTCGAGATCTACCAGAACTGCAACATCTTCAACGACGGCGCCTTCGAAGTCCTCAAGGACAGGCAGCAAGCCGAGGAGGCCGTGATCCGGCTGGAGCACGGGCAGCCGATCCGCTTCGGCACCGACGGCTCGCGCGGCGTGGTCCGCGACGTGGCGACGGGTGACCTGAAGGTCGTCACGGTCACGCCGGAGACCGAATCCCAGGTCCTGGTCCACGACGCCCACTCCACGTCCCCGACCACCGCCTTCGCCCTCTCCCGCCTCGCCGACCCGGACACCCTCCACCACACCCCGATCGGTGTCCTCCGCTCCGTCGAACGCCCCGTCTACGACACGCAGATGGCCGACCAGCTGGATGCGGCGATCGAGCAGAACGGCAAGGGGGATCTGGCGGCGCTCCTCGCCGGCGGCGACACCTGGACGGTCGTCGGCTGACGGTCGGCGAACATGCGGAGGGCCCGGATGCGGTACGGCATCCGGGCCCTCGGCGTCAGGCGTCGGGGATGTCTCTCTTGGCACGGAGGAGGGTGTCTCGCGTGATGACGACGATGCGTTCGTAGTCGGCGCGGGCGGCGTCCGCCGGCAGCTGCGCATCCAGTTCTTCGGTGCGATCCGTACCGATGACCGCGAAGCTGCCGTCACTCAGCTCGAAGAGATCGGGGCAGGTCTCGCCTGTCATGGACCCTCGTAGGCGAGGCGAGTCGCCGATACGGCGGAGGATGCTGACGGCAGGGAGTTCGCTGTGCACGCGGGAGCCCTTTTCTATGGCCACATAGATGAAGTCCGGTTCCGAGGAGCCACAGGAACCGGACACGATGACATCGAGCCCAACTGTTTATCACTGCCCGTCAGGACGGGAATGGCTCCCCAATCCACTCAATGCAGTGATAAATCTCACACGTTGGAAGTAACTGGCCACACGGCCGTGTCCGGCCGCGGTAGCACGAGAAGATGACGCTCCGTCAGGCGTCAGGCTCCCCATCAGGGCCCACGACCCACCACTCGTCCGGATCGTCGCCAAGCTCCTCGACGATCACGTCGACTGCGTCCCCGACCTTCGCCTCCATCGAGTGACGAGGCAGGCTGCGGCGGTGTTCGCGGGTCGTCTCCCAGTACTCGCCGAAGATCGGGTTGCGAGCCAACACCCTCAGATGGCCGATGAGTTCCTCCCAGCCGTAGGCGCCGATGCGATGGCCGAGGAGGATCGCGCTGTACTCGCGATTGACGAACAGCGCTTGGCGACGTTTGCGGTCGGAGAGTTCCTCAAGGGTGCTCATGGCCTCCGCCAGCGCGGGGTCCGACATCGCCCGGTCCACCTGCTCCGCCGCGATGCGGTGCAGCTGAAGCAGGTTCGCGTTCCTGATCTCCTCGGTGAGGAAGGCGAGTTGGCGCAGGACGTCCAGCAGCAGCTCTTCCTGACGCTGGCGCCGCAACGGACGCGGAAACGGCCGACGTACACGGCCCGCTTTCAACCGCGCCGCAGAATCGATCCTGCGCTCATCCGGATTCTGTGTGGCCAATGCGAACCCCCGAGTCAGGCGTCCGGCTGCCGGTCGGCGATCTCGCGGGCGGTACGAGGACCGGCGTGCGGGTGGGCACAGCGCCCGCCCCCAGCATGCCGGGCGACTCAAGCCGGTACGGGAGGCGGAAAGGGGGCGCATGGGTGGACGTACGTCTGATGTCGGCCAACGCCCTGACATGTATGTGCCCACCGCGCGCCGTCCGCATTCGTCCAGAGTGCTCGACGCAGCTACATCATCCCTGCTCAGAGGCCCGTTTCCGCGCGTCGTACCCCTCCCGCGCCTCCTGCACCGCCCCCATCCGCGTCTCCGTCCACACCGCGAGCCCCCGCACCTGCTCCGCCGCCTCGCGGCCCAGGTCGGTGAGGGAGTAGTCGACGCGTGGGGGGATGACCGGCTTGGCGTCGCGGTGGACGAAGCCGTCCCGTTCCAGCGTCTGGAGGGTCTGGGTGAGCATCTTCTCGCTGACGCCGCGGCCGAGGCCGCCGATCTCGCGGCGGAGCTCGCTGAAGCGGTACGAGCGGTCCAGGAGGGCGATCAGGACCAGGACGCCCCAGCGGCTGGTGACGTGCTCCAGGACCAGGCGGTGCGGGCACATGGCCTCGGCACTCGTCTCCACGCTACTTACTGCCATGCCAGTACCTTACTTCAAAGTGGGTACTTTCCATCAGTTAGCGCACCTCCTAGAGTTAGCGTCACCGCACCCCACAAGGAGATCGCACACCATGAGCATCGTCGTCACCGGAGCCACCGGACACCTGGGCCGCCACGTCATCGAGCAGCTGCTGGAGAAGGTGCCGGCCGACCAGGTCACCGCCGTCGTCCGCAGCGCCGAGAAGGGCGCCGACTTCGCGGCGAAGGGTGTGAAGCTCGCGATCGCGGACTACAACTCTCCCGAGACCTTCGGCAGTCTCTTCGCCTCCGGCGACAAGGTGCTGCTGATCTCCGGCAACGAGTTCGACAAGGGCCGGGTCAACCAGCACAAGGTCGTCATCGACGCCGCCAAGGCCGCCGGCGTGGCCCTGCTCGCGTACACCAGCGCCCCCGGCTCCCTCACCGCCGCGCTCGCCGACGACCACCGCGGCACCGAGGAGGCGCTCCTCGCCTCCGGCCTGCCGTACGCGCTGCTGCGCAACGGCTGGTACCACGAGAACTACACCGAGAACCTCGCTCCCGTCCTCCAGTACAGCGCCGTCACCCAGGCCGCCGGCGAGGGCCGGGTCTCCTCCGCCTCGCGCGCCGACTACGCGGCCGCCGCGGTCGCCGTGCTGACCGGCGAGGGCCACGAGAACCAGACGTACGAGCTGGGCGGCGACGAGGCGTGGAGCTTCGCCGAGTACGCGGCCGAGCTCGGCAGCCAGACCGGCAAGGAGATCGCCTACAACTCCGTCTCGGTCGAGGAGTACACCGGCATCCTGGCCGGTGCCGGGCTGCCCGCGCCGCTCGCCGCGATCCTCGCGGGCGTGGACGCCTCCATAGCGGAGGGCGAGCTCGTCGTCTCCTCCGGTGACCTCTCCCGGCTCGCCGGCCGTCCCACCAGCCCGCTGTCCGAGGCGATCGCGGTCGCGCTCAAGGGCTGATCACTCCCCCCGAGGGCCCTTGAACCTCCGACCCCCGCCTGTCATGACCGTATAGCGATACGGGCATGACAGGCGGGGGTGCTCGGCGTTACCTTCGTGCAGGCGAGGTCGACGTGAGAGGGAGGGCCCGTGAGCGGGAAGCCAAGGGGTGAGCGCCACATAGGACTGCTGAACGGCTTCGCCGCGTACGGGATGTGGGGGCTGTTCCCGCTCTACTTCCCCCTGCTGAAGCCCGCCGGCTCGGCCGAGGTGCTCGCCCACCGGATGGCCTGGTCCTTCCTCGTCGTCACCCTGGCGCTGGTCGTCGTACGACGCTGGAAGTGGGCCGGCGAGCTGCTGCGGCAGCCGCGCAAGCTCGCGCTCATCTCGGTCGCCGCGGCCACCATCGCCGTCAACTGGGGCGTCTACATCTGGGCCGTGAACAACGAACGGGTCGTCGAGGCCTCGCTCGGCTACTTCATCAACCCCCTGGTCACCATCGCGATGGGCGTGCTGCTCCTGAAGGAGCGGCTGCGGCCCGTGCAGTGGGCGGCGGTCGCCGTCGGGGCCGGCGCCGTGGTCGTGCTCACCGTCGGGTACGGGCGTCCGCCGTGGATCTCACTCGTTCTCGCCTTCTCCTTCGCCACGTACGGCCTGGTGAAGAAGAAGGTCAACCTCGGCGGACTCGAGTCGCTGGCCGCCGAGACCGCGATCCAGTTCCTGCCCGCGCTCGGCTATCTGCTGTGGCTGACCGCGCACGGCGACGCCACCATCGCCACCGAGGGCCCCGGGCACGCCGCCCTGCTCGCCGGGACCGGCCTGGTCACCGCGCTCCCCCTGGTCTGCTTCGGCGCGGCGGCCATCCGCGTGCCCCTCTCCACCCTCGGGCTGCTCCAGTACCTCGCGCCGGTCTTCCAGTTCCTGCTCGGCATCACCTACTTCCACGAGGCCATGCCGCCGGAGCGCTGGGCCGGCTTCTCGCTGGTCTGGCTGGCGCTGTCGCTGCTCACCTGGGACGCGCTGCGCACGGCCCGCAGGCTCAGGGCGGAGAGCAGCAGGCCCAGCACCACCATCGCGACGGGCACCACGAGCGCCGCACGGAACGCGGAGAGCGTCTCCTCAGGCCCCGACCCGGTGGAAGCCAAGCCGTAGACGGCCGTCACCGCCGAGATCCCGACCGCCGAGCCGAACTGGGTGGACGTGGTCAGCAGCCCGCCGGCCAGCCCCTGCTCGGCATCGCTCACCCCTTCGGTCGCCGCGATCGTCAGCGGCCCGTACGCCAGCGCGAAGGCGGTGCCCGCGACGAACAGCGTCGGCAGCATCGCCAGATACGGCCAGTCCATGCCGACCGGCAGGAACAGCCCGTACGCCACCACCGCCAGCGCGAAGCCGACGACGATCACGCGCGCGTGCCCGAAACGCGCCACCAGCCGCGGGGTGAGAGTGGGCGCCAGCACGGCGTCGCATCCCATGATGACCAGGGCGATCGCGGTCTGGAGCGCCGACCAGCCGCGCAGTTCCTGCAGATACAGCGTCACGACGAACTGGAAGCCGAAGAAGGCCCCGACGAAGAGCATCATGCCGACGTTGGCGCGGGCCACCGGCCCCTCGCGCAGGATGCCGAGCCGGACGAGGGGGTTCGCGCAGCGGCGTTCGACGGCCACGAAGAGCACCGCGAGCAGGAGCGCCGCGAGGGCCGATGCCGCCGTCAACGGCCAGCCGTGCAGGCCGTGCTCCAGTCGTACGACGGTGTAGGCGGCCAGCAGCATGGCGCCGGCGACGGTGACCGTGCCGGGCAGGTCGAAGCTCCCGCGCCCGGTCCGCGGGGCCTCCTGGTGCGGAATCACCCGGACCGCCGCCACCAGCAGCGCGCCCGCCATCAGCACCGGGGCGAAGAACACCCAGCGCCAGTCGAGCGAGGTGAGCAGGCCGCCGATCACCAGGCCCAGTGAGAAGCCGCCGGCGCCGGTACCGGCGTAGACGAGGAGGGCCTTGTCGCGCTGCGGGCCCGCCGGGTACGAGGTCGTGATCAGGGACAGTGCGGCCGGTGTCATGAACGCGGAGGCCATCCCGGTGACGAAGCGGGCGACGATCAGCATCCAGCCCTCGGTCGCGAACCCGCCGAGGCCGGAGAAGGCGAGGAAGACCCCCAGCCAGAGCAGGAACATCCGGCGGCGGCCGAGCAGGTCGGCGGCGCGGCCGCCGAGCAGGGTGAAGCCGGCGTAGCCGAGGACATAGGCGCTCATCGCCCACGCCGCGGTGTCCGTCGCGAGCCCGAGGTCGGATCTGATCGACGGGATGGCGATCGCCATCATCGCGATGTCGGCGCCCTCCAGGAAGATCGTTCCGCAGAGGACGAGTAACAGCGCCCACGCGCGCGTGCCCATGGCAGTGCTCCGTAAGTAGGGGGACGGTTACCCGAATGAGGGTCGGTTCCCTCTTGTAACCACCCCCAGCCTCCGGCAGCATCGACAGACATGGAAGAAGGCACTTCGAAGTCACCTGGTTACTGCGAGAGCACCGTGGACTACGGCGACGCCGACCCCTTCCAATGGGACACCCGGGAGGACTGCCAGGTAAGGCAGATTCTCGATCGGGTCGCCGACAAGTGGTCGCTTCTTGTCATCGCCCTGCTGGAGAACCGGCGGCTCCGCTTCACCCAGCTGCGCCGCGAGATCGACGGAGTCAGCCAGCGCATGCTGACCGTGACGCTGCGGCAGCTGGAGCGGGACGGGCTGGTGAAACGGACAGTGCATCCGGTGGTGCCGCCGCGGGTGGAGTACGAACTGACGCCACTGGGCGGGACGTTGCACGCCACGATCCAGTCGTTGGTGACGTGGACGGAGGTGCATCAGGGGGAGATCGCGGCGGCGCGGGAGGCGTACGACCAGCGCGATGCGGAGGCGGTCCAGCGGGCCGTGATGCCGGGGTTTGTCAGTGGGCGGCGCTATAAGTGAACGCATGACTCCTGTGCACTGGAAGCTCGTCATCGATGCCGGAAACCCCCAAGCGCAGGCCGACTTCTGGGCCGCCGCGCTGCAGTACGAGATCGAGGACAACGACGCCTTGATCCAGCGCCTGCTGGAGCTCGGCGCCCTCCCCCGCGAGGCCACCGTCGAGTTCCACGCCCGGCTCGCCTTCCGCGACCTGGTCGCCGTCCGGCATCCCGACGATCCCTACGACAAGGACAGCGGCACCGGCCTCGGCCGGCGGCTGCTGTTCCAGCGGGTTCCGGAGGAAAAGACGGTCAAGAACCGGCTCCATCTCGACCTGCACCCGGGCGAGGGGAAGCGGGCGTCCGAGGTGGAGCGGCTGACGGGGCTCGGCGCGAGCGTGCTGCGGGAGGTGAAGGAGGCCGGGGGCGAGTGGGTGGTGATGGCGGATCCGGAGGGGAACGAGTTCTGTGTGCAGTGAGCTCCGAGCGGGGGCCTCGGATCCCTGCACGGCCGATCACGTCGACGGGTTCCGGAATCCGAACTTCGTGTCCTGATACCGCTCTTGACGGAGAGTTAGTCACAGCTTCACCATCCAGGCACCCCATTCGCTGTGGAATCCCTGTGATTCCCGAGGAATTCGGAGCCCCCCACCATGAAGCTCTCCGTTTCCGGGCGTGCGTCGACGGCTGGTCTCGTCACGGCCGTCATGCTGTTGACCGGCGGATCCATAGCCGGCGCGGCGCCCGCGCCCGAGGTGACCGCTGCCGCCGCGCCCGACATCCCCGTGGCCAACGTCAAGGCCCACCTCACCCAGCTCCAGTCCATCGCCACCGCCAACGGCGGCAACCGGGCGCACGGCCGCGCCGGTTACAAGGCCTCGCTCGACTATGTGAAGGCCAAGCTGGACGCCGCCGGATACACCACGACCATCCAGCAGTTCACGTCCTCCAGCCGCGTCGGCTACAACCTGATCGCGGACTGGCCGGGCGGCGACACCAACCAGGTCGTCATGGCCGGCTCGCATCTGGACAGCGTCACGTCCGGGGCGGGCATCAACGACAACGGGTCCGGTTCGGCGGCGGTCCTGGAGACCGCGCTGGCCGTGTCGAGAGCCGGGTACCAGCCCACCAAGCATCTGCGGTTCGCCTGGTGGGGCGCGGAGGAGCTGGGCCTTGTGGGCTCCCGCTACTACGTCAACAACCTGTCCTCGACGAACCGGGCGAAGATCAGCGGGTATCTGAACTTCGACATGATCGGCTCGCCCAACCCCGGCTACTTCGTCTACGACGACGACCCGGCGATCGAGAAGACCTTCAAGGACTACTTCACCGGCCTAGGCGTCCCCACCGAGATCGAGACCGAGGGCGACGGCCGCTCGGACCATGCGCCGTTCAAGAGCGCGGGGGTGCCGGTGGGCGGGCTGTTCACGGGCGCGAGCCGTACGAAGACGGCGGCGCAGGTGGCCAAGTGGGGCGGGACGTCCGGGCAGGCGTTCGACCGGTGCTACCACTCGTCCTGCGACACGACGTCGAACATCAGCGACACGGCCCTGAACCGGAACAGTGACGCGGCGGCGTACGCCGTGTGGGAGCTGTCCTCCTAGGAGTTGAGCTTGCGGGCGCGCTCGGCGAGACGGCCCATCCGGGTCCGGGCGGACTCGAGTTGCTCGATGTCCTCGGCTGCCGCGCCGCCCTCCATGGTCAGCTCGGTCCACAGGCCGATCAGGTCGACTCCCATGCGCAGGCCCTGCTCGGGGTCGCGTACGGCACGCCAGGCGGTCGCCGCGCTCTGGATGTTTCCGTACGCGGCCTCCGTGTCCCTCGCGTGGTGGCGGGTGTGGGCCAGGTCCAGGGAGAGTCCGAAGGCGCGGGTCGGGTCGCCGGCCAAGTAGGCGATGTACGCCGTGAGTTCCAGCAGCCGCAGCACCTCGGGGTGGTCCGGGCCGAGCGTGCGGGAGGCCTCCCCGACCGTCTGCTCGGCGAGCTGCGCGGCCTCCGTCACCCGGCCCGCCTTCACGGCCTCGTTGATCCGCGCCATCGGCCCGGTGAGGAACACGGCCCCCCCACCGTCGTACGCCGTCGCCGGATCGTCCCCGAGCACGGCCTCGGCCACGGCATCGAAGCCGCGGGGCGGGGTGGGCTTGGGGTCGGGATCGTCGATGGGGGTGGCGGCGGTGAAGCCGAGGATGGGCTTGCGGGCGGGGGTGGGCGCGGGGCCGGAGGCGGGTGCGAGGCCGGAGCTGGGCGCGGGACCGGAAGTAGGTGCGAGGCCGGAGGTGGGTGCTGCCCCGGACGTCGGGGCGGGACCGGAGGTCGACACGGGCCCCGAGCTGGGCTCAGGGCGGGCGGTCGGCGTGGGGCCGGAGGTGGGTGCTGCCCCGGACGTCGGGGCGGGACCGGAGGTCGACACGGGCCCCGAGCTGGGCGCGGGACCGGAAGTAGGTGCGAGACCGGAGCTGGGCGCAGCCCCGGACGTCGGGGCGGGACCGGAGGTCGACACGGGCCCGGAGCTGGGCTCAGGGCGGGCGGTCGGCGTGGGGCGTGGGGCGGTTTCCGGCCTGGCGTCCGTCGGCGGTGCGTCTGCCGGGGGTACGTCCGTCACCGGGGCGTCCATCACGGGCGGCGGCCCGAACTGACCCGTCGGGGGTGCGACCGTACCGGGCGCCGCCTCCGCCACCCACTCGGGCACGGCCCGCAGCCGGAACGTCGGCACGGCGTCCCGGGGCTCCTGGCCCTCCGGGTCCGGCAGGGCGCGGAGCGGGAAGGTCGGGGGCTCGGGGGTCTGGCGGAAGAGATGGGTGGGCTTGTCCCGAGGAGGCTGGTCGGCGGGCTCGGCAGAGCCGACGACAGGTCCGGCGGGTGCGTCGGTGGGCGGCACGGCGGGCGGGGTGGAGGCTCCACCCGACTCGGCGGCTCCCAGCCGAAGAGCATCCCGCGGCTCCCCGGACCCCGGCAGTCGCCCCTGCTCCCGCGAGGGCGACACCTGACCCGGCTCCCCCGCGTACGACCCCTGGCCCGATTCACCCGCATACGACACCCGGCCCGAGTCCTCCGGCCCGAAAGCCTCCCCCGGCTCGCCAGACCCCGGTAGCGCGTACGGCACCTGACCCGGCTCGCTCACCGACCGGGACACCCCACCCGGTACCCCCGGCGGAGCCGTCGGTGCCGGTTCCGCCGTGAACTGGCTCGAGCCGTCCGTGCCGATGCGCAGGGCGAGCACGTAGCCGATGCGGTTGTCGTGGACCGTGGCGTGGACGGGGTGGCCGGTGGCGAGGGCGATGCGGTGGAGGTGGTCGAGGACGGTCTGGTGGATCTCCTCGCCGGGGATCGGCGTCACCGGTACGCCGCCCACCGACGCGCCGGCCGGGCCGACCAGGACGTCGATCGGTGCCGCCGCGAGCACGGCCGGCTGTGCGGCGCCCTGCTGGTCCCGCTTCTCACGGCTGAGTCGCGACATCGTTCCCTCACTCGGATCCGTCGGGGAGTGGGTGGACGGCGTGTCCGAACTCCATGGTGCCTCCATCGGCCGCCATCCTCCCGCTCCCCCGGCATCAAGAGCCGGTCGTACACGTACTGTTGAGTAGTCTCTCCGCTCGCTCACGGTTCTCACGTCACCGTGGCGTCACAGGCTCGTCCCAGCCCGGCGGGGGGACGGCCCCGGAAAGGAGACCGTACGTGCAGCAGGCGCAGGGACCGGAGATCTGGATCCGTGGTCCGGTGACCGTACCGGAGGGACCTGCGGGGCCCGCCGCCGCCCATGCCACCGCCCGGCGTTTCTCCTTCGTCGGCACCCATGGCGGCGCCGGTGTGTCCACGCTCGCCGCCGTGTACGGCGGCCACGACTGCGGACGCGACTGGCCCGGCCCCGACGCTCCCCCGTCCGTACTGCTCGTCGCCCGCACCCATGCGAGCGGGCTGGCCGCCGTCCTGCGCGCTCTGGACGCCTTCCGGCGCGGAGCGGCCCCGCACGGCCTCGACCTCGACGCCGTGGTGCTCGTCGCGGACGCCCCGGGCCGGCTGCCGAAGCCGCTGGCCCAGCACGTCAAGGTGATCGAGTCGCTGATCGACGTCTACCGCGTGCCGTGGGTGCCCGACTGGCGCCTCGGCGATCTCGGCGGACGTCCCCCGCGCGAGACCGCGCCCCTGGCCCGCCTCACCGGCCGGTCGCGCTGACGGTCCCCGCACACGACACCCCCTCGACAGATACTTGCATGCGCATATAATCGGCGTACGACGTCCATCACCTGGGGGATTCCATGACGCGCCGTTTCCTGTTCGTGCTCGGCAGCAGCCGCGACGACGGCAACACCGAGCTGCTGGCACGCACGGCGGCCGAGCAGTTGGCCGACGACGTCGAGCAGCAGTGGATCGACCTCAACGACCACCCGCTGCCCGACTTCGAGGACCTGCGGCACGACAGCGACCATGCGCGACCGACCGAGGGGAACGTCGGGCTGCTGTTCGACGCCACCCTCGCGGCGACGGACATCGTGATCGCGTCCCCGCTGTACTGGTACTCGCTCTCCGGACAGGCCAAGCGCTACCTCGACCACTGGTCGGGCTGGCTGCGCACCCCCGGTGCCGACTTCAAGGGCACGCTCGCGGGCCGCACCCTGTGGGGTGTCACCGCGCTCGCGCACGAGGAGTTCGAGGTCGCCGACCCGCTGATCGGGACCCTGCACCACTCGGCCGCGTACATGCGGATGCGGTTCGGCGGGGTACTGCTCGGCAACGGCAGCAAGCCGGGCGACGTACGCGGCGACACGGAGGCGCTGGCCCGCGCGAAGACGTTCTTCGCCCAGGAGGCACCGCTCGCGCGTTTCCCGTACGACACCCCGTGACCGGCGCTCAGGCCGTGATGTCCTTCGTCGTGAACCTCGCCCATGCCGCCGAGCCGAACACCGCCGCGTACAGGGCCTGGAGGCCGAGGTTCTTCACCAGGTCGTCCCAGTAGACGGGTTCGCGCATGAGGTCGGCGAAGGACAGCCAGTAGTGGGAGAAGAAGTACGGCTGGATCGCGTGCAGTTGGGGGATCTGGTCGAGGATCTGGACCGTGATGAGCAGGCCCACGGTCGTCGCCATCGCGGCGATGCCGCTGCCGGTCAGTGTCGACACGAACAGGCCGAGAGCCGCCACGCCGGTCAGTGACGCGGCGACGACCAGGGCGATCAGGAAGGCCCGGCCGAGGCCTTCGCCGAAGCTGATCTGCGTGCCGGAGATGGTGGTCAGATCCCCCAGTGGGAAGAGCAGGGCGCCGACCGTGAGGGCCGAGGTCGCGACCACCAGGGTGGCCACGAGGCAGAAGGTCATCACCGTCGCGTACTTGGTGAGCAGGAGGCGGGTGCGGCCGGCCGGGGCGACCAGGAGGTAGCGCAGGGTGCCGGCGTTCGACTCACCGGCTATCGCGTCGCCCGCGATGACGCCGATGGCCATGGGGAGGAAGAAGGGGAGGGTGGCGGCGAGTGCGGTGAAGACCAGGAACAGGCCGTTGTTGGTGATCTGCGAGACGAAGGCGGGGCCGCCACCGCCGCCTCCTCGGGGGCCGCCGCCGTCGCCCGTCTCGATCTTCACGGCGATGCCGACGAGGATCGGTACGGCCGCGAGGACGCCGAGGAGGGCGAGGGTGCGCCAGCGGCGGAAGGTGGTGATCAGCTCACTGCGGAACAACCCGAAGGTCCACAACGGACTCGGCTTGACCAGGACCTCAGCCCGCGACATCGAAGCCCTCTCCCGTCAGCGCCACGAAGGCGTCCTCCAGCGAGGCCCGTTCCACCCCGAAGGCCCGTACGCGCACGCCCGCTCCCACCAACGCGGCGTTGATGTCGGCCAGTTCGCCGTCCGGGGGATCCGCGGTCACCCGGTCCTCGGCCACCACGACATCCGCGACGCCCTGTTCCTTCAGCACCCGCGCCGCGTCCCCCGTGTCCGGAGTCGTCACCACCAGCCGTCCGCGCGTCCCCGCCGCCAGGTCGGCCACCGGGCCCTGCGTGATCAGGCGGCCCTGGGCCATCACGGCCGCGTGGGTGCAGACCTGCTCGATCTCGTCCAGCAGATGCGAGGACAGAAAGACGGTCGTGCCGTCGGAGGCCAACTCCCGCACCAGGGAGCGGATCTCACGCATCCCCTGCGGGTCGAGGCCGTTGGTCGGCTCGTCGAGCACGAGGAGCTTGCGGGGCTGGAGGAGGGCCGCCGCGAGGCCCAGGCGCTGCTTCATGCCCAGCGAGTACGCCTTGGCCTTCTTGCCGGACGCGGCCGCCAGGCCCACCCGGTCCAGTGCCGTCGCGACGCGTGCGCGCCGGGTGCGGGGGTCGGCGGTCGGGTCGGCGGCGTCGTAGCGGATGAGGTTGTCGCGGCCGGAGAGGAAGCCGTAGAGCGCGGGGCCCTCGATGAGCGCGCCCACGTGCGGCAGTACGGCGCGGGAGGAGCGCGGCATGGGGCGGTCCAGCACCCGGGCCGACCCGGAGGTCGGTTCGATGAGGCCCATCAGCATGCGGATGGTGGTGGTCTTGCCCGAGCCGTTCGGGCCGAGGAAGCCGAAGACGCTGCCCGCCGGGACGGTCAGGTCGAGACCGTCGACGGCGAGCTGCCCGCCGCGGTAGCGCTTGGTGAGCGCGCGGGTGTGGATGACGGTGTCACCCACGTCCGCGCTGTCGCCGTCGCCCTCCGGTTGCGACTCCGTGGCGGGCGGCTGGTCCATCGGCTCCCTCGATCCGTCGTGCGCGTGTGGTGGTTACCTGGCCTCGTTGGCCGCCTTCACCAGCGCGTCCTTGGTCACCGCACCGACGTAGACCTTGCCGTCGTCGGTGATCAGGGCGTTGATCAGCCGGGTCTTGAACACCGTGCCCTCACCGAACTTGCCGCTCGCCTTGTCGCCGAGCGAGTCGAGGAAGCCGCCGAAGTCGCCGCCGGCCTCGGAGCCGGACGGGATGCCCTGGCCGCCGGTGTCGAAGGTGGCGATGGAGGTCCAGCCCTCGCCGATGACGTTGAGCCCGTCGGGGCCGCCCTCGGCGAAGCCCTCGTCGCCGGCGGAGCCGCCGAAGTGGCCGGAGTCGCCGGAGCGGCCGGAGTGGCGCTCGGGTGCCGCGGCGGCGTCCTCCTCGGTGACCTTCGCGCCCTTGGGAGGCGTGAAGTCGAAGGTGGACGCGGCCGGCTTGGCGTAGCTGATCTGGGTGAAGCCGGCGTCGACGACCGCCGCGCCGCCGCTCGCCGGGGTCAGCGTGAACTTCAGCGGCAGCCCGGTCTTCGCGTCCACGGCCACGGTGACCTGGCCGACGGTGGACCCGGAGTCCTTGGGCTTGATGACGAGCCGGTAGGCGTCGCGGCCCGCGACGTGCGCGGTGCCCTCGACGGTCACGGAGGTCGTGTCGTCGACCGCCTTGAGGGCGTCCTCGGTGAGGTCCTTGGGTGTGGCCGGGACCTCTTCCCGCTTGTTCTTGCCGTCGCTGTCGTCGGCGGTGGCGTGGAAGACCTCGTTGGACCCGCTGTCGTAGCCCCACACGTCCTCGCCGTTGTGGATGAGGCTGTACTCGGCGGCGTTCTCCAGGAGTGAGAGCTTCTGCTTGTCCTCGCCGTCGGCCGCGACCCGCAGGGTGTGGGTGCCGGTGGCGAGTGCGGTGAGCTTGGACGTCGGATCGGCCGACGAACCGTCACCCGATCCCGAACCGCCGCCGGTCAGGCTGTTCTCCAGCCCGCCGAAGTCCGGCAGCCCCAGATCCGTGGTGATCTTCACGGTGCCGGACAGCTGCTCCACGTCCGACGCGGCGATCTTCTCGATGAGCTGCTGTGCGCTGATCTTCGGCAGGTCGGGGTCGCCGGAATCGGCGAGCGCCGGGACCAGCCCGATGGTCGCCGCGGCCACTCCCACGACCGCGACCGGGACGACGTACCGCGCGGCCCTGCGCCGTCCGGCGCGCAGGTCGTCGGTCTCGTCCGCCGTCGTGCTGTCGTCGGATCCGTACGGTGCCATGTGTGCCCTACCTCCGTGATCGGCGGCGGCTTCCAACTGCTCCACTCGTCCACCCCGTAGCCGCCATTCTCACCCGAATCGGTGAGGAGTGGTGTTTTCCCGTGGTCCCCATCTGACCAAATCCGTCAGGGCGATACGTCAGCCCCCGGGCTCAACTCCACGTACACCTGCGGTATGACACACGGAGGCGGCGCCTCCCCCGACCCGTAGGGGTCGCGGAGAAGGACGCCGCTCGTGTACGTCGGTGGATCAGCCGCGCAGGAACACGTAGTCCGCCTGGTACGGCACGCCGACGATCGCACCGGGTGTACAGGAGCCGGTCGGGGCGACGCCGCCGACGGTGTTCAGGCGCAGGATCTCGGTGGTGTCGGCGAGCAGGCCGTGGTGCTTGCCGGACCGGGTGGCCTTCAGGTCGAGCTCGGGGATGTTCCCGGCGCCGTTCGGCGTGCGGGAGATGACCGAGCCGGTGACCGCGCTGCCGTCCCGCGCGATCCATTGCGGGGTACCGGAGTTGGGCTCGACGAAGGAGTGCGCGATGCGTCCGGCGAGCACGGCGCTGACGTCCCGCTGGGCGAAGGCGTACCCGCCGCCCTCGGCCGGCTTGCACTCGTAGATCTGCTGGCCCTTGACGACGGACGCCTGGAAGTTGTGCAGCGCGTCCCGGAAGTCGAAGCCCGCGACGGTGACCCGGTGGAGCTGGCCGCGGACGGCTCCACCGGGGAACTCGGCGGTGTGCAGGTTGGCGTAGAACGCGCCGGGGTCGGACTTCAGTGCGTCGAGCAGTGCGCCGTCCTTCACCTTCACGGTGCCGGTGACGCTGTGTCCCTTGGCCTTGTCGAGCAGCTTGGTGAAGTCGACCTCGACGCCGCCGTTGGTGCCCTTGGCGCCCTGGTGGATGTGGAGCAGGGTGGGCCTGCCGGTGCCGCGCCAGGTCACGGCTACGGACACCTTGTCGCCCTTGACCTTGATGAACTCCAGTGCGGCGCCGTCCTTGTCGTTCACGGCGGGGCCGCCCTGGACGGGCACCTCGTTGGCGCCCCGGAGGCTCGCGGCGAGGATCGTGCCACCACTGCCGCCGAGGGCACCGCTCCGGCTGACGATGCTCTCGCCGCCCGGGTGGCCCGCGTGGTCGGCGCGGTCACCTCCGGCGGCGAAGGCGGGAATCACCGAGGCGGCGACACCACCGGCGGCGGCCACCGCGACGGCGGTGACGCAGAGGCTCTTACGGCGCTTGGAGAACGTCGCGTTCATGCCCATGATTCTTTTGTCTCCCCGTATTGCGGCTGACGCCCCCTGCGTCAGCTTCTGGGCATGAATACGGAGCCGATCTTAGATTGGACTCAGTCCAGATTGGTGACGTACGTCACATGCACCGGGAGGTCTGTCAGCCCGCCCGGTGCACCACCGCGTCGCACATCTCCATGAGCGCGGCCTTCACATCGCCCTCCGGCAGCGGGGCGAGCGCCGCCCGGGCCTCCTCCGCGAACCGCACGGTGTCCCGCCGCGCCTGCTCCAGCGCGGGATGCGCCCGCAGGGCGGCCAACGCCTCGGCGTGCCGCGCGTCGTCGGTCAGGTCGGAGTCCAGCAGCTCGCACAGCGCGATGTCCTCCGCGAGGCCCAGCCGCCCCGCCCGCTCCCGCAGTCGCAGCACCGGCATGGTCGGGATGCCCTCGCGCAGATCCGTCCCCGGGGTCTTCCCGGACTCACGGGAGTCCGAGGCGATGTCCAGGACGTCGTCCGCGAGCTGGAAGGCGACGCCCAGCCGCTCGCCGTACTGCGTCAGCACGTCGACCACCGTCTCGTCGGCGCCCGACATCATCGCGCCGAACCGGCAGGACACCGCGACCAGCGAGCCGGTCTTGCCGCCGAGCACGTCCAGGTAGTGCTCGACCGGATCCCGACCGTCCTGCGGCCCCGCGGTCTCCAGGATCTGGCCCGTGACCAACCGCTCGAACGCCTCGGCCTGGACCCGGACCGCCTCCGGACCGAGGTCGGCCAGGATGTGCGAGGCACGGGCGAAGAGGAAGTCGCCGGTGAGGACCGCGACCGAGTTGCCCCACCGGGTGTTCGCGCTGTCGACCCCGCGCCGCACGGACGCCTCGTCCATCACGTCGTCGTGGTACAGCGTCGCCAGGTGGGTCAGCTCCACCACCACGGCCGACGGCACGACTCCGGGGGCGTAGGGGTCGCCGAACTGGGCAGTGAGCATGACGAGCAGCGGACGGAAGCGCTTCCCGCCCGCCCGTACGAGGTGCTGCGCGGCCTCCGTGATGAAGGGGACCTCGCTCTTGGTGGCTTCGAGCAAACCCTCCTCGACGGCCGCCAATCCGGCCTGGACATCGGCTTCCAGAGCCTGGTCCCGCACGCTCAGCCCGAACGGCCCGACGACGGTCACGAGGGGTCTCCTGTCTGCTGGTGTCTACTGGCGATTACACGGTTTGTCGATAGGTCGCTGCCATCACTCAAGTCAGCGTATCCGGTCACGTTTCGATCACCGCTGCCGCCCACCCGTGCAGCACGGGCGGTATCGGATCACGACCGGTATGTTTTTGATCACCTGAAAAGAACGGATATCTTCCGACTTGCACGGAAGTAGTAGAGCGTGTCTCGAACAACCGTTGACGTAGATCCCGGCAGCCAACCCCCGCCCGAGGACGACACCGCCTTCTTCGGCCAGCCCAAAGGCCTGCTCACCCTCTCCGGTCTGGAGGTCTGGGAGCGCTTCTCGTTCCTGGGCATGCAGGCCATCCTCGTCCTGTACTTCGCCGACTCCGTGGCCAACGAGGGCATGGGCATGTCGGCCGGAACCGCCGCGTCCGTCTCCGCGGCCTACGGCACCCTCGTGTACCTCGTCTCGGTCGCCGGCGGCTGGCTCGCCGACCGGATGCTCGGCTCGTACCGCGCGGTGCTGTGGGGCGGCATCCTGATCGCCTGCGGCCACTACTCCATGGCCGTCCCGACCTCGACCATGACCTGGGTGGGCCTGGGGCTCATCAGCGCGGGCACCGGCCTGCTCAAACCCAACGTGGCCACCATGGTCGGCAAGCTCTACCGCACCGACGACGACCGCCGGGACGCCGGGTTCGCGCTCTACTACATGGCGATCAACATCGGTGCCTTCGCGGGCCCGCTGATCACCGGCTGGCTCGGCGACCACAAGGGCTGGCACTGGGGTTTCTCGGCCGCCGCGATCGGTATGACCTTCGGTCTGATCCAGTACGTCGCGGGCCGCCGTCACCTGGCCGGACGCAAGCACTCCGCCGAGTTCGCGCTCGCGCCGGACGCGATGCGCCGGGCGGTGCGCCTGATCGTCCTGGGCCTCGTCACCGTGGCGGTCGTCGCCGCTCTCCTCGCCGCCGTCGGCGGGCTGACCATGGACCGCTTCGTCGACCTGCTCACCCTGATCTCGGTGATCGCGCCGGTCGTCTACTTCGCGGTGATGTTCCGCAGCCCGCGGGTCACATCCGAGGAGCGCGGCCGCCTCAAGCCGTACATCGTCCTCTTCCTGGCCTCGACCGTCTTCAACTTCATCCTCTTCCAGGCCTACTCCACGATGATGCTGCTGGCCTCGTCGAACGCCGAGACGACGATCCTCGGCTTCGACTTCCCGGCCAGTTGGTACGCCTCCGCGCTCGGCGCCTTCGAGGTCGGTCTCGCGCCCTTCGTCGCCGCGCTGTGGGTCCGGATGGGCCACAGACAGCCGCACGCCTCCAACAAGATCGCGATCGGGGTCGTGCTGGGCGGTCTGTCGTTCCTGCTGATGGTCCTGCCGACCAGCGGGCACGGCGACGACTACCTGATGTCCGCCTGGTGGATCGTCGGCTCGTACTTTCTGCTGGGCCTCGGCGACATCCTCCTGGAGACCTCCGGCATGTCGGCCACCACCAAGCTCGCCCCGGTCGCCTTCTCCAGCCAGACCATGTCCCTGTGGTTCCTGTCCCTCGCCCTCGCCAACGGCATCCAGGCCCAGACGGTGAAGCTCTACGACGACGTCTCCAAGCCTGCCTACTTCGGCGTCAACGGCGCGATCGCGGTGGCCGCGGGCCTCGCCGTGATGGCCGCTGCACCGTGGCTGCGCCGCACCATGCACCCGGTCCACTGAAACCGACGGAGCCACTGGGGTCACGCTCATGCACATCCGTACGTCCTTCCCCTTCGACACGACCCACGAGGACCTCCGCATCCCGCTCCCGGACGGGACACAGCTGTACGCGCGCGTGTGGCGCCCGCTGACGGACGAGCCCGTACCGGCACTCCTCGAGTACCTCCCGTACCGGCTTTCAGACTGGACCGCGCCCCGCGACTTCCAGCGCCACCCCTGGTACGCGGGCCACGGGTACGCCTCCGTGCGCGTCGACATCCGCGGGCACGGAAACAGCGAGGGCATGCCGACGGACGAGTACTCGGCGACCGAGCTGGCCGACGGGGTCGAGGTGGTCAACTGGCTGGCGGCGCAGCCCTGGTGCAGCGGCAAGGTCGGCATGTTCGGCATCTCCTGGGGCGGCTTCAACTCCCTGCAGATCGCGGCCCTCGCGCCCGAGCCGCTCAAGGCGGTCGTCACGGTCTGCTCGACGGACGACCGCTATGACAACGACGTGCACTACATGGGAGGTTCCGTCCTCGCGGTCGACATGCACGCCTGGGCGGCCACCATGCTCGCGTTCGTCTCCCGGCCGCCCGACCCGCAGTACGCGGGCCCGGCCTGGCGGGACATGTGGCTCGAACGCCTGGAGCGAGTCGACCCCTTCGTCCACACCTGGCTGGCCCACCAGACCCGGGACGACTACTGGCGCCACGGCAGCGTCTGCGAGGACTACGGCGCGATCGACGCGGCGGTCCTGGCGGTGGGCGGCTGGCACGACCCGTACCGCGACACGGTCCTGCGGCTGGTCGGGCATCTGCCGGCCGATCGGGTACGAGGGCTCATCGGCCCCTGGTCCCATCAGTACCCCGACCGCGGTCTGCCGCCGGGACCGGCGATCGGCTTCCTCCAGGAGACCCTGCGCTGGTGGGACCAGCATCTGAAGGGCGTGGACACCGGGATCATGCGGGAGCCGCTGCTGCGGGCGTACGTCAGCGACTCGCACCCCCCGGCCACGGTGTACGACACCCTCCCCGGCCGCTGGGTCGGCGAGCCGGCCTGGCCCTCGCCCCACGTCACGACGGTCTCGTACGGCCTTCAGGGCGCCCCCGTCCTGGTCCGGTCCCCCCAGCACACGGGCGTGGACGCCGGGCGCTTCTTCCCCTTCGGGAACGACGCCGACCTGCCCCCGGACCAGCGCGAGGAGGACGCCCGCTCGGCCTGCTTCGAGTTCGCGGTGGGTGCGGAGACGTGGGTGCTGGGACGGCCGCGGGTGCGGCTGCGGCTGACCTCGGAGGTGCCGCGCGGGCAGGTCGTCGCCCGGCTCTGCGATGTGGCACCGGACGGTTCGTCGACGCTGGTCACCCGGGGTGTGCTGAATCTGTCGGCGCGGCACGGGCGGGACCGGGCGGTGCCGTGGGAGCCGGGGGCCACCGAGGAGGTGGCGTTCGAGCTGAACGGGATCGGGCACGCCTTCCCGCCCGGGCACCGCATCCGGCTCGCCGTCTCCTCCGCGTACTGGCCGTGGATCTGGCCGCAGGCCGACTCCGCGGCGGGGTTCGCGCTGGAGCCGGCGGGGAGCTTCCTGGAACTTCCGGTGCGATCCCGTGAGTCGGCGGGCGAGATCACCTTCGACGAGCCCGAGCAGTCCGAGCCGCTCGGCGTCAACTTCCCCGCCACGCTGGACGAACCGCGCCCCGAGCGGCTGGTCGTACGCGATGTCGCCAAGGGTGAGTGGCATCTGGAGGTCGACCCCCGGTACGGCGGCACGCGCGTGTACCCGGACGGTCTGGAGTTCACCGAGGACGCGCTGGAGACGTACACGATCGACGAAACGGACCCGCTGTCGGCGCGCACCCGCTCGGACTGGTCGATCCGGCTGCACCGGCCGGAGCTCGCGTGGGACACGACGGTCCGTACGCGCTCGGAGATCAGCTGCGACGGGACGGAATTCTTCCTGGCCGCCAACGAGGTGGTCTGCACGGAGGGCGGAGAGGTGGTTTTCCACCGGACGTGGGAGAAGAGGATTCCGAGAACAGCCGGTTGAGGTTAATTGCCCGATTTGCGGCCGCATTTCATCTCAGTGACTTGAGTCACTTCCATCTGTGGGCGGGCTGTGTGATCGCGTCCGCCGATCCGCCTTGCCCGAACGCCAGTTGGTGATTGGCACCCGCAAAGGATCAAGCACCCCATACACCTCAGACCGAGGTCAATGGGCTCGTTGTGTGAATCCGGTACTTGTTCCGGACATGTGCTCTCGCATACGTTCCCGGCCGGGCGGAACGCCGAATCCTGCCGCCGCCCGGAGACCGCTCACCTACGAGAACTCAGGGCAGGAGCGGGGGAACCAGGTAAGTCGCCGGACCCAACGGACCGGCTTGGGGTGAAGTCGTGTCGCCGTACGGCGACCCGGCCGGGCATCTCCCGCCCGAACCCGACAGCTCACCTCGCAGGCGCCGGAGAGGAACCGTCATGCCTGCTGCCGCTCAGCACCGTCGCACCAGAACGTCCCGCCTCGCCCGCAAGCTCGCCGTCGCCGGTACCGGCATCGCCGTGCTCGCCCTCCCGGTCATCGGCGCGACCAGCGCCTCCGCCGCCACCCCGACCGTGACCACGGCGACCTCGCTGGGCTACGCCAACACCCTCGACGGCTGGATCCAGGCGTCGCTCCAGGTCATGGCCCAGAACGGCATCCCCGGGTCGTACGACAGCATCTACCGCAACATCATCCGCGAGTCGTCCGGCAACCCCTACGCCATCAACAACTGGGACTCCAACGCGGCCGCCGGCACCCCCTCCAAGGGCCTGCTCCAGGTCATCGACCCCACGTTCCAGGCGTACCACGTGTCCGGCACCTCGTGGGACCCCTACGACCCGGTCGCCAACATCACCGCGGCCTGCAACTACGCGGCGCAGCGGTACGGGTCGATCGACAACGTGTGGGGCGCGTACTAGGCCGACAGTGGCCTAGTGCTGGATTCCTCAAAGGACGTACACATAGCGGTGGCGTAAGTGCCTGGTGGGTGGTGCGGGTCTGCCCCAGATCCAGGGCCGAGCACGGGAGTT
>NZ_JBSFUY010000032.1:0-53649 GCF_053592055.1 Streptomyces sp. NPDC002817
CGGGCCAGCTCGGCGCGCATGAACAGCGCCAGCAGACCACCGATGCAGAAGAACGCGAACGACGTGACCAGATACAGCGTTCCGATCGTCTTGTGATCCGTGGTCGTCAGCCACTTCAGGTGCCTCATGCCCCGCCTGTGTCCGCGCCCGGCCCGGACGTCACACTTCAGGGACGCGACGAGAATCACGGAAACGGCTGTGACGATCCCGAGGGTGCCGGACACGAACGGAACATGAGCGACGACGACAACTTCGCCGCTGCCTATCGCGAGCACTACTGGGCGGTCAGCCGCTATGTCGCGCGGCGACTGGACGGGCGTACGAGTGACGTGGAGGAAGTGGTGGCGGAGGTCTTCACCGTCGCCTGGCGCCGCCGGACCGACCTCCCGGACTCCCTCCTGCCCTGGCTGTACGGGGTGGCACGGAACTGCCTGGCCAACGCGGTGCGCGGACAGGGGCGCCGACGACGACTGGTGGACCGGCTGGGCAACGACGACTCGGCACACGGGCGGCACATCGAGGCCGGTCCCGACGCGGAGAGCCCCGGCGCGTGGGTGCACGACGCGCTGGCCCGGCTCTCCCCGGCCGACCAGGAGGTGCTGCGGCTGACGGCCTGGGAGGAACTGGACACCGATGAGGTGGCGGTCGCCCTCGGCTGTGGCCGACGGGCCGCGTCGATGCGGCTGCACCGCGCCCGGCGCCGGCTGAGAGCCGAGATCGACCGCATGGGCCCGACGACCGCCGCCGCCCTGAAGGAGAACGGTCATGGCTGACGAACTCGAACTCCTGCGCCGCGCCAACCCGGTGCCGACCGACGGCCCCCACTTCGGCGAGGGCCCCCTCGACCACCACGCCGAGCGGCAGCTGAACCGGCTCATGCGGCAACGGACCTCCCGCCGCCCCCGGCTGCTCTGGGGCCTGGCGGCCACGGCCGTCGTCGGCGCGCTGGTCGCGGCCCTGCTGTTCACCGACCAGACCACCGCGCCGGCGGTCGCCGCGCCCCGCCCGCTCGTCGTGCGGGCCGACTCCACCCCCGTATCCCTGGAGACCCTGGCAGCGCGGGCCCGAGCGGCCGGTGGTTCGCCCGAGCTCCGCAAGGGCACCCATGTGAAGTCGTGGAGCCTGGGCATGAGCGAGGACAAGCCTCCGATCACCTACCCGGAGGAGCGCATCGTGCGGTGGAACGCCGACGACAGCCACACGGTGACCGTCGACGACGGCCACGACCGCACCACGCGGACCTATCCGCCCAGTTGGAGCGACGCCCCGCCGCAGTCTGAGCCCCCGCACGACGTCACCCGGCTGCGCGCCTACCTCCAGGAAGCCACGTACACCGACACCGCACCGGACACCGGGCAGCTCCTCGACGGCGTCCGGGTGCTCCTCGACACCTGGCACCTCGGTGCCCGTGAGTCCGCGACGGTGGCCGAGATGCTGGCGGACGCCGAAGGGCTCAAGCCCCTCGGACAGGTCACCGACCGGCTCGGGCGGCGCGGACAGGCGTATGTGTACCAGCAGTCGGCCACCCGCCGGATGCTGATCATGGACCCGGCCAGCGGCGCCGTACTCGGCCTGGAGACCACCTTCACCGAGGCGGATCCCGAGTACGGCGTCCAGGCCGGTGACGTCATGGACTACAGCGCCTGGATGCGCTGATTCAGACCCCGAGCTGCCGGGCGGCCGCGTCGACCGTCTGCTCCAGCAGCGTGGCGATCGTCATCGGACCGACGCCGCCCGGCACCGGGGTGATCAGCGAGGCCCGCTCCGCGGCGGAGTCGAAGTCGACGTCACCGATGTTCCCCTCGTTGTAGCCGGCGTCGAGCACGACGGCGCCGGGCTTGATGTCCTGGCCCTTGATGAGCCGCGCCCGGCCCACGGCGGCGACGACGATGTCCGCCTCGCGGACGGCCGCGGACAGGTCCACCGTCCGCGAGTGGCAGTACGTCACCGTCGCGTCGCGCGCGAGCAGCAGCATGCCGGCCGGCTTGCCGAGGATCGCGCTGCGGCCGACGACCACGGCCCGCTTGCCGGACGGGTCGACGCCGTACTCGTCGAGCAGCCGCATGATGCCGCCGGGCGTGCACGACACGAAGCCCGGCAGGCCGAAGCTCATCGTCGCGAACGAGGCGAAGGTGACGCCGTCGACGTCCTTCTCGGGCGCGATCGCCTCGAACGCGGCCCGCTCGTCGATGTGCTCGCCCATCGGGTGCTGGAGCAGGATGCCGTGCACGGCGGGGTCGGCGGAGAGCGCCTTGAGCGTGCCCACCAGTTCCTCGGTCGTGGTCGCCGCGGGCAGCTCCACGTGGCGGGAGGCGATACCGGCCTTGCGGCAGCGGTTCTGCTTCATCCGGACGTACGTCACGGAGGCGGGGTCCTCGCCGACCAGTACGGTCGCCAGACACGGTGTGCTGCCGGTGCGTTCGGTGAGGGCGGCGGCGCGCTCGCCGGTCTCCTCCACGATCCGCCGGGCGAGTGCCGTGCCGTCCATGAGCCGGGCCTGAGACATGATCCACTCCTGGGCTGGTAGTCGGTTCGCCCAGGCGCACGGCATCAGGTTCTGCGGACCGCTCCCCGGTGGTGCTCCACCTCAGCGCCAGTCACGGCCCGCCGCCAGCCTAACCGAGCCGGTCCTTGGGCCGGGACCCTCCATGCCCTACGACGGTCAGGACCCGCTCTCCTGCGGCGGTGCCGTCGGATCGACTCCGGCCAGGAACCCGGTCGCCTGGGCGTGGAGGTGGTCGGCGCCGATCGCCTCGGCCCAGCGGGCGATCTCCGTCGCCAGCGCTGTCGCGCCGCCCTCGTCACCCGTGTCGCGGGCCAGCACCGCCAGCAGCATCTGCTGGGTGAGCACACCGGGGATCATGCCCGCGCGTGCGCCCAGCGCGGTGGCCCGCTCCCAGCGCTCCCGGGCCCGCTCGTGTTCGCCGGCGTCGTGGTCGTGGTCACCGAGGTGCCGCAGCGCTTCGCGGACGAGCAGGTCGTCGCCCGATCCGCCGGCGCGCAGAGCGGCCTCGTAGTGGGCGGGTGCCACGCTGCGCTCACCGAAGAGGTTGTCGGCGATCAGCCCCAGGTACATCGAGGCCCAGCCCCGCCGCACCTCGTCGGGGGCGGCCTCGCGCAGGTCGTGTCCGCGGCGCCGGATCGCCACGAGTGCTTCCGGGTCCTTGCCCTCGGCGCCGTGCCGGGACGTGCCGTCGGGGCGGAACAGCCGCAGGTAGTCGTGGCGCAGCCGTACGAAGTCCAGGTCCCAGTCGCCGCCCGGTGACTCCTTCTCCGCCTGCTCGACGCGGGCGGCGGTGAGCCGCGTACCGCCGAACCAGTCGCTCTCCAGGGCGACTTCGGCCGCCGCCAGGGCGAGGCGGACGCGGTCCTCGGGAGCGTCGGACGTCGTCGCGTCCATCAGGCGCAGCGCCCGGTCCCACCGTCCCGCCAACGACAAGTCCCTTGCGGAGGCGAGGAGTTCGTCGAGTTCGACGAATGTGCTCGTGGTGTTCGTCATGACAGGGGAAGGTAGTGAGATGGAAAACCATCCACAAGAAAACCACTGCGGGGAGCAGACGACGGAGGACTCGGTCGACCGGCACGTCGCGGAGTGGTCGAAGGAACTCGCCTGGATGGACCCGGTCAAGGAGGCGATCTACGTGCGGCTGGCGAAACTCGCCCGGCACGCATCCCAGGCGCGTCGCGACACCCTCGACTCCGACGGGCTGCGGCACTGGCAGTTCAAGGTGCTGCTGACGCTGCGCCGGCACGGTCCGCCCTACACCGCGAGCCCCTCCGAGCTCGCCGACCGGCTCGGGCTGACGCGGGGTGCCCTGTCGGCACGGTTGGCGCCGCTGGAGGAGGCCGGGTGGATCGTCCGCACGCACGAGAGCGCCGACCGGCGAAGGGTGCTGGTCCGGCTCACCGACGCCGGATACGCCGCCTTCGAACAGCATGCGGCGGCGGAGGAAGCGGACGAGGTCGCGCTGCTCGCAGTACTGACCGCAGAAGAGCAACGGACGCTAGCCGACCTGCTGCGGAAACTGGTCGTCGCCGCGGAGAGTGGACCGGACGGGCCCGCACCGCGAAGGTCCAGGTCAAGCGAGTAGTGATCTGGACCTTCGGCAGCCGCCTTCCTACTCGTCCCATGCCTGGATCATGATCTGTTCGGCGATCTTGCCGTCGCGCAGCGTGATCATCGACTCGGCGAGGACACGCACCCCGTCCGCGTACAGGCAGCTCTCGCTGAACGCGACGGTGTCGCCGTCCACGACACAGCGCTCCAGCTTGTGCGTCATGTCGCGGTTGTAGACGTCCTCGAGGAGTTCGCCGATCTCCTCGCGACCGTGCAGGACCCGTGGACTGCTGGGCTGGGTGTTGCGGTCCACGACGCGCAGTTCCGCGTCGTCCGCGTAGAGCGACAGCAGATTCGTCGCCGTGTTTCCCTCGATGCTCTGGCGCAGTGTCTCGGTGTTGAACGCGGTGCCCATGGTTGACCTCCGGTGAAGGCCCGCGGTCGAAGGGGAGCGGGCCGCGAGGGCCTCTCCTTCGAGACTCCTCCGCCCCGGCGGGCTCGGCAAGCGCAGCGGCGACACTCCGCCTGACGGGTGAGCGACGCCCGGTGCCCGTGTCCGGCGCGGGCCCGTCGGCGTTGCTGAAAACATGATCTCCACTCGACGTATCGCCGCCGTCGTCGGTCTCGCCGTCGGCGTCACCGGTCTCGCCGCCCCGCTGGCGAGCGCGGCTCCCGAGGACAAGGGCGCCGCCCCCCTGAGCCCGATGGCCACGCTCGACTCGCTCACCGTGAGCGACCTGCCCGCGGAGTACAAGGACGCGCTCCCGCGGCCCTCGGCGCAGCTGGCGGAGCTCAACAAGCTGAACGACCTCAACCAGCTGAGCCAGGTGACCGACCTGGCCGCCCCTGTCACCCAGGTGCTGCCAGGAATCCAGTAGCCACACACGTACGTCCACAACGAGGGCCGCCCGGGATTCCGGGCGGCCCTTGACATTGTTGCCGGGTGAACAGAGCATGCGCTTAGAAATGAATCTTGGTTCACGTGGCGAACAAAGAGGTCCGCATCATGCCCATCACCCGCGAACTGTTCATCGGCGGCAAGGACGAGCCCGCCGCCTCCGGCCGTAGGGCGGAGGACGTCAACCCCTACACGGGCGAGGTGTATGCGACCGTCGCCGCCGCGGGCACCGAGGACGTACGGCGGGCCGTGGACGCGGCCGACGCGGCGTTCCCCGAGTGGGCCGCGCTGGCCCCGTTCGCCCGGCGCGCGATTCTCCTGAAGGCCGCCGACCTCCTCGACGGCAAGGGCGACCAGGTCGCCGAACTGATGGCCCACGAGGCAGGCGGAACCCGGCCGTGGGCGCACTTCAACGTCTACCTCGCCGCGAACATGCTGCGCGAGGCCGCCGCCGCCGTGACGGCCCCGCGCGGCGAGGTCCTCACCGCCCAGGAGCAGGGCGCGCTGGGCCTCGCGGTCCGTGAACCGGTGGGCGTCGTCGCGGCGTTCGCGCCGTGGAACGCGCCCGTCATCCTCGGCGTACGGGCGGTCGCGGCGCCGCTGGCCGCCGGCAACACGGTCGTCGTCAAGGCGAGCGAGGACGCGCCGATCGCCTGCGGCCTGTTCGTGGCCGACGTGCTGCGCGAGGCGGGGTTGCCGGACGGGGTGCTCAACGTCGTCACCAACGCCCGTGAGGACGCGGCCGAGATCGCCGAGGCGCTGATCGCCGACCCGCGCGTCCGTGCGGTGAACTTCACCGGCTCCACCAACGTGGGCCGGATCATCGGCGAGCACGCGGCCCGTCATCTCAAGCCCGCCGTACTGGAGTTGGGCGGCAAGAACTCCGTCATCGTGCTCGACGACGCGGACGTCGACTACGCCGTGGACGCCGTCACCTTCAGCGTGTTCATGAACGCCGGGCAGATCTGCATGTCCGGCGACCGGATCCTCGTCCACGAGTCGCTGGCCGAGGAGTTCACCCGGAAGTTCACCGCCAAGACGGCCTCGCTCCAGGCCGGCGACCCGAACCACCCGCACACCGTGGTCGGGCCGCTCGTCGCCGCCTCCGCCGCGCAGCGCGTGGCCGCTCTGGTCGAGGACGCCGTCGCCAAGGGCGCGAAGGTCCTCACCGGCGGCGGGAAGCCCGACGGAGCGGTGCACCCGGCGACCGTGCTCACCGATGTGCCGAAGGACGCCGAGATCTACCACGCCGAGGCGTTCGGTCCGGTGTGCGTGGTCGAGACGTTCTCCGACGACGCCGCCGCCGTGGCCGTCGCCAACGACACGGAGAACGGTCTGACCTGCGGCATCATCACCGAGAACGCCACCCACGGACTGGCCGTCGCCCGCGGTGTCCGTACCGGCATCGTGCACATCAACGACCAGTCGGTGGCCGACGAGCCGCAGGCCCCCTTCGGTGGCTTCAAGGCTTCCGGATACGGCCGCTTCGGCGGACGCTGGGGCATCGAGGCCTTCTCCAACACCCGCTGGGTGACCATCGCCACCCAGCAGGCGCACTACCCGTTCTAGGACCGTGCGGTGACCTCCGGCCCGGCGTCCAGGAAGTGGAAGCCGGGCCGGGGGTGCATCAGGAAGTCGTGGTGGGAGATGTTCCACGCGTAGGCACCCGCCACCGCGAACACCACCCGGTCACCGGCCCGCAGCCCGGATGCGGGGACCCGGCGGGCGAGTACGTCCTTCGGTGTGCACAACTGCCCCGCCAGCGTGACATGTTCGTCCTCTGCCGCCGGTCGCGGCCAGGGGTGCGGCCAGCCGTCCACCTTCAGGACCGAGCAGGGCTGGTCGTGGCCCTTCGTCGCCGGGGTCCGCAGATGATGGGTGCCGCCCCGGACCACACCGAACTCCTCACCGTGGCTGCGCTTCACGTCCAGCACCTCCGTGGCGTACCAGCCGCAGTACGCCGTCATCGCCCGCCCCGGCTCGATGCGCAGCGTCACCTCCGGGTGCGCCGCGGTGAGTCGGGCGAGTCCCTCGCCGTACGCGGCCCAGTCGAAGCGCCGGTCCGGGTCCGCATAGTCGACGTGCATACCGCCACCGACGTTGACCTCCGCGACCGGGACCCCGAGTCCGGTGGCCCAGGCCACGATCGCCTCGGCCACCGCGAGCTGTTCCGGGGCTTCGAGACCGCTGGCCAAGTGGGCGTGGACACCCCGCAGCTCGAGGTGCGGACAGGGGTCGTCCGTGAGCGCGCGGATTACCTCCAGAGCCTGGTCCGGGTCCATGCCGAACGGTGTCGGACGCCCGCCCATCGCCAGCGAACTGCCCGCCAGCGAACCGTCGGACAGGGCGAGGTTGACCCGCGCCAGCACCGCGACACGCCGCCCCGCCCGCCGCGCCAGCTCGCCCAGCATCCGCAGCTCGTACACGCTCTCGACGTGAAAGCGCTCGACCCCCTGCTCCAGCGCGGCCGTCACCTCGTCCGGCGTCTTGCCGGGGCCGCCGAAAGCCAGCGGACGCCCCGGCACCGCCTTGGCCACATGGGCGAGTTCACCACCCGAGGAGACCTCGTAGCCGTCCACGTACGGACCGAGCGCGGCGAGGATCTCCGGCTCCGGGTTGGCCTTGGCGGCGTAGTACAGCTCGACCCGCTCGGGGAGGGCGGACCGTACGGCGGCCGCGTGTGTGCGCAGCGCGGCCAAGTCGTAGAGATACGCGGGCAGTTCGGACGACGTGAGGGCGAGGGCGCGGTCGTGGACGGCAGGGGTCATCGGGTGCTCCCGGTCAGGATGTCCTCGGCGAGCGGGGACGGCAGACGGACGTATCCGGCCTCGCGGTCGGCCTTGCGCTCCCAGCGGGTCAGCAGGTTCGCCTTCGCGGGCAGCGGTACGCCGGCGAGCAGGGCGGAGAGGCGGGGCGGGCAGCCGAGCCGGTCGGCGTACGAGCGGAGCGCCGAGCGGACGCGGCCCCACAGCTCGGCCTCCGCCGCCGGGTGCAGATCGGCCAGGGCGGCGAGCAGCTCCGCGACGTGGTTGACCAGAAGGCAGTACACGACCCGGTCCCAGCCGCGCTGCGCGTCGTACGTCATCGGGCCCGCGACCTCGGGCGGCAGCGCCGCGAGGGTGTCGGCGTGGTGCTCGGGGACGAGCTTGGTGCCCTCCAGATCACGGAAGAGCACCTGGGCGGGCATGCCGTCGCCGTCCACGCACACCAGGACGTTCTGGAGGTGCGGTTCGAGGACCAGACCGTGGTCGAAGTAGGCGGCCAGGACCGGCGGGACGAGCAGATCGAGGTACGCCGACCACCAGTCGAGGGCCGCCTGTGCGTCGGCCCCGTCGAGCAGACGGGAGATGTGGGCGCCGCTGCTCGGGTACTCGTCGGCGACGGCGGCGGCCAGCAGGGCGGTGGTGCCGGGCGCGAGCCTCTCGGGAAGGCCTTCGCGGACGATCACGCCGAAGCCCTCGAACAGCGCCTGGTCCGGACCGCCGTCGGGCCCTGGCAGGGCGAGCGTGCGGTAGGCGGGTTCGCGGAGCACCGCGCTGCCCGGGAAGCGCTCGGCGAGGTCGGCCAGGGCCGGGGCCAGGACCCGGGTCAGGGCGACGGCACCGGACAGCTCGTAACTGCTGTTCTTGCGCAGGCAGTTGGTGATCCGGACGTTCAAGCTGAACTTGAGGAAGGTCTCTCCGTCGTAGAGCGTGCGCACGGACGCGGTCGCCGCGAAGGGCCGCCCGCCCGGACCGAGGTCGAGGACATCGCCGTTCTCGAGCGCCGCGCTCAGCGCCGGGTGCTCGCGGAGTGTGTCGTACTGCCAGGGGTGGGCGGGCAGCAGCCGGTATCCGGTCGGCACGTCGGCGCGCAGCCGGTCCAGGGCGGCGGTGGCCGACGGCTCCGCGGCCTCCTCGGCGATCAGATGCTCCCGAACGGCGAGGTGCCGCAGCGGGAAGGCGGCCCCCGCCTCCGGCGCGTACGCCGACCAGGCGCGCGGGTCGCCGGTGCGCGCCTTGGGCGTGGGATGGAAGCGGTGGCCGAAGAACAGGGACTGCTCGGAGACGAGGTAGGGATCGCCGCCCCGCGAGCCGCCGGTCGCGGTGAGAGCTGTCGTCACGGCCTCGTGGCTGGAGGCGATCTGCTCCAGGAACTCCTCGTTGCGCACCCCGGTCCGCAGCGACAGCTCGTCGTGCGTGTACTCCGCGAGGCGGCGCCAGTCCAGCTCCGCCCAGTCGCCGCCGCGCTGTTCCTGCACGGGACCGGTGAACCGGTGCGCGCCGAGCAGCGAGGTGCGGCGCAGGGTCACGCGGAGCAGCACACCGCGGCGGGGCAGCCGCAGCAGGAGCCGGCCGTCGGTGACCACGCTCTGGTGCTCGGGGCCGGAGACCTCGCGCAGCAGACAGTTCAGGAGAGTGTGGGCCACCACGTCGTCGGCGGTGGGCAGGTCGGTGCGCGCGGGCGTATCGGTGAGGGAGGGCATCAGCGGCTCCAGCGGGGGGTCATGGAGGGGAGGAGGGTCGCCACGGCGGTGACGGCGGCAGCTGCGGCACCGGTCAGCACGGGGGCGGTGGGGCCGAAGCGGACGCTGCCGGCGGCCGCGGCGAGACCGGCGGCGACCGCGCCGGCCTTGGAGAAGAACTCCAGCGAGCCGAACAGCCCGCCGGGCGCGCGGCCCTTGGCGCAGTCCGCCGCGAGCACCTGCAGACACACCAGGCCGAGCGTGAGGCCCGCGCCGAGCAGCAGCCGTACGGCGATCAGCGCGGGCAGCGAGTCGACGACGCCGTGTCCGGCGAGGCCGAGCGCGATGAGGACGAAACCGAGCACGATCCCGGTCCTGGGACGGCCGCGGAACCTGGAGTGCACGGCCAGCGCCGCCACCAGATAGCACAGGTGGGGGAGGGCGAAGAGCACTCCTGACAGGGTTGGCGAGGTGCCCGGGAGCCGGTCGTCGACCAGGGCGATGAGATAGGGGAAGGAGATGACGGTGGAGAAGACGAAGGCGAACTCGAGTGCGTAGAGCGCCTTGAGCGACATCACCGCAGATGTGTGATCCGCGGTGGCGGTCTCGCTCGTGGTGCGGGCGACCGGCTCCGGTTCGGGCAGGGCCGCCAGCAGCAGCGCGGCCGTGAGGGGGAGTATGGCGAGGAGCGCGTACTGCCGGTGCGGGGACAGCCAGCCGGACAGCGCGCCGACCACGATCGGTGCGAAGACCAGGGCCGCTCGGGCGCTGCCCTGCATCAGGGTCAGCGCCTTGGACAGGGCCGGGCCCTCCAGGGCCGCGCCCAGATATCCGTTGGAGGCGGCGAAGGTGCCGCCCAGGATCCCCTGGAGGACGAGCGCGACCGTGAAGGTGGCCAGCGAGTCGGCCCACCCGGCGAGCAGGAAGGCCACCGCGAGCCCCAACTGGGCGCGCAGCAGCAGCCGTTTGCGGCCGTAGCGGTCGGCGAGCCGCCCCCACATCGGGGCCGCGAGGCCCCCGAACACGGTCGGGACGACATAGAGCACCCCCGCCCAACGGGCGTCGCGGTCGCCCAGCGCCGGCAGGATCTCGGTGAGGTACGGCGGCAGGCCCAGGGCCGCGAAGGACGCCACGAAATAGCAGGCGGCCACCGCGTGCACCTGACCGCGCCCGGAGGCGGACCGCGGGATCCGCAGGGCCCCGGCGCTCATGCCGAACCCCCCTGTCGCAGCAGGTAGTTGGGTCCGGAGGTGTAGTGCTTGTTGATGTCGGCCGCGCCGGACCGCTCCTTGGACAGCAGCGAGCCGGCCGTGACCATCGCCTTCACCGGCAGCCGCGGCGCGTCCAGCACCCGCTCGCGCAGGGCGGCGGCCGCGTCCCCACCGAGCCGGTCCACGGCTTCGGCCAGCCGGTCGCGGACGAGATCGAGCAGAGCCCGCCGGTGCCGGGGGAGTCCGAACGCGTAGGAGCCCGCGCACAGATGGACCGTGATGGTGGCGAACAGGTCGGCGACCGGCCCGTATCCGGAGACATAGGTCCGTGCGTCGTCGAAGCCCCACGGGCCGGGAAGCACCGCGCCGAGCCGCTTCGCGTTGACGCGGGGCCCGTCGTTGTCCTTGAACAGCAGCCGCAGACTGCCGGGCCGCAGGACCAGCGAGACGTTCTGCTGATGCGACTCCAGCGCGATGCCGTACCCGAACAGTGTGGTCTGCCAGTCGAACAGCAGGGTCAGGAACGCGTCGAACAGGGCCAGCGGGTCGCCACCGTAGAAGCGGTCGGCCAGGTGGTCGACGACCAGCCGCCCGTCCGGGGCGTCGGCGAGCAGGGCGGCCAGCGGTACGACGTCGGCGCCGTCCAGGTCGGCCGGGAAGCGCCGGCACAGGACGGCCAGCAGCTCGTGCCCCGCATGGGCGTACGTCGCCTCGTCGGCGTGCAGGATCGTGCCGTGGAACCGGGGCTCCCGGACGATCACGGCCTCCAGCAGCCGCTGTCCCGCGGCGCCGTCCACGAGCGTGCCGGGCTTGACGGTCCGCTTGTTGCGCAGACCCAACGTCGCCGTGGCCAGCGGGAGTTTGAGATGCACCGACGGGTTCACGGCCACCGTGCGCATCGACAGCGTCGGCACGACCTCCAGGTGGGCCCGGTCGGCGAACACCGCCCCGTCCGGGAGCCCGGCGTCCCGCAGGGCGTCGACCGTCAACGGATGCACCGGCAGGACCACATGCGTGCCCTCCACCCCGGCGAGACCGAGCCGGCGGGGTGTGGGCCAGAAGTCGGGGAGCGTGCCGGCCAGGGTGACGGACTCCCGGCGCAGGGCGACCCAGCGCAGCGCGAACCGCGGGTGGAACTCCGGCGCGTGGGCCCGCAGTTGCGGCTCACCGAGGCCGGAGCGGCCGCGCGCGGTCGGATACACCGGATGGTCGAGCCGGGCGGCGAGTGTGTCGTACGCCAGCGGGGGCCACCGCGCCGAGTCGCCGCCGAGCCTCCCCTCGACCTCGGACCGGGTGGCCGTGTGCAGTCGCAGGGTGGCCAGGGTCTGCCGGCACTCCTCGGCGAAGGCGTCGTAGCCGCCTCGGTCCACGGGGTCGGCGAGTGCGCGCAGTGCGGCGAGGACGGTGCCGTACGAGGTGAGCTCGGTGCCGTCCGACTCACGGACGAGCAGGGGCAGCCGGGCGGCGTACTCGCACTGGAAGCCGTCCTCGGCGACGGGCAGGAGCAGCGCGTCGTCCTCGGTCGGCAGCCGCAGCCAGGGGCCGTCCGGCCGGTGCACGAGCGTACTGCCGGTGCGCAGCCCCACCACGTCCTCGCGGAGCAGGGCGCTGAGCACGCGCGTGAGCAGTTCCTCCTCGCAGGTGTCGGTCGTCGCGGTCGGCGCGGCCGTCACGGCTGGATCTCCCAGCGCAGCCCGGCCAGGAAGTCGGTCGCCACCCGGTCCACCGTCGGCTGGTCGGTGCCCGCGGCGCGCAGCACGCCGAGGTAGTCGCGGTTGGTGCCGTACAGCTCGTGCCGCTCGCCCGCCGCGCGCAGCGGACGGTATGTCAAGTGGACGCCTTCGACGGTCAGTTCCGTTGCCGCGGGGGCGTCGGTGAGGGTGCCGGGGCGTTCGGCGCAGGGGTAGTCCAGGCGGGCGGCGCCGTCGTGGCGGGCGCCCAGGTCCGCGGGGAGCGGCTCACCCAGGTGGGCGCGGAGGATGTGCTCGAAGAGCGGGATCTCCAGCAGCCGCGCCAGCAGCAGGTCGCACTGGTCGCCGATGGCGCGGTAGTTGACCTCGATGATCCTCGCCCGGCCCTCGTGCACGACGAACTCGGTGTGACAGGCGCCGAACCCGACGCCCAGCGCGTCCAGTTGGGCGAGGACCTGATCGACGACCGGCCCGGGGTGGGACGGCACGAAGGTGAGGCGTTCCTCGATGAAGTACGGCGGCGGCGACAGCTCGGTGTGGAAGCCGCCCAGGACGTGCCGGGTCTGCCCGTCGCCCAGCGTCTCCAGGGTGTAGAGCTCGCCGGGGAGGTACTCCTCGACGACCAGTACGGTGCCGGGGCGCCGGTCGAAGATCTCCTCGGACCGTGTCACCAGGTCCTCGGCGTTGTCGACGAGGACGACGTCCTCGCTGGCCACCCCCTCGCGCGGCTTGACGACACAGGGGTACGGGGCGTCCGGCAGCGCGGTCGGTCCGGTGAGCTCGGTCGACCAGACCGTGTCCACGCCCGTGTCGGCGAGGCGGCGGCGCATCTCGGCCTTGTCCTTGCAGCGCAGGGTGGCCCGCCAGTCCTTGCCGGGGAGCCCGAAGTAGGCGGCGGTCAGGGCGGCTTGCGTCTGGAGGTGGTCGCTGTTGGTGAAGACCGCGTCGGGGCGGTGGTGGGTGGAGACGCGGGTGACGACGGCCCGGAAGTCGCGGACGTCGCACTGAAGGATCTCGATGTCCGGGTAGGTCGTGCGGTGGGCGTCGGGCTGGTCGGTGAGGACGGTGACGTCCAGGCCCAGGCGGGCGGCCGCGGGCAGAAAGCCCTCGGTGACGGAGTCGGTCGGGTTGAGGGCGAGCAGGTACAGACGCATGGGTGGAGGAGAACTTCCGCTAGCGGGTGGGGGGTTGAAGGGGCGGGCCTGGGCCGTGGCTGCGGCCCGCCCCGATTCAGCGGGAGTTACTCGGCGGGAAGCGGCACGCCGGTGGCCTTGGCCACGTCCGCGAGCATCTGCTCGGCGGCCTGGACGCCGATGCCGGACATCCACGTCTCGTCCGGGACCTCGAAGACCTTGCCGTCCTTCACGGCGGGCAGGGACTTCCACACCGGGTTCGAAGTGACCTGCTTCTTCTGCGTCTTGTCGTCCACGTCCGCGGAGGTGACGAAGACCAGGTCGGCGTCGGCCTGGTCGATCTGCTCCGGGCTGACGTCCTTCATGGTGACCTCGGGGTCGTTCGAGACCTGCGAGGACGGCCGCTTGAAGCCGATGTCGTCCAGGACCACACCGCTGTAGGAGTTGGACTGGTACAGCCGGGTCGGACCGGCGATGAAGCGGACCACGGACGCGGTCGGCATGGTGCCGCCGTCCTTCTTCCTGATGGCCTCACCCAGCGCCTTGGCCCGCGTCTCGTACTCCTTCAGCTTGGCCGCGGCCTCCTTCTCCAGACCCAGCGCCTCGGCGTGGACCTTCAGGTTCTCCTTCCAGACACCGCCGGTGGTCTCGGTGAAGACGGTCGGGGCGATGGCGCCGAGCTTGTCGTAGACCTTCTCGTGCCGGACCTTGGAGGACAGGATCAGATCGGGCTTGAGCGACGCGATCTTCTCCAGGTTGGGCTCCAGGAGCGGGCCGACGTCGGCGGTGTTCTTCAACTCGCCCTTCAGGTACGTCGGGAAGCCGCCCTCCGTCTTGAAGTGCGGGGCGACCGCGCCGACCGGGTCGATGCCGAGCAGCGTCACGTCGTCCAGCTCACCGGTGTCGAGCACGACGACCCGCTTCGGCTGGGAGGGGATCTTGACGTCGCCCATGGCGGTCTTGAGGGTGCGCGGGAACGCGCCGCCCGAATCGGCGGCGGGCTTCGCGGAGGCGGAGTCCTCGGACTCCGAGCCGCACGCGGCCAGAACGGCGGTACCGAGTGTCACGGCCAGCAGAGAGGCCAGAATCCGGCGGATTCCGGGCATGGCGGAGCGGTGGGACATGGGGGGTTGGTTCTTCCTGGTAGGAGTGGATCAGGCGGTCGCGGCGGAGTGCCGCACCCCGCTGCTCTTCGGGACGACCAGCGGGGTGCCGGTCTCTGGGTCGGGGATGACCCGGCAGTCCACGTCGAACACGGACTTCACCAGCTCCGCGTCGAGGACGTCCGCCGGGGCTCCGGCGGCGGCGAGCCGGCCGTCCTTGAGGACCACCATGTGGTCCGCGTAACGGGCGGCCTGTCCGAGGTCGTGCAGCACCATCACCACGGTGCGGCCCGCCTCGGCGTGCAGGGCGGCCACCAGGTCGAGTACGTCGAGCTGGTGCCGCAGATCGAGGAAGGTCGTGGGCTCGTCGAGCAGGAGCAGCTCGGTGTCCTGGGCCAACGCCAGGGCGATCCAGGCACGTTGCCGCTGACCGCCGGAGAGCTGGTCCACCGGCTGGTCGCGCAGGGACGCGGTCCCGGTGCGCTCCAGGGCCTCGTCCACCGCCTTCTGATCGGCGGCCGACCAGGGGCTCAGCAGCCGTTGGTGCGGATAGCGGCCCAGCCGTACGAGCGCCTCGACGGTGATCGCCTCGGGCGTGACCGGCTGCTGCGGCAGCAGACCCATGCGCAGCGCCAGGGACTTCGCCGACATGCGGTGGATGTCGGAGCCGTCGAGGGTGACGGTGCCGGCGGCCGGGGCCAGCAGCCGGCTCAGTCCGCGCAGCAATGTGGACTTGCCGCAGGCGTTGGGGCCGACGATCGCGGTGACGGCGCCGCCGGGGAGGGTGAGGTCGAGGCCGCCGACGATCAGCCGGTCGCCGTACCGGAGGTCGAGGCGCTGCGTCGAGAGCTGGTTGGCGGTGGTCATGCGCGGCTCCTGTACGGCGGTCTTGAGGGGGTCCTGGGCCGTCTTCTGTACGCCGGTCTCGGGCGGCTCCTGGCCCGTCCTCTGTACGCCGGTCTTGAGCGGCATCCGGCCCGTGCTCCGTGCGCCGGTCATGCGTGGCTCCTCTTCACGGGCGAGCTCTGGCGGAACATCAGCACCAGCAGCCAGGGCGCGCCGAGCGTGGCGGTGACCGCGCCCACCGGCAGCCCCTCGATCGGCAGCAGGTGCTGCACCACCAGGTCGGAGGCGAGCAGCAGCACCGCTCCGGTGAGTCCGGCCAGCGCGAGCGAGACGGCGGTGGGCGGTCCGGTGACGAACCGCACGATGTGCGGCACCGCGAGCGCCACGAACGTCACCGGACCGGCGAGCGCGGCGGCGAACGAGGCCAGCACGACCGCGAGGACGAGCAGTTGGAGGCGTGCCGTGGAGGTGTTGAGGCCGAGGGCGCCCGCGGAGTCGTCCCCGAGGTCGAGCACGGCCAGCCGGCGATGCAGTACGAAGGCGGCGGCGAGCGCGAGGACCATGGCACCGCCCGCTCCCCACACCTCCGTCCACGTCCGCCCGTACACCGAGCCCGTGGTCCACTGCAGCGCCGATCCGGCCAGTTCGGCCGGGAAGCGCACGATCATCAGGTTCACGGCGGCGGCGAGCCCCGCCTGGACGGCGAGCCCGGTGAGCACCAGGCGGGTGACGGCGAGCCCGGATCCCCAGGCGAACACGCCCAGCAGCAGGGCCGAGAGGAGGCCTCCGGCGAGTGCTCCGAGCGGGACCAGCGTCTGGGAGGCCCCGGCGGCGATCAGCGCGACCGCGCCGAGCGAGGCCCCGCCGGTCACCCCCATGACGTCCGGGGAGGCCAGGGGGTTGCGGAACAGCCGTTGCAGCACACAGCCCGCCACGCCGAGCCCGGCGCCGCCGACGATGGCCGCCATGGACCGGGGCGTCCGGAACTGCTGCACCACGAGGACGTCTCCCGCGTCGCCCACCCCGACCAGGGCACGCAGCGCCGTGACGGCGGGGATCCGCATCTCACCGGTCGTCAGGGAGACGGTGAGCAGCACGGACAGCGCGACGAGACCGGAGGTGGCGAGGACGAGCACGCGCGTACGGGTCCTGGAGCGGTTCACCGGGTCGCCACCTTCCGGGCCAGCAGCGCCAGCAGCGGCGCGCCCAGGAACGCGGTCACGATGCCGACCTCCAGCTCCGAGGGGCGGATCACCATCCGGCCGAGCACATCGGCCGCGAGCAGCAGCAGCGGACCGGCGATCAGACAGCCGGGCACCAGCAGCCGGTGGTCGCCGCCGAGCAGCGGACGTACGAGATGGGGTGCGGCGAGCCCGATGAAGGCGATCGGTCCGGCCACCGCGACCGCCGATCCGGCGAGCAGGACGACCGCGACGCCGCCGGCCAGCCGGATCCGGGCCACCGGGACACCGAGGGCCTGCGCCGAATCGTCGCCCAGGGCAAGGGCGTTGAGGGCGGGGGAGACGGCCAGCGCGATGACGATGCCGAGCAGCAGGGTCGGCAGGACCGGCCACAGGGTGTCGAGGGTGCGTCCGGACAGGGAGCCGGCGAGCCAGAAGCGGGCCTCGTCGAGCGTGCGCTGGTTCAGCAGCATCACCGCGGACGTCCAGGACAGCAGCACGAGTTGGAGCACGGTGCCGCCGAGGGCGAGCCGTACGGGATCGATGTCACCGGCGCGGCGGGCCAGCGCCTGTGCGAAGACTGCCGCGGCCGCGGCTCCGGCGAACGCGAACCACACGTACTCGACCGGGTCGTTGAGCTTCAGCGCGTAGATCGCGACGACGACCGCGAAGCCCGCGCCCGCGTTGATGCCGAGGGTCGTGGGGGAGGCGAGCGGGTTGCGGGTGATGCCCTGCGCGACGGCCCCGGCGGCACCGAGCGCGGCACCGACCGCGAGGCCGATGACGGTGCGCGGGAGCCTTAGCCCGGTCACGACGAGGGCGTCGCGCCCGTGGGCGTGGCCGAACAGGGCGTCGGTCACGGTGGACAGGGGCACCGAGCGGGCGCCGAGGGCGAGGCTGAGAGCGGTGCAGAGGGTCAGGGCCGCGAGGCCGGTCAGGAAGAGCGGTATGTGCCTGAAGGCACGAAAGGACACACCTGTGGGGGGTGCGTCCCGGTGGGTCGCAGTCACGAGGCGTGAGCTTAGGTGAGGCTTGCTTTAGTTTTCAACTGACTGTGCGATTCCTTTGAGGTGGCTTGACGTGCGGCTCCCTTGATCAAGGTAAGGTAAGGCTTGCCTATTGATCCTCTGCTGAAACTCCCCGCACCTGGAGCACGTCGATGTCCCTGGCCCTCAAGACCACGCCGGACGGTGCCGTCTCCCGAGCCCTCGGTGACGTCTACCGACGGCTGGCCGGCATCTGCGAAGCGCTGGACGCGAGAGTCGCCGAGGGTGACCAAGGGGGTGTGACGGCCGACCGGTTGGCGTCGGACCGCTCTGTGCTGGACGCGTTCGTCGAGGCCGAGGCGGCCCGCATCCGCGACCGCTACGGAGTCGCCGTACGCCCGGACGTCGCCGCCTCCCGCGCCCTGCACGACTACGCCTGGTCCGTCGGTGTGCTCATGGGCGGCACCTGGTACCTCGAACGGAGGGTGCCCCGCATCCGCCCCGAGGACCTGCGTCTCGACCTCGCCTCAGGGACGTACGAGATCACCCCCGGCACCGAACTCGCCTGTCTGCCCGGCGACCCGGTGGCCGCACTCCCCGGCGTGCTGACGCTTCCTCAGGAGGACCAGTTGCGCGCCCAGTTGCGCATGTCCCTCGCCGAGCACATGCGCCCCCTGCTCGCGGCCCTCGGCCCTGTCGCGCGCCGTCGGTCACGCGCCCTGTGGGGGATGGTCTCCGACGACCTCGTCTCCGCCCTCTGGTACCTGGGCCGGATGCTGGGCCAGGAGGGCGCCGCGATCAGGGCCGCCACCGAGGTGCTGCCGATCCCCGTGCCCCCGTACCCCAGCGGCGCCGACTTCCGCTGTCTGGTGGGCGACGACGGCACCCGCCACGCCACGCGTACCCGCACCGGCTGCTGCATGTTCTACGCGATCCGCCCGGCCGAGGCCTGCTCCACGTGTCCGCGCACGGGTGATGCGGAGCGGCTGCGCAGGCTGGAGACCTCATAGGCGTCCGGCTTCTCGCGGTGAAGGATCAACCGTTCACGCGGGCGAGCCGGTCCGGCAGGTCGAAGACCGTGTCCAGCCGATGATGCGGCGGGACGGACGCCGTGTCCCCCGGATCGATCAGGAGTGCCTCCATACCCATGCGGCGCGGACCGACGTAGTCGGCCTCGTAGGAGTCGCCGATGAACCACACGTCCTGGGCGGGGGCCCCGAGTTGGCGCATCGCCGCCTGATAGATGTCCGCGTGGGGCTTGCGTCTGCCCACGTCCACGGAGAGCACGACGGCGTCCATGGCGTCGAGCACCCCCATCGCGGCCAGCTGCTCGGGCACCATGGTCGGGCTGTGCGTGTTCGACACCACCGCCAGACGGAACTCCGAGCTCAACGCCTTGAGCAGGACGTCGATACCGGCGGGGTGGCGCACCGCGGCACTCCACTCGGCGAGGTAGGCCGCGACGAAGGCCTCCACCTGTCCGGGTGACGGTTCCCGAGGCAGTGCCTCGCGCAGGAACGCGGTCGTGACGTCGGCCATGGAGAACTCACGGTCGTCGACCGCGCTGTGCTGGTCGAACCGGGCGGAGGCGGCGGACCAGGCGTCCAGGAACCGCTCGTAACCCCACTGCCCGCCGAACTCGCGCAACAACGCGTGGGAGCGCCGATAGCCCTGTTCCGTCCGGCTCGGCGAATAGTCGACGAGCGTGCCGAAGAAGTCGAACAGAAGGTGCGTGGGACGGCGCGGGATCATCCGAGGATCCTGCCAGATGCCCTGAGCGGCATGCCGCGTTCAGCCCGCCGTCGCGAGGAACTGCGTGGCCGCCAGCTCCGCGTACAGCGGGTCCGCGGCCACCAGTTCCCGATGCGTCCCCACCGCCCGCACCCGGCCCGCGTCCATGACCACGATCCGGTCGGCCATCGTCACCGTGGACAGCCTGTGGGCGACGACGAGCACGGTCGTCGTACGGGCGACGTCGGCGACCGTGTCGCGCAGCGCGGCCTCGTTCACCGCGTCCAGCTGCGAGGTGGCCTCGTCGAGGAGGAGCAGACGGGGACGGCGCAGCAGGGCGCGGGCGATGGCGACACGTTGGCGTTCGCCGCCGGAGAGCCTGGTGCCGCGGTGACCGACGAGCGTGTCGACTCCGCCGGGAAGACGGGCCACCAGGCCGTCCAGACGGGTTGTCTTCAGGACCCGTGCCAACGCCGCGTCGTCCGCGTCCGGGTTGCCCAGCAGCAGATTGTCGCGCAGCGAGCCCGACAGCACCGGGGCGTCCTGCTCGACATAGCCGATCGCCGAACGCAGCTGCGGCAACTCCCAGTCGGCGAGATCGCGGCCGTCCAGCGTGATCGCCCCGGACTCCGGGTCGTAGAACCGCTCGATGAGCGAGAAGACCGTCGTCTTCCCGGCACCGGAGGGGCCGACGAACGCCGTCATGCCCTGGGCGGGCACCGAGAAGGTCACACCGTGGTGGACGTAGGGGAGGTCGTCGGCGTAGCGGAACCGTACGTCGGTGAAGCCGACGGCGGCGGGCTCCGCGCCGACGGCGGGCAACGGGGCGGGCTCACCGGCGGGTTCGGCGGGCAGTCGCAGGGCTTCCTGGATACGGGCGAGGGCCGCGGCGCCCGTCTGGTACTGGGTGATCGCGCCGACGACCTGCTGGATCGGCGACATCAGGTAGAAGACGTACAGCAGGAACGCCACCAGCGTGCCGACGTCGATCGACCCGGTCGCCACCCGCGCCCCGCCCACCGCGAGCACCGTGATGAAGGCGATCTGCATCGCCAGCCCCGCCGTGTTGCCCGCGGCCGCCGACCACTTGGCGGCCCGCACGCTCTGCCGCCACGACTCCTCCGCGGCCGCGTGCAGTGTCCGTTCCTCCCGGTGCTCCGCGCCGGACGCCTTCACCGTGCGCAGCGCGCCGAGGATCCGTTCCAGCGAGGCCCCCATCACGCCGACCGCGTCCTGAGCCTGTCTGCTGGCCTTGTTGATGCGCGGGACGATCACGCCGAGGATCGTGCCCGCGCCCGCGATGACGGCCAGGGTGACGGCCAGCAGCACCGGATCGACCAGCCCCATCATGACCACCGTCGCCACCAGGGTGAGCCCGCCGGTGCCGAGGCCGACGAGGGAGTCGGTGGTGACCTCGCGCAGCAGCGTGGTGTCCGAGGTGATGCGGGCCATCAGGTCGCCCGGTTCACTGCGGTCCACGGCCGTGATGCGCAGCCGCAGCAGGTACGACGACAACGAGCGCCGTGCGCCGAGCACGACCGACTCGGCGGTGCGCCGCAGCACGTACGAACCCAGCGCGCCCACCGCCGCGTTGGTCACCACCAGGCCGGACATGACGAGCAACGCGCCCGTGATGGTGCGGTCGTGGGAGAGGTCGTCGATCAACTCCCGTGCCACGAGCGGCAGCAGCAGCCCGGTGGCGCCCGTGACCAGCGAGAGCAGGGCGCCCGCCAGCAGGGCCCAGCGGTGGGGTCGGACGTATCCGAGGAGCAGCCGCCAGGTGGGCGGGGCCTGCTCGGTCGCGGCGATGCTCACGGCGCTCCTTGCGGGTCGGGCGGAGCCTTCAGGCTACGTCCGTCTCCTTGCGCAGGGCCCGCCAGTTCCGTGTCACGGAGAGGAGCAGGGGACGGCCGGCCCCGCGGGGCAGACAGGCGTCGAGCATGCCGGTCAGGACCTCGCCCGGTCCCAGCTCGACGAAGGTGGTCGTGCCCTCGGCGTGCAGCTGGGCGACCGCGTCCGCGAAGCGGACGGGTCGACGCAGGGCGCGTACCCAGTAGCCGGGTTCGGTGGCCGCCCTGGTGACCGGTTCGGCCGTGGTGTCGGACACCAGGGGGATGCGGGGGACGTGGAGCTCCATCGTGAGCAGGGTGCGGTGGTAGTCGGCGAGGAGGGGCTCGAAGAGCGGGGAGTGGGGAGCAGCGTCCACGCGCAGCACATGGGTGCGGCGGCCGCGGGCCGACCACTGCGCGCACAGGGCCGTCACCGCCTCGCGGTCCCCGGACACGACGACGGACCGGGGCCCGTTGACCGCCGCGACCACCGCGCCCGGCCCCAGGTGCAGCTCCTGCGGCCCCGCCTCCACCGCGGCCATGCATCCGCCCTCCGGCAGGGTCCGTACCAGCCGCGACAGCGTGCCGACCGCACGACAGGCGTCCGCGAGCGAGAACACCCCCGCCGCGTGCGCCGCCGCCATGTTCCCGGCCGAGTACCCGAACAGCACGTCCGGGCGCAGCCCCTGGCTCTCCAGCAGCCGGTACTGGGCGACCTGGAGCGCGAAGATCGCCGGAAAGCCGTACGCCACCCGGTCGAGCAGCGCCGCGGTGCGCGTCCCGGCCTGGGCGAACATCACGTCCCGCAGCGGCAGGTCCAGGTAGGGGGTGAGCAGGCCGCACACCTCGTCGAGGGTCTCGGCGAACACCGGTGACGTGGCGTGGAGTTCGCGTCCCATCCCCGGCTGCTGCGAGCCGGCCGCCGAGAACAGGAACGCGGTCCGGCCCCGCGGCACCGGCACCGGAGCGTCGGCCATCGGCGGGCTCGCCAGCCGCGCGAGCACCTCCTCGGCCGACCGGCACACCACGATCCGCTCCAGATCCCCGGGATGCAGGAAACCCTCGTCCCTGGCGTGCTCCAGGAAGGACAGCAGCGGACGGTAGAAACCGGACGGGTCGAGCAGGAGGCACGGTTTGCGGTGCAGGCCCAACTGGGCCCAGGCCAAAACCTCCAGGAGCTCCTCCGCCGTGCCCAGACCGCCCGGCAGTGCCACGAACGCGTCGCCCGACTCGGCCATCCGTGCCTTGCGTTCGTGGAGGTCGGCGACCACTTCGAGCTCGGTGAGCCCTGTGTGGGTGATCTCGTACGGCAGCATCGCGCGCGGCACCACCCCGGTCACCGAGCCTCCCGCGCCCAGCGCCCCGTCCGCGACGGCGCCCATCAGACCGGTGCGGGCCCCGCCGTAGACCAGACGTATCCCGGCCTTGCCCAGGGCACGGCCCAGGTCGGCTGCGGCGTGCAGAGGGGCGGGGCGGTGCCCGGCGGACGCACCGCAGAAGACGGTCACGGCGCTCACGCCCACAGCCCGTACCCCCTGGTCAGGATGTGCCGCGGGTCGTACTGGTCCTTGGCACCGGCGAAGCCGGCCCAGTCGGGACCGAAATGGGCCCGCCAGTCCTCGGGCGCCATCGGCAGCGCGCTGACGGGATGGAGGACCCCGCCCACCGCTCCGGCTCGCTCGTACAGGCCGCGATTGGCGGCGACCATGCGCTGTACGGTGCCCGGATCGGTGGGCGGTGCGGTGCGCATCAGGGAGAGCAGGCACAGGAGTTCGCCGGGCGGCCTGCGCAGCAGCGGCGCGCGGAGCACGCGCCCGGAGAGCGGACGCAACTGCACCACGCCGCAGCACCTGAGGCCCTGTTGATCGGCCTCGGCCAGCACCGCCGGGACGAAGGCCACGGCCGCCGCCTCCGGGAGCAGCAGCGTGAGCCAGGGATGCGGGCGGTCCCACTCGCCCGTGGCACGCAGCAGCCGCTCGTCGCGGTCCAGGCGGTGCAGGTACTCGGCGTACGACAGATCCTCGATCTCCTCGGTGTCCCGGTCGTGGTCCAGGTCACCGATCAACAGGTCGTCACCGGTCGACAGGTCGTCGACGCGGGGGAGTCCACCGTCGTACGGAGCCACCGCCTCGATCATGTACCGCCAGGTGCCGCCGAGCGCCGGGCGTGCCTGGCCCGCGACATGGCTGAACCGGCCGTCGCGGGCCAGCCTGCGCTGGTCCGTGAAGAAGCCGGCGGGATCCTCGTGATAGAGGCGGTAGCGGCGGACGCGTACCGGGGCGGGCACCAGCCGGAGCGTGGCCCGCACGATCAGGGCGCACTGGCCGAGTCCGGCCAGGACCGCGCCGAACAGGTCCGGATGCCGCTCGGGCGAGCAGACCAGTCGCTCGCCGGCGCCGGTGACCACCTCCAGCTCCCGCACCCAGTCGGCGACCAGACCGCGGCGGTGGCTCGACCCGCCGAACCCGCCGGTGCTCAGCACCCCGCCGACGCTGGCACCCAGATGGTCGGGGAGCACCGGCGGCACCAGCCCCTCGGCGAGCGCGACCCGCACGACCTCGCCCCAGGTCGCGCCGGCCCCGGCGACCAGCGTCCGGTCGCCCGGCACGCAGCGCACCTCGTCGAGTCCGCCCATGTCGACGACGTATCCGCCGTGCGCCTGGCCCTGCCCGTACGGGGCTTGTCCGCAGCCGCGGGCGGCGACGGGCAACCCCTGCGCACCGGCGAAGGAGACGATTTCCCGGACCGCGCCACCGGAACGCGGCGTCACGACTGCGAGCGGGCGGGATTCGACGATGTGGCCGAAATCGTGCGAGGCGAGTGCCATGTCCTCCCGGATCGCATTCACGCGGCACCCTCCAGGAGGTGGCCGTCGAATCCGTCGAACCCCGAGCCCGCTATTCGACTGTCGAAAATTTCGGAGAACACGCGGTGCTGGAGAAATCCATGTTCGGCATGCCGTTCGGCGATCAGCGCGGCCATCCGATCCGTTACGTGTTCCGAAAGAGGCTGCCGGTCGACGGACTCCACATCCAGGGCGTACTTGGCGCAGCATTCGAGGACCGCCTCGAAGCCGTTGACGGAGGCCGCGAACAGCCGCTGCCGCGGCTCGCGCCACAGCGCGGCCAGTTCTTCGAGGAGGCTGTGCCCCGGAGCCTGCGGGGCGAGCATCCCGCGTGCCCGGCGGGCGAGCGCGGCGACGTACTCGTCCCTGCCGGGCGGGGACAGAAGGCGGACCGACAGCCGCCAGGACAGCTCGGCCCGCCGGGCGGCCAGCTCCCGCAGCAGGGAGATCGAGCCACCCTCGACGATCACCGACCCCTGCCCCGCGCCGAGCCGCTCCACCAGCGCGATTAAGGTGTCCGTCGCCTCCGTCGCGCACAGGTCACCGTCGGCGAAGGTGCGGTCCCCGAGCCAGTACCGGCGCACACCCGGCACATCGGCACCCGCGCGGGCGCTCGTGGTGGCGAGGTCGGTGAAGCACTGGAGGCGATCGGCGACCACGATCGGGGCACCGGTCGCCCGGGCCAGTCGCGTGGCCGCCGCGCTCTTGCCGACACCGGTCGGTCCGGCGATGAGATGGACCGACGGACCGGTCGCCGGACATGTGTCGCTCTGGGCCATGGCGGGATGTCCCCTTCCGCTTCGTCTACAAGGAGAGACGAGCATCAAGGTAAACGCGGCGGTCCGTCGTCAAGAACCAGGCGGACATCTGGACCGGGCAAAGAGACGTCTACATTCCTGTGAGCCTGTTAAAGGTGTTGAATTTCCGGGGTGGGTGACTCAAGTGCGGGGAATCCAGAGCGATATGAGTGACCGTCGAGCCTGTTTCCTGACGAATTCTTGACGCGTCGAATGAATATCCTCACCAGGAGGTCGTCCTGTGCACTCCGACATGCTGATCGCCGCCGCCGAATCCCTTCCGGACTCCACGACGAGCGGTACGGTCCTCGTCGGCTACGGAGCGGTGGAGGAACTGACCAGGTTCGCCGCCACTCCCGGCTGGACCGTGCATGTCCCGGGCCACCCCGCCGAAGTGCGCCGAGCCGTGCTGGCCGCGGTGGCGGGCGGCGAACGGGCGTACGTCCATGTCTGTGCCGACTCCAACACCGAGCCGCGCGGAGCGACGGAAGGGTTCGAACTCGTCCGGGAAGGCCTCGACGGCGTGGTCCTCGCGGTCGGCTCCACCCTCGACCCGGTGCTGCGCGCCACCGCGGGCCTCGACCTGGCGGTCCTCTACGCGACCACCGTCCGGCCCTTCGACGAGATCGGCCTGCGCACGGCCGCCCTCGCCGCCGACCGGGCGGACCTGGTGCTGGTCGAGCCGGGCCTTCCGGGGACCTCGGCCCGGCAGGTCGCCGAGACACTGGTCCATGTGCCGCACCGGCTGCTGGCCCTGGGCGGCGCGGAGACCCGGGACGAGGAGGCGCTGGGCCGGGCCGTCCGGGGCTTCCTGCGGTGACGGATCCGCTCCCGTGCCGTTACTGATCAGTTGCACGTAGGGTCGAGGAGACGGACACCGGCGGAAGGAAAGGTTCACCACCATGGCGCAGGAAGTTCGCGGCGTGATCGCACCGGGCAAGGACGAGCCGGTCCGGGTGGAGACGATCCTGGTGCCCGACCCCGGCCCGGGGGAAGCGGTCGTACAGGTGCAGGCCTGCGGGGTGTGTCATACCGACCTGCACTACAAGCAGGGCGGGATCTCGGACGACTTCCCGTTCCTGCTCGGTCATGAGGCGGCGGGAGTCGTGGAGGCGGTCGGCGAGGGCGTCACCGATGTCGCCCCCGGTGACTTCGTGATCCTCAACTGGCGGGCCGTGTGCGGGAATTGCCGGGCCTGTCTACGGGGGCGCCCGTGGTACTGCTTCAACACCCACAACGCCTCGCAGAGGATGACGCTCGCCGCGACCGGACAGGAGCTCTCGCCCGCGCTGGGAATCGGGTCGTTCGCGGAGAAGACGCTGGTCGCGGCCGGGCAGTGCACCAAGGTGGACCCGAGTGTGGCGCCGCAGGTGGCCGGGCTGCTGGGGTGCGGGGTGATGGCCGGGATCGGCGCCGCCATCAACACCGGCAACGTGGGCCGGGGGGACACCGTCGCGGTGATCGGCTGCGGTGGCGTGGGAGACGCGGCGATCGCCGGTTCCCGGCTGGCGGGCGCGGCGCGGATCATCGCCGTCGACATCGACGACCGCAAGCTGGACAAGGCGCGCTCGATGGGCGCCACCCACACCGTGAACTCGAAGAACTCCGACCCGGTCGAGGCGATCCGTGAGCTGACCGGCGGCTTCGGCGCCGACGTCGTCATCGAGGCGGTCGGCCGCCCCGAGACGTACAAGCAGGCCTTCTACGCCCGCGACCTCGCCGGCACCGTCGTCCTGGTGGGTGTGCCGACCCCGGAGATGAAGCTGGAGCTGCCGCTGCTGGACGTCTTCGGCCGCGGCGGTTCGCTGAAGTCCTCCTGGTACGGCGACTGCCTGCCCTCCCGCGACTTCCCGATGCTGATCGACCTCCACCTGCAAGGCCGCCTGGACCTCGGGGCGTTCGTGACCGAGACGATCGGACTCGACGAGGTCGAGAAGGCCTTCGAGCGGATGCACGGCGGCGACGTCCTGCGTTCGGTGGTGGTGTTCTGATGACCGCCCGCATCGAACGCCTGGTGACGTCCGGACAGTTCAGCCTCGACGGCGGTACCTGGGACGTCGACAACAACGTGTGGATCGTCGGCGACGACCACGAGGTGATCGTCATCGACGCCGCGCACGACGCCGAGGCGATCGCCGCCGCCGTGGGGGAGCGCCGGGTGACCGCCATCGTGTGCACGCACGCCCACAACGACCACATCGACGCCGCGCCCGCCCTGGCCGACCTCACCGGTGCCACCATCTGGCTGCACCCCGACGATCTGCCGCTGTGGAAGCAGACCCACCCCGACCGCGAGCCCGACGCCCACCTCCAGGACGGCCAGGTGATCGAGGCGGCCGGCGCCGACCTGCGGGTGCTGCACACCCCGGGCCACGCGCCCGGCGCGGTCTGCCTCTACGACCCCGGTCTGGCGACGGTCTTCACCGGCGACACCCTCTTCCAGGGCGGCCCCGGCGCGACCGGCCGCTCCTTCTCGCACTTCCCCACGATCGTCGACTCGATCCGCGACCGGCTGCTCGGCCTGCCGCCGGAGACGAAGGTCCTCACCGGCCACGGCGACGCCACGACCATCGGCGCGGAGGCCCCGCACCTGGAGGAGTGGATCGCGCGCGGCCACTGACGAGGCCGTGGCGCCGCACGTCGCCGTGAAGCCGCGCGCGGCCGGGTGACGCCGGAGAAGATCCGGGTGACCCGGCGAAAATGGTGACAGAAGATGTCCGGCTTACCCGGCACCGTGGAATCGACGACGAAAACACGGGAGGCCGGACATGTCACAGCCGCTGAAGGGCAAGGTCGCACTGGTCGCCGGAGCGACCCGAGGAGCCGGGCGAGGGATCGCCGTGGAGCTCGGGGCGGCCGGCGCCACCGTCTATGTGACGGGGCGCAGCACGCGGGGCCGGCGCTCGGAGTACGACCGCCCCGAGACCATCGAGGGCACCGCCGACCTGGTGAGCGAGGCCGGCGGTGCGGGCATCGCCGTACCCACCGACCACCTCGACCCGGCGCAGGTCCGCACGCTCGTCGACCGGATCGCGGACGCCGAGGGCCGTCTGGACGTCCTCGTCAACAACATCTGGGGCGGCGAGAACCTCTTCGAGTGGGAGAGCCCCGTCTGGGAGCACGACCTCGACAACGGGCTCAGGCTGTTGCGGCTCGCGGTCGAGACCCACGCGATCACCAGCCACCACGCCCTGCCCCTGCTGTTGCGCAACCCGGGGGGACTGGTCGTCGAGATGACGGACGGCACCGCCGAGTACAACGGCGCGACCTACCGCAACTCCTTCTTCTACGACCTCGCCAAGACGTCCGTCCTGCGAATGGGTTTCTCCCTCGGCCACGAACTCGGTCCGCGCGGGGCCACCGCCGTCGCGCTGACCCCGGGCTGGCTCCGGTCGGAGATGATGCTGGAGCACTTCGGGGTGGGCGAGGACAACTGGCGCGACGCCCTCGACCGCGTCCCCCACTTCGCCATCTCGGAGACCCCGCGCTACGTCGGCCGCGCCGTCAGCGCCCTCGCCGCCGACCCCGACGTGGCCCGCTTCAACGGCCAGTCCCTCTCCAGCGGCGGCCTCGCCCGAACCTACGGCTTCACCGACCTGGACGGCAGTCGCCCGGACGCCTGGCGCTATGTCGTCGAGGTCCAGGACGCGGGCAAGCCGGCGGACACCACCGGGTACCGCTGAGATCAGGGCTGATGCACCGACGGCAGCTGCCACCGTGCCGAGTGGCCCGGTGGCAGCGCCAGGTCGTCGCGTACGGCCGTGTAATAGCCGGCGCGACCGGCACGCTGCCGCTCCATCAACGCCTGCCACGCCGCCGGATCACGCGTCTCGTCCCGCAGGAACTGCTCCATCTCCATCACCACCGAGACCCAGACCCGCGCCTTCTCCACCGCCTCCGGGCTCCCGAGCATGAGCAGCGCCTCACCGGACGGGTCCCGGGCGAGTGTGGCCTCGGCCAGCTGGGGCGCGGCCTCCTCGGGGGAGAGGGGATGCGGATGCGGGTCGTTGCCGAAATGGGCCGCCACCCGGTAGGTCAGGGTGACGGTCCGCTTCAGCGTGCGCGCGTAGTCGGAGTACACCGCGAGCCGCCGTTCCTCCCAGCGGGCCGTCTGCTCACGGCGGAAGCGGGCACCGTCGCTGCGGACGACCGCCATGTAGGAGCCGAGTGCCCCGATCACGACACCGATGAGCGCGGGCAGTTGCTGTATGAACGCGGACATGGGCGCACGGTATCTGCCCAGTTGATCGACAGGGCACTACGGTGCGATCTCATGACGGACACAACACGCTTCGAGGGGTACGGGGTTCTCATCACCGGTGCGGCCCGCGGCATCGGCGCAGCGACCGCGCGGCGGTTCGCGGAGGAGGGGGCGCGGGTGCTGGTGACCGACATCGACGTGCCCGCGGCGGAGAAGTCCGCGGAGACCCTGCGCGAACAGGGCCTGGTGGCCAAGGCGTTCGGGTGCGACGTGGGGGACCGGGCCGATGTCGAGGCGGCCGTCGCGCATGCCGTCGACTCCTTCGGCTCACTGGACGTCCTGGTCAACAACGCCTGTCACTGCACCCCGGACGCCCCGCTCTTCGACGACGAACCGGACGACGCGTGGGCATGCGACCTCGACATCACCCTCACCGGCGCCTACCGCTGCTGCCGTGCCGCCCTCCCGCACCTGGCCGCCTCCGGTCACGGCGCGATCGTCAACGTCGGCTCCGTCAACGGCCTGAACGACTTCGGCAACCATGCCTACAGTGCCGCGAAGGCCGGACTCGGCTCCCTGACCCGCACCCTCGCCGGACACGCCGCCTCCCGTGGCGTCCGCGTCAACCTGGTCGCCCCCGGCACCGTCCGCACCAGCGCCTGGGAGGGCCGCGAGCAGGACCTGGCAAGAGCGCGCGGGCTGTATCCCCTGGGCCGCGTCGGCGAACCCGAGGACATCGCTGCCGCCATCCTCTTCCTCGCCTCCCGCGACGCGTCCTGGATCACCGGAGTCACCCTGCCCGTCGACGGCGGGATCACCGCGGTCGACTCCGGCTTCCGTCAACTGCGCAGGAACGCTTAACAATTGCTGTAGATCTTTTCACTTGTCCTTCCTGGACGGTGTCGGGCAGCGTTCTCGTGTGCCCGACACCCAGCCCGACACCCTGTCCCACTCCCCTTGGCGTACCGCCGACTTCCGCGTCCTCTTCGCCGCGAGCACCCTCAGCCAGCTCGGAACGAACGTCACCTACGTCGCCGTCCCCCTGCTCGCCGTCACCGCACTGGACGCCGGACCCGGACAGGTCGGAGCGCTGGCCACCCTCAGCACGCTGGCGTTCCTCCTCCTCGGGCTGCCCGCCGGGGCCTGGGTGGACCGGATGCGGCACCGCCGGGTGCTGATCGTGGCGGACCTGGCCCGCGCGGTCCTGTACGCCTCCGTCCCGCTCGCCTGGTGGACGGACACCCTCACCCTCGGCCAGCTGTACGCCGTCGTCCTGCTGAACGGCGCCGCGACCGTCTTCTTCGACATCGCCTCCCAGAGCACCCTGCCCCGCCTGGTCGGCCGCGAGGCCCTCGTACCCGCGAACGCCGCCCTGGTCGGCCTGCAGGCGGTGGGCAATGTCGCGGGCCGCGGCGCGGGCGGCGCCCTGGTCCAGTTCCTCACCGCTCCGGTGGCCGTCGTGTGCGCCGCGGTGACCTATCTGGCCTCCGCCCTCCAACTCACCATGATCCGAGGCGCGGAGAGCCCTCGGCGTCGGATCCGGAAGACCACGCTGAAGGCGGAGATCGCCGAAGGCCTCCGGCACGTCTTCGGCAACCCGGAACTGCGCGCCCTCGCCCTCACCGCCGCCCTCATCAACCTGGGCATGCAGGTCGTGAACACCATGCTCCCCGTCCTGTTCGTCCGCGAACTCGACTTACCCGCAAGCGCGTTGGGCCTCTTCTGGGCCGCGGGCGGACTGGGTCTGCTGCTCGGCGCCCGCTGCGCCCGCCCTCTCGCCGCACGCCTGGGCCACGGCCGTACCCTCGGAGTGGTCGGCGCGACCCTGGCGCCCGCCGCCCTGCTCGTACCGCTCATCGACCGCGGACCGTGGCTGTGGATCGCCGGCCTGGGCTGGACCCTGGTCCTGTTCAAGACCGGCACGGACAACGTCCTCGGCGTAAGCCTGCGCCAGCGGATGACGTCGGACGAACTCCTCGGCCGTATGAACGCCACCTACCGCTTCGTCCTGACCGGAGCCCTAGCGATCGGCGCCGCCGTGTCGGGCGTGCTCGGCGAACTCGTCGGCGTCCGCGCCACGTTGTGGGTGGGCGGGGCGCTGATGACGGCGGCCTTCCTGCCGGTCTTCCTCTCCCCGGTCCGCACCCGACGCGAACTCCCGCGGTACGCCCTGGTCACAGCGCCCGCGCCACAGCCCCGCTGATCCGGTCCACGTCCGCCGCGGACGTACGCCAGTTGCTGAACGCCGCCCGCAGCCCGGGAGTTCCGTCGTACACGGTCGGTGTCACGAACGCCTCGCCGGTGGCCGCCACGGCCCGCGCCAGCGCGTCGACCCGTTCCTGCGTCGGATCGTCGGCCAGGGTGAAGCAGACGACGTTCAGCCGGACCGGGGCGAGCAGCCGCAGCCCGTCCGTCGCGGCGACGCGCTCGCCGAGCTCCCGGGCCAGTGCCACGTTCCGCTCGACGATCTCGCGATGCCCGTCACGGCCGTACGCCAGGAGCGAGAACCACGCCGGAAGGGCCCGCAGCCGCCGCGAGTTCTCGGGAGTGAGGTGCACGAAGTCGGGCTCGCCGACCGGGAGTCCGAGGTACGGCGACGCGTTGTGGAAGACCGCCACCTGAAGATCACGGCGGCGGGTGAACTGGACTGCCGCGTCATAGGGGACGTTGAGCCACTTGTGCAGGTCGACACAGACCGAGTCGGCGGCGTCGAGACCGTCGACGAGACCGGCGTACGACGGGGAGAGCGCGGCGAAGCCACCGAACGCGGCGTCCACGTGCAGCCAGAAGTCGTGCCGTTCCCGGAGCGCGGCGATGGCCCGCAGATCGTCGAAGTCGACGGTGTTCACGGTGCCGGCGTTGGCCACCACGATCGCGGGGCGGCCGTCCAGCGCGGACAGCGCGGAGTCCAGCGCGGCGACGTCGACGGCCTCCCGGTTGCCGGACAGCGCTGGCACGGACCGCAGCCGGTCGCGGCCGATGCCGAGTACGGACAGAGCCTTGCCGATGCTGGAGTGCGGGCTGCCGGACAGCACATGGACAGGGCCGAGGGCGGCCGCCCCGTCGCGCGACACGGACACGCCGAGCCGCTCGCCCAGCCACTCGCGGGCGATGGCGAGCCCGACGGTGTTGGACGCGGTGGCCCCCGTGACGAACGCCCCGCTGTGTGCCTCGCCCAGCCCGAACAGCTCGCGCAGCCAGCTCACCGTCTCCCGTTCCAGGGCGGTCGCCCAGGACCCCACCGACCCCGAGCCGTTCTGGTCGTACACGCTGGTCAGCCAGTCCCCGGCGACGGAGGCGGGCGTCGCGCCGCCCGTGACGAAACCGAGGTAGCGCGGCCCCGCCGAGCCCGAGAAACCGGGCGCCCACCGTTCGGTGAACCGCGCGAGAGCGCCCTCCGCCCCGGCACCCCCGGTCGGCAGCGCCTCGCGGTCGGGCGCCTTGTCGAGGTGGACGACAGGCCGCTCGGACAGCCCGGCCAGCTCACGGGCGGCGAGGTCGCGGGCGGACTGGAGGAGTTCGGGGAGCCGGGAGAGGTCGTCGGCGAGAGAACGGTGCATGAGGGGCAGCGTAGGAGGGAGTCCCCGTCCACGGGCTGGTCCACTTGGGGCAAACTGGACCGATGACCACGGGATTCGCCACCGCACTCGGCGCCTGGCGCGACCGGCGCGGCCCACTCGCCCAGACGCTGGCAGCGGCCGTACGCGAGGCGGTCGTCGACGGCCGGCTCCCCGCCGGGACCAGACTGCCGTCCGAGCGGGAACTCGCCCGCGTCCTCGACATCAGCCGCGGCACGGTCGTCGCCGCCCTCGCCCTGCTGCGGGACGACGGCTGGCTGTACACCCGGCACGGCAGCGGCAGCCTCGTCCGTCTCCCGGCCCGCCTCACCGAACGCACCACGCCCTGGTCCCTGGACCGCGGCGGAGCGGGCGACGCGGACCTCGACCTCACCCGCGCCCTCACCGCCGCACCCCACGAGGCCTATCTCGCCGCTCTCGCCCGGGCCGCCGAACGCAGCGCGGCCCTCCTCGTCGACTCCGGCATCGCCACCGCAGGGTTGCCGCGCCTGCGTGAACTCCTGGCCGACCGCTACACCCGCGAGGGCCTCGCCACCCGCCCCGAACAGATCCTCGTCACCTCCGGCGCCCAGGCCGCCCTCACCCTGCTCCTCGACCACCTCCAGACCGACCGCAGACGCCCCGTCGCGGTGGAGAGCCCGTCCTACCCGGGCGCCCTGGCGGTCCTGCGCGCCCGCAAGGCCCGCCTCCTCCCCGTCCCCGTGACGTCGGACACCGGCTGGGACACCGTCCACCTCGCGACCGCCCTACGCACCGGCAACCCCCGGCTCGCCTACCTGATCCCCGACTTCCAGAACCCCACCGGCGCCCACATGGACGCCGCGACCCGTGCCGAGATCGCCCGCCTCCCGCTCACGGTCATCGCCGACGAGACCATGCGCGACCTCGACCTGAGGACCCGGCCCGGCACCGAGCCGCATCTGGCGGGACCCCGGGTGATCCAGATCGGCTCGGCGAGCAAGACCGTGTGGAGCGGGCTGCGGGTCGGCTGGATCCGCGCCACCGCCGATCTCGTACGCCACCTGCGGCAGAGCCCCCTCCAGGCACAGCTGTCGCCACCACCCCTGGAACAGCTCATCGCCGCCGAACTGCTCGGCGACGGACTGGACGAGATGCTCGCCGACCGCCGGGCCAGGCTGCGCGCCCAGCGCGACCATCTCGCCGAACTCCTCGACGGCACGGGATGGACGTACACGATCCCGCAGGGCGGTCTGTCGCTGTGGCCGCACCTCGGCCCGACCACGTCGGCGACGGACCTCGCGGCCCGGGCCGCCCGCCTGGGCCTGGCGGTGACACCCGGCCCGCACTTCGCCGCCGACCGCAGCACACTCACCCATCACCTGCGCGTGCCGTTCACGGCGACGCCGGACGTCCTCAGTCGTGCGGTGCACCTGTTGCGCCGCTGTTCCGAGCAGGAAGTTCACCGTTTCGTCACAGCCTGATCCGGCATACAACCGCAGGCCCCGCGCACCGGTCTAGCAGGCAGATCGCAGGACAGGGACACGTGCAACGGAGGGGCCCGCCATGGGGGACATACGCAGACGAGGGGCCATCGCCCTCGGAATCACCGGACTGATCGCACCACTCGCCCTCACGCTGGGCACCGCGCCCGCACAGGCGGCCACCGCCTGCACCACACAGACCGGGCCGTACCAGAAGCAGGTCGAGAAGTTCCTCGGCCGCCCCGTCGACGGCAAGCAGTCCGCCGCCGACTGCAAGGCCATCCAGGCCTTCCAGAACAAGCACGGCATCACGCCCAACGCCGGCTACGCGGGCCCCGTCACCTGGGGCGTGATGGACCTGATGAACAAGCAGAAGGCCGTCGGGAACAATCCCAACAAGGACGGCAAGTGCCCGACGAACAAGGGCCGTATCGCCTGCGTCAACCTCACGCTCCAGCTCAGCTGGATCCAGGACGGGAAGACGCTCGTGTACGGTCCGGTGCCCGTCCGCACCGGTCGCAACGGATACGAGACCCGCACCGGCCTGAAGAAGATCTACTGGCGCGACATCGACCACGTCTCGTCGATCTACGACGTGCCCATGCCCTACAGCCAGTTCTTCGACGGTGGCCAGGCCTTCCACTCGGTCAACCTCAGCATGTGGAACCCGCCGGGCTCCCACGGCTGCGTCAACATGACCAAGACGACCGCCAAGAAGTACTGGTCGCTGCTGAAGAAGGGCGACGACGTGTACGTCTACGGGCGCAAGCCCGGAACCTGAGCCGAACGCCCGCGTCCCGCCCGGCCGGTGCGGCAGGGCGGGACGCGGACTGTTCGGGGAGGCGGCCGCTCACTCCTGCGGCGCGTCCCCGAAGTCCGGGATCTCCAGCCGCGCCCCGCCCTGCCGCGCGGAGTCGTGCGCGACGATGCCCGGCAGGGTGTAGCGGGCGGCCACCCACGCGTTCACCGACGGCAGTGTGCGGGTGTTGACCGCGGTGACGAAGTCGTCCACCAGGAAGTGGTGGCTGCCCTCGTGCCCGTTGTGCAGGTTGTCGAACTCCCGGGGCAGCCGGGACCGGTCGTGCACGGGGGCCGAGCCTGAGGTGAAGGCGGCCCGCAGGTCCGGCGCGATGTGCTGGAGTGACGGATCGTCAGGAGACAGGGTGGGCTTGGGTTCCAGCAGTTCGCTGATGTCCTTCACCCCGTTCTTGTCCTGCCACAGCGCGAAGGTGGCGAGCTGCTCCATGCTCCCCTCCGTGCCGAAGAAGCGGAAACGGGACTCACGGATGTGCGAGGGGTAGCCCACCCGCCGGAACTCGTTGGTACGGAACGATCCGCCGCCCGCCACCTCGAACAGCGCGGTGGCGTTGGAGATGTCGTTGCCGAACTGGCTGACCTCCTTGTCGAAGACGCCGTCGCCCCGGTCGTCGGCCACGCCGATCGCCGACACGCTCACCGCGTGCGTCTGCCAGGCGCCGAGCACACCGCCCACCGAGTGCGTCGGGTACAGCAGCGGGGGATAGCTGGCGGTCGCCTTCCAGTTCTCGCCGCCGCTGTACTGGTACGCCTCGTAGAACCCCAGGTCCATGTCGTGGACGTAGTCGCCCTCGGCGTAGAAGATCCGCCCGAAGGAGCCCTCCGCGATCTGGTTGCGGGCGTGCACGGTCGCCGGGTTGTACTGGCTGGTCTCGCCCATCATGTACGTCAGGCCGGTCGCCCGGACCGCGTCGATGATCGCCGCGATCTCCTGCGTGGTGATGGCCATGGGGACCGCGGAGTACACGTGCTTGCCGGCGTTGAGGCCCTGCACCACCAGCGGGCCGTGCGTCCAGCGCTGGGTGAAGATCGCGACCGCGTCGACCGCCTTCGACTCCAGCATCGCCTCGTACGAGGGGAAGGTGCCCGACAGGCCTTCGGCGGCGGAGAGTTGTTCGGCCCTTTCCGGGAGGAGATCGGTGACGTAGACGTCGCTGACGCCGGGATGGGCCAGGAACAGCTTCGCGAACTGGCCCGAGAACTGCCCGGCGCCGACGATGCCGAGGGTGAACGTCATGGAGTAAGTGCCTTTCACTGGCCGAGGATGAAGTTGATCTGGTCGTTGGTTTCGGTCAGGCCGCTCACGGGGGCCCCGTTGGCGAAGACGTCCTGCATGGCCGGGCGCATGAGGGCGTAGACGTCCGCCGCGTAGTCGGTGATCGGGAAGGAGAAGGTCGCGGAGTCCTTCTTGTCGGTGACCGGTTCGGTGAAGGCGGACACGTCGATGCCCTTCTTCTTGTACGCGGCCACGGCGGCCTCGGTGCCCGACGGGGTGGCCGGGAAGACGATGCCGTAGCCACCGACGGTCTTCTGGCACTCGTCGGAGGCCAGGTACTTCACCCACTTCTTCGCGCCCGCCATGTTGGAGGCGTTCTTGGTGATCGAGTCGGCGAGGCCGTTCATCATCGTGGCCCGCTTGCCGGTCGGGCCGGTCGGCGTGGGGGCGGTGCCGACCTTCAGGCCCTTGGTGCCGTAGTAGGTCGAGATCATCCAGGCTCCGTCGAAGGAGGCCGCCGCCCTGCCCGAGGCGACCTGGGCGTTGGCCGGGTTCGCGCCGTCGGTGTAGTCGGTGAAGGGGGCGAGGTAGCCCTTCTTGGCCAGGCCGAAGTACCAGTCGACCACCGACTGGAAGGTCTTGCTGTCGTACTGGTACTTGCTGCCCCAGCGCGCCTTGTCCGTGTAGTGCCAGCCCGCCGATTCGACGAACGGGCTCCAGGTGGTCTGCCCGTCGCCGTCGCCCGCGCCGCCCGTGGCGAGGCCGTACACCTTGACGTTGTTCCTGTCGAAGCCGGGCTCGTCCCCGCGCTTGCCGTTCTTGTCGACGGTCAGATGCGCGATCGTCTTCTCGAAGGTGCCGCCGTCCTGCGGGTTCCAGGCGAGGGTGTTGAGCTCGTCGGCGGTGAGCCCGGCGTCCTTGACCATCTTCTGGTTGTAGAAGAGCGCGACGGTGTCCCAGTCCTTGGGTGCGCCGTAGCGATGGCCGTCCTGGCCCGTCCAGTTGGCGCCCAGGCCGGCCTGGTAGGAGGAGTCGTCGATGCCGAGGTCGTCCAGCGGTTCGAGCACCTTGAGGTCGGCGAACTGGCCGAACTTCTGGATGTGGTCGGTGAACACGTCCGGCTCCGTGCCGGCGATGAAGCTCGCGGTGAGCTTGGTCCAGTAGTCGGCCCAGCCCATCTGCGTGATCTTGACGTCGAGTCCTGGGTTCTCCTTCTCGAAGCCCTTCGCGCAGGCCTGGTAGGCGGGCAGCTGGTTGGCGTCCCACAGCCAGTACGTCACGGTGTTCGCGCCCGACCCGGCCGCGCCGCCCTGCGCGCACCCGGACACCAGGGACAGGGCCAGGGCTCCGGTCGCCGCCACTACGGTACGAATTCGCATCCCAGTCCCCTTACTTGACGCCGGTGAAGCTGATGGTGCTGACGATGCGGCGCGCGAAGGCACCGAAGAGGACCAGCATCGGGAGGGCCGCGATGAGCGTGGCCGCCATCAGGCCGGACCAGTCGTAGCCGGTCTGCGGGGTCTGCGCCCGGAAGATGGCGAGTGCCACGGTGAGCACGCGTGAGCTGTCGCTGTAGGACACCATCAGCGGCCAGAAGTAGTCGTTCCAGGAGGTGATGTACGTCAGCACCCCGAGGGTGAGGATCGGCGTGGACGCCATCGGCAGCATCACCCGGAAGAAGATCCTGATCTTGCCGGCGCCGTCCAGCAGGGCGGCCTCCTCGACCTCCCGGGGCACGTTCATGAAGAACTGGCGCAGGAAGAACACCGCGAACGGCGTCATGAACATCGTCGGCAGGGCGATGCCCAACAGGTTGTCGACCAGGCCGAGTTGTTTGATGAGCACGAAGTTCGGCAGCAGGGTGAAGATGGCCGGGACCATCAGGCCGGCGAGGAACAGCCCGAACATCTTGTCCCGTCCGCGCCACCGCAGCCGGGCGAAGGCGTAGGCGGCCATGGCGGAGAAGAAGATCTGGCAGACGGTGATCAGGGTCGAGACGACGACCGAGTTGATCAGATAGCGCCAGAACTTCAGTCCGCCGCCGGAGCCGCCCTGGGCGATCGCCTCCTCGGTGGACTGCAGGCCCAGCGCGCGCTCGAAGCCGCCGGTGGTGAAGTCCACCGGCAGCGGGTCGCCGGGGTGGGCCGCGAGGGCGGCGTTCGAGGACAGCGCGGTGCGCAGGATCCAGTAGAACGGCAGCAGGGTCACGAGGATCATCGCGGCCATCGCCACCCAGGCCACGACCCGTCCGAGGGACGGGCGGCGTCGGACGGGACGTACACGGGGCGCCGCAGGTGCGGTCGGCGCGGTCACAGCAGCCATGTCGGTGTCTCCCCTCTCAGCCGAGATCCGTCTGGCTGGCCCGGGTGAGCCGGTACTGCAGGAAGGTGATGGCGCTCAGGACGACCAGCAGGGCCACCGACATCGCGGAGGCGTAGCCGAACTGGAAGCGGCCGAACGCGGCGCCGTAGATGTAGAACTGGAGCACGTTGGTCGCGTTCGCCGGACCGCCGTTGGTCGTCACGGCGACGGTGTCGAAGACCTGGAACGACCCGATCACGGTCATGATCAGAACGACCGCCAGGACCGGCCGCAGCAGCGGTATGGTGATCCGCCAGAACATCCGCCACTCGCTCGCGCCGTCCACCTTCGCGGCCTCGTACATGTCGTTCGGAATGGCCTGGAGCCCCGCGAACAGCAGCAATGCGGTGTACCCGACGTGCCGCCACACGTTGATCAGGGCGATCGTCGGGACCGCCCAGGTCTCGTCGGCCAGGAACGGGATGCGGTCGAAACCGAGCCCCGCGATGATCTCGTTGCCGATGCCGAGCTGGGTGTCCAGGATCCACAGCCAGACGATGCCCGCGACCACGTTGGACATCAGATACGGCGTGAGCACGATCCCACGCAGTACCGCCGACTGCGTCAGCCGTTGCAGGAGGACGGCTATCGCGAGCGCCGAGACCGTCTGGATGCCGATGTTGATGAACACGTACTCGACGGTCACCTTCAACGAGTCCCAGAAGATGGGGTCGTGGACCATCCGCGTGTAGTTGTCCAGGCCCACCCACTCCGCCGGAGTCAGCAGGTTGAAGCGGGTGAAGCTCAGGTAGATGCCCCGCAGCGTCGGCCAGAGCAGGAAGACCAGGAAGCCCAGCAGGGCCGGCGCGATGAACACCGCGGCGAGCCGTCCGTCGCCCCCGCCCTCGCGGGCCCGCGCCTTCCGCGTCCTGGGTTTCGTCGCTGCTCCCTCGGCGCTGCCCAGCGGCAGACGCGACGGGGGGCTGCTGGAGGCGATGGTCATCGGGAGACTCCCTCGTCTGCGGCGGCTCGTCCTCGGGTCACTTACTTTTGTGGCGAAAGAATCCAGACGTCAAGAGGTGTGCAAACATCTTTTCCAGGCCATCATTGGCGACGTAGAGTGGTCATGTTGGTTTCATAACGAAAGAAACCTGATGGGGGAGACTGACCTTCATGACCGCAGTAGCCGCCAGCTGGCATCCACTGAGCCCCGGTGAACGCTCGGTGGCGATCGAGGTGCTCGTCAACGGACCGCTCTCGCGTACCGAGCTCGCCCGGAGCCTCGACCTGTCCGCGGGCAGTCTCACGCGGCTCACCAAACCCCTCATCGAGTCGGGCCTGCTGATCGAGGTCCCCGAAGCGGGAGCTCCTGCCGAGGTGCGTACCGGTCGCCCCTCGCAGCCGCTCGACGTCGTCGTCGAGTCCCGCTCCTTCATCGGCTTCAAGATCACCGACGACATGGTCTACGGCGTCGTCACCACCCTCAGAAGTGACATCGTGGCCCGCCACGACCGCCCCCTGGCCACCCATGACCCGGCCGAAGTCGCCGATCTGCTCGCCGAGATGACCGACGAACTCGCCCGTGCGCAGGGCTCGCGTCTGGCCGGCATCGGGATCGGGGTGGGCGGCCTGGTCCGGCGGCGTGCCGTCGTGGGGGAGTCCCCGTTCCTGCACTGGCGGGACGTCCCGCTCGCCGAACTGGTCGAGGAGCGCACGGGATTGCCGGTGGTGCTCGAGAACGACGTCGCCGCCCTCGTCGAGGCCGAGACCTGGTTCGGCGCCGGCCGCGGACTCGAGCGCTTCGTCGTCCTCACCATCGGCGCCGGCCTCGGCTACGGACTGGTGCTGGGCGGGCGCAGGGTGCCCTACGCCGAGGAGGACCGCGGCTTCGGACGGCACTGGATCGTCAACCCCAACGGTCCGCTCACCCCGGAGGGGGATCGCGGCAGTGCCGTCTCGTTCCTGACCATCCCCAACATCCGCTACCAGGTGCACGCCGCCACCGGCCACGACCACAGCTACGAGGAGATCCTCGCCCTCGCCGCCGCGGGCGAGCCCATGCCCGCCCGGGTCATCGACGAGGCCGCGCGTGCTCTCGGCACCCTGGTCGCGCAGATCTCCAACTTCGCGATGCCGCAGAAGATCCTGCTCGCCGGCGAAGGGGTCGGTCTGATGGACGTCGCCGGGAAGTCCGTGGCCGAGGCCGTCCGCGCCGGACGACACCCGCTGGCGGCCCCCGTTGACCTGGAGACCAAGGTGTCCGACTTTCACGACTGGGCCCGCGGAGCGGCCGTCCTGGCGATCCAGGTGCTGGTGCTGGGCACGGCGGAAGCGTGAGTTCCGCCACGGTCGGGGCGCCCGAACTGTCCGACCTGCCTTGACAGATGTACGTGATCAGTAACACGGTCCGAAATGCCCGAATTACTCGTACTTACTCACGTGGCCTTCACCTCCGGAGCCGTATGCTTCACACCATGTCCACCACTGTTGAATCCGCCTTCGATAGAACGGCTGACGAGGTCAACGAGGAGATCAGGGCCCTGTGGCTCCGGTCGGGCGGGACACTGAGCGGCGAGCAGCGCGAGGAGTACCGGCGGCTCGTCCTGGAGTGGGCCGCCGCGGCCCCGCAGTCGGTCTGACGCCTCCACTCGGCAGACCATCGACGGCACCCGCTCGCACGGGTGCCTTTTTCATGCCCCGCTTCCCCTGCCCCGGCCGACGCCGGGGCCGCCTCCTCAGCCCCAGGTCGCCGAGTAGTACCGCTGATACGCCTTGCGGTCCTGCTCGGCGCGGATGTACCGCGTCGCCACCAGCGCGATCAGACTGCCCCCGATCACCAGGAGTCCCGGACCGATGTTCCGGGTGTCCGTGAGCCGGGCCAGCAGCGTCTGCGTGGTCGCGCCGACGCCCGAAGCGGGAGCCGAGGAGCCCGGCGAGGCCGCGCCGGGAGCGATCGCGCCCTGCGTGGCCGCCGCGGACGGCGCCGGCGAGGCACCCTGCTGCCCGGCCCCCGCCTGCTGCTGCGACACGATCATCTGGACCCCGAGCTCACTCATCGCCTTCGTCACCGGCTGGAAGAACGTCGTCCCGCCCGTCGTGCAGTCACCGCTCCCGCCGGACGTCACACCGAGCGCGATCCCCTCGGAGAACATCGGCCCACCGCTGTCCCCGGGTTCGGCGCACACGTTCGTCTCGATCAGCCCGGTGACCGTGCCCTCGGGATAGTTCACCGTCGCGTTGAGCGCCGTGACCGTACCGTCGCGCAGTCCGCTCGTACTGCCGCTGCGGAACACCCGCTGCCCCACGGTCGGGTCGGCGGCGCCCGTGATCCGTACACCGTTGCCGTTGCCGATCGCCACGACGTCGGCGCCGTTCCCCGCCTTTCCGCCGTCGTACTGGACGAGGGAGAAGTCGGCGCCGGGGAAGTTCTGCTCGATGGTCTTACCGATCTGCGTCCGGCCCCGGTTGTCCGCGAACCAGACGGAGCCCGTGGGGCCGCAGTGCCCGGCGGTGAGGATGAAGTCGCTCTGCCCGTTGGTCACGTTGAAGCCCGCCGAGCAGCGCCCGCCGGTCGACAGGATCGGCTGCGCCCCGTTGACACGGGTCGTGAAGGTGCCCTCGGTGCGTTCCATGCGGACGAAGCCGCCGATGTTCTCGGCCAGTTCGGTCATCCGGGACCAGTCGGCGGCGGAGACGGTGCTGTCGGCCCGTACCACCACCTCGTTGGTCCGGTAGTCCACGGCCCAGGACGTGCCGGCCACCCGGGGTGCCGAACGCAGCGTGCCGGTCGCCGACTTGAGGTCGTCCATGCTGTGCTGCACCACCTTCGCGGTGGCGCCCGCCTTGCGAACCTGGGCGGCGGTGTCCTTGTCGGTGACGGCGACGACCGGCCGGCCCTCGGAGTCGATCCAGGAGCCCGCCGTACGGGACGTGCCGAGCCGCGACACCAGGTCGGAGCCCGTGGCCGAGGCCGACTGCGCGGTCGTACGCGGCAGGGCGGAGGCGTCCGAGGACTCGCTGGCCATGGCGCGTGTGACCATCACCGAGCCCAGAAGGAGTCCGCCGACGGCGGCCAGCCGTGTCACTCGCCGGACCATCCGTCGTCGTGCGTGCCTCATGCATGGCTCCCGAACCCCGAACAGCACGGCATCAACACCGCGTGGCGCTCCGGTAGTCGAGCGCCCTCCTGTCATACGGGGCCAGGGGCGTCTGCGTTCACCTCTTGCGCCCCACTCCGCCGTACAGGGCCACCCGCTGCGGCTCGGCGCCGTGCTCGCGCTCGGGACGCCAGCGCGAGCACGACACCACTCCAGGCTCCAGCAGGTCGAGTCCGTCGAAGAACCGGGCCACCGCCTCGGGCGGGCGCTGGGTCAGCCGGGGCGTGCCGTGCGCGTTCCAGAACCGCACGGCCTTGTCGACGTCCGGCATCGACGGGTGGACGACGGTGTGCGACAGCACGAGATGGCTGCCGGACGGCAACGCGTCCATGAGCCGTCGCACGATGCCGTACGGGTCCTCCTCGTCGTCGATGAAGATGACCACGCCGAGCAGCAATAGGGCGATCGGGCGCGTGAAGTCCAGGGTGGCGGAGGCCCGTTGGAGGATCTGCTGCACGTTGCGCAGGTCCTCGTCGAGATGGTCGGTCGCCCCCTGGGACGTGCTGGTGAGCAGGGCGCGGGCATGGGCCAGGACCAGCGGGTCGTTGTCGACGTAGACGATCCGCGACTCCGGTGCCAGGCGCTGGGCGACCTCGTGCGTGTTGTCGGCGGTGGGGAGCCCGGTGCCGATGTCGAGGAACTGGCGGACCCCGGCCTCCGCGACGAGATGCCGTACCGCGCGCCCCAGGAACAGCCGGTCGGCGCGCGCGTACTCGGCGATGCCCGGGTGCAGTTCACGGATCCGGTCACCCGCCGCGCGATCGACTTCGTAGTAGTCCCCGCCGCCCAGCCAGTAGTTCCAGATCCGCGCCGTGTGCGGCTGCAGCGTGTTGATCCGCCGGCGCAGTGATGCGGTGAGGTCCTCGGCGTCCGTCACAGGGCTCGGGTCTCCTGGAATGCCTGGTGGAGTACTTGGTGTACGACGTCAACCGGCAATCTAGACGGCGGAGTTGATGTTTGGTGAGGGGGCTGCGGCACTTTCCGCGTTTTCCGTGAGCGAGGCCCGGCTGCGCGCGTCACCCCACACCGACGTCGGCCCCACGAAGGGGCGCAGCAACGCGATGAGCGCCGGGTCAGCGCGCCCGTTCAGCTCGTCGGAAGCCAGCTTGCGGGCGATGCCGGCGAGGAAGTCGGCCAGCAGGACCCGCGGGTCCCAGCGCGCCTGCACCAGCTCCAGACCGGCGAACCCGATCCCGGCCCGCGCCGCCTGTTCCTCGATCCACGCGATGCGCTGCTCGGTGAGCATGTTCTGCCGGTCGTGCACCACCCGCACGGTGCGCCCGCCCGCGCTCCAGTGCGCGACCGTGTGCACGATGGCGGGCAGCAGCGGATTGAGTACGGGGATCAGAGGCGGCCCTTGGAGCAGGCGCGCCCGGTAGGCGTCGGCGCGGGGCCGGGCCGCCGCGAGCCGCTCCAGGATCTCCGTACGGGGATGCGCGCGCCGCAGGTCGTCCACCGTGCGGAAGAACCCGTCGACGGGACCGTCCGCCTCCCCGTTGACCCGGACCCGCAGCAGCCGGTTGGCCGCTTCGAGGAAGTCCCGCCACCGCTCCTCGCCGAACTCCCGCCGCCCCAGCCGGTACAGGGCGAGCGCCTCCGTCCCGTCGCCGAGCAGCAGGTCGACGGCCCGGTCCACGACGAAGTACGCCTTCTCGGTGAGATGGACATGGGCATGCCCGTCGATCGGTCCCGAGGGCGAGAGCAGCCACTCCAGGACGTCCCGGTGCTTCTCCCGCAGCAGATGGTTGGCCTTGTACTCGGTGGCGGGCGAGCGGATCCGGTCCCGGACCTCCTGGACGTACGCGGCGGCGACCTCCGTCGGCATGGACACACTGCCGTGCGCGAACACGTCGGTGTTGCCGCCGGTGAGGTTCTCCCCGTCCGACCCCGACTCGTCGCACACGACCTCCAGCGTGCCGTGTACGCCGTCATCAGGTTTCCAGGTCACGTAGAAGCCCCCTGTCCGGTGCGTCACCACCAGCATCCCCCGGACGAAACCAGAGGTGAACCGAATTGTTCGCGCCCCCTGGGAGCAGCGGCCCGATGATCCCTGCCTAGACTCCCCGCCATGAGCGACACGCCGCTGGACCGGCTCGGTGCCGGGAAGTATCTGCTGATCACCAGCTACCGCAAGAACGGCAGCCCGGTTCCCACCCCGGTATGGGTGGTGCGCGACGGGGACACCCTGGGCGTGTGGACGGTCGCCGACTCCTGGAAGGTCAAGCGGATCCGGGCCCGCGCCGACGTCCTCGTCGGCCCCTGCGACCTGCGCGGCAACCCGACCGGCGACCCGGTCCGGGCCACCGCCGAGATCTGCGACGCCGAGGCCAGTGCCCACTACCGCAGGCTCATCGCCCGCAAGTACGGCATCACCGGCCGGCTGAGCCTCCTCGGCAGCCGGCTGCGCCGAGGAGTGAACGGCACGGTCGGTATCCGCGTCACGTTGTGACGGACGCACAACACGGCCAGGGGGCACGGACCGGTCGGTCCGTGCCCCCTGACTCCGTGAGCGGGCCGGCTATGAGGCGTCCAGCACCGTGCCTGTCAGCACCGGGCGGTCCGGCAGCGGCTCGGCGTCGTAGTCGGTGAGCGCGAGTCGCAGCGACTCGGTGGGCTCCGCCAACTGGTCCTGGATCGTCACGACATCGAAGTCGGCGCTCGTGCTCCCGACCGGGATGTTGATCCACACCCACAGGTTCGCCTGGGACAGCGGCCGCTCCGGGTCCGGCACGTCACCGGCGTAGTCCATCAGCCACTGCGGATCCACGTCCTTCGTGGACAGCTCGGCCCCCTCCGTCACCGGCAGCACCCGCACCGGCTGCCAGATGTCCACGGCCGCGGGCTCGGCCAGCGACAACCGCCACTTGAGCGTCTCGCCCTCGTTCACCCGGTCGGCGACCGGGGTCAGGGTGATCACCGGCTCGGGGTCGTCGTTCTGGACGGTGATCCCGCCCCGGTGGGCTCCCACGACGGCGCCCCGCACCGCCTTCACCGCGATGTCGTGCTGCACGTCGTAGCCGAAGGTGGTGTCGCCCTTGACCTCGACCGGCACGTCGACGGTGTTGCTGCCGGGCTTCACCGTGACCAGCTTCTCGGTGCCGGAACCGGAGTCCGGGTCGAGGACGTACACGCGGACCTGGCCGCTGCCGTGCCCGGAGACCCGCACCGGGATCCGGTAGGTGACGGTGCCCGAGTCGCCCTCCTTGACGACCGTGCGGCCGACGTCGACGCGCGGCAGCGCCGCCGCCTTGACCGCCGGGGTACCGGCGGCCCAGCCCCAGGCGTCCATCAGCCAGGCCTGTCCGGAGCCGGAACGCGGAGTGATGTCAAGGGACTTGACGTGCTTGAGGTCGAGCCCCGCGCGGGTGGCGGCGGTGAGCGGTACGCGTACCTCGCGCGCCCAGTAGGAGGAGGTGCGGTCGGAGCCCGGCAGGCCGTCCACCTGGACGCGGCCGAGGTCGGCCTTGCGGCCGGCGGCGTCGGTGACGGACACGTCGAGCTTGGTTCCGGTGGTGTTCGGCGGAACGAAGACCCGCAGCGCGAGCTTCTGCGAACCGGCCATCGACAGCGGTTTCGGCGGGGTGATCCGCGCCGCCGTACCGGGCGCCGACCACTTCAGGTCGACCGCGCGGCGGCCGGTCTCCCGTTCGGTCTCCCACCATGCGAAGTGCGGAGAGGAGCCCTCCGTCTCCGGGGGCAGACAGGACACGGCGGGGTCGGGATCGATCGCCTCGCACAGCCGGGCGCCGGTCACCTTCACCGGACCGTCCGGCAGGAAGCCGCCGGCGCGTCGACCGCCGACCGCGTGGGTCAGCACCCGGGCCGGGTCGGCGGACGGCGCCCGCTTGCCGGAGCCGTCGAGCAGCGGACGCACCCGGTCGTCCCCGGCGAGGAACAGCCGGGCCGCGGCCGCGATGTAGGTGGCGCCCGCCTTGTGCTGCTGGTCGGCGGTCAGCCTGGTCCCGGTGCCCGGCTCGCACACCGGGTCGGGCCGCTCCTCGTCCTTCCAGAAGTCGTCCCAGGCGGGGGCCTCGGCCTGGCCCGGGGTCCACTCGCTGTTGAAGTAGTTGTGGTTGGCGCCGACCATGTAGACCGCGCTGTGCAGTGCGCCGCCCCGGCTGATCCCGCGCGTCCCGTCGGTGTACACCTCGCCCTGGAGGTCCGACACATCGCCGTCGCAGCCCGGCAGCAGCGTCACGGACGGCACGTCCGCCACCGGATTCTGGCCGAAGATCGTCGGTCCGATGAGCACGGTGCCGCGCACCTTCCAGCGCACCGGGCCCCGGTAGCCGTCCTGGGCGGCGGGCGGCGGGTACAGGCTGTCCATCGCGGCCCGGTTGACGCCCTCGCCGCCGCGGGAGTGCCCGACGAGCAGGACGCGGGAGAGATCGGCCTTCGCGCCCTGGCGTACGGCGGCCGGGGCGGTGCTCGGCCGGGCGGTCCAGGCGGCCCAGCGGGCGAGGTGCTGCCGCACCAGCGAGGAACGCGCCTGGGCGCCGGCGTCATCGGCCTCCGCGTCCTGGGCGTTGATGCCGTTCGCCGAGATCGACACCGTCACATAGCCCTGGGAGGCCAGGAGTTGCTGGTCGCGCTCGTAACCCCGGTAGCTGGGGATCGACTTGTAGCCATCCGGGCAGGGCCATTCACCGGTCACGTCGTCCTCGGCGCCCGGCTTGTAGCAGGTGGAGTGGCGGCCGTGCAGGAACAGCGCGAGCGGACGGGCGCCCGTGGCGCCCTTGGGGGCGATGACCTCCGCCTGCATCTCGATCGGGGTCTTGTAGCCGGGCAGGCGCACCGGGTCGAGCTCGTACTCCCCGCTGACCGTGCGGTACGACCCGGGCTTGCCGGGGTCGACGGAGTTCGCGGGCAGCGCGGCGGACTGCTTCGGGGTGACTCGGGAGGCCTTGCCCTGGTCGTCGGCGGCGGCGTCCAACCGGCGTCCTGCGGCCGTCACTTGAAGGTCCGTCAGGCCCTTGGTGGTGGCTTCCGCGAGGTTCAGCCGGAAGGTCCGGCCGTCCTTCGCCGGCTGCGGCACGCCGAGCAGCCGCTCCCCGGCCCGGAACTCGACGCGCGCGTCCCCCATGGGTACGTGCTTCGGAGCGCGCCAGACCAGCTCGCGCGCCGCTCCTTCCCCGTCGATCCGCCATCCCGGCGGCAGTCCGTTCTCGTCACTCGCACTCAACGTCCCCGTATCGGGCGGCTGTTGAGCCTGTACCGGTCCGGGCGAGCCCGCCAGGGCCGCCAGCACCGCCACGGCGGTCACACATATTCGCCGGGCACGGATCAAGGTTCACTCCTCAAAACCCAGAGCGCAGGCGTCCCGTCGGTCCCGGAAAGCCTCTCGCGTCACAGAGGACGGGTGCGGAGCGTCTGTGGGTTGTCTGTGAGGAGGGACGAGTGAGGTCCGAGGGATGTGATCAAGCCAGCGGAGCGCACGCAGGACTGGTGTGCCGTACGACGGGAAAGGCCCCCACAATGAGCCGAACTCCCTTTCTCCGCGCGGCAGTCGTCGGCACCGGCCACCGCGCCCAGCTGTACACCCGGGCCCTCGCCGCCCGCCCGGGCCACCAGGTCGCCGCCCTGTGCGATCCCAGCCCGACCCGGATGGCCTTCCACAACCGGCTGCTGGCCGAGGCCGGTGAAGGCGCCGCCACGCAGTGGGAACCCGAGCGCTTCAGCGACCTGCTGGCGAAGAAGGACATCGACGAGGTCGTCGTCACCACCGTCGACGCCGCCCACGACCACTACATCGTCCCCGCCCTGGAGGCGGGCTGCCGCGTGGTCACCGAGAAGCCGATGACCGTCGACGCGGACCGCTGCGCCCGCATCCTGAACACCGTCCGGGAGACCGGCAACTCCCTGACCGTCGCCTTCAACTACCGGTTCAACCCCGTGCACGAGAAGGTGCGCGCCCTGCTCGCCGAGGGCGCGATCGGCGAGGTCGTCTCCGTCCATTTCGAGTGGCTCCTCGACACCCGCCACGGCGCCGACTACTTCCGCCGCTGGCACCGCGACAAGCTCAGCAGCGGCGGGCTGATGGTGCACAAGTCGAGCCACCACTTCGACCTGGTCAACTGGTGGCTCGCCGACGTACCGCACGAGGTCTTCGGCTACGGACGACTCGCCTTCTACGGCAGTGCGGCGGGCGAGCGCCACGGGCTGCGCCGCGACTACGAGCGGGCGCACGGCGCCGAGCCGGCCGCCGACGACCCCTTCGCCCTGGACCTGGCGGCCGACGACACACTGCGCGCCCTGTACCTGGACGCCGAGCAGGACGACGGATACGTCAGGGACCGCAACGTCTTCGGCGAGCCCGTCACCATCGAGGACGACATGGCGGTCCTGGTGCGCTACACGCGGGGCGCGACGATGACGTACCACCTCACCGCCTACTCCCCGTGGGAGGGCTACCGGGTCATGTTCAACGGCAGCGCCGGGCGGCTGGAGCTCGAGGTCGAGGAGAGCCGCTGGCAGCGGCCGGCGACGCGGATCACCTCGGGCACCGGAGCGCTGCACGGGGACACGGCCGCGGAGCACGCCGGGGGCGCGCGGCTCGTACTGCGGCCGCTGTGGGAGCCGCCGGTGGAGGTGCCGCTCGTCACCGCGCACGAGGCGCACGGTGGGGGAGACCCGCGGATGCTGGACGCGCTGTTCGGGCCCGTGGACGCGGGCGTGGTGACGGAGGAGGGGGCACATCCCACACCCCACGGAGCGCGACGGCGCCCGCGCACTGGCCGTCGGGCTCGCCGCCAACCGGTGCTTCGAGACGGGGCGGCCCGTGGCCGTGCGGGCGCTGATCCGTGGGGTGTGGGACGACTGAGCCGATGCGCGGGGTGGGTCGGGTGACCAGGAGATCCGACCGGGAGCGGTGGAGCGGCCCGGCCCCGTCAGCTCCAGGCGCGGTAGGGCTCGTCGAGCAGCTGGAAGACGGGCTCGCCGCGCACCGGGTCCTTGGCCGCGGACAGCCGCACCCGGTCCCCGCTGTGGATGCCGATGAGCGGGCCCATGACGCGGCCGCGCACGACGAACCCCTCGGTCATCTCGATCATCGACACATTGCGCGCGGCGGGGGTGTTGCGGTGCACCACCGAGGAGTGACGGACGATCCCCATGCCCTCGCTGCGCTCCGTGCGCAGGTCGCTGCCCTGGCAGACTGGACACAGCAGCCGGTGGTACATCGCGGTGCCGCACCAGGTGCAGCGCTGGAAGAGCATGGCGTCGGACACCGGGGCCGACGGTTCGAGCAGGCCCGCTGCGGAGCCGAATCCCTGACGGGCAACGCTGGCTGAGTGGTGGTACACGCTGGTCAACTCCCTGCGCTCGGGCGGAATCCCACATGCCCGGTTCGCTGTGCCACCGTGCACGCCATCAATGTATGGCACTGAGTGCCACCAGTAAAGGTACTGCGTACCCTGAATTTCTCGGCGGTCCCGTCGGGGGATCGGTCGGGGGATCAGTCCTCGCCGAGCGTCGCCTCGATCTCCTGGACGACCCGCCACAGGGGCGCCCCGCGCCGGGAGACGAGGACCACCACGTCCTCGGTGCGCTCGGCGTCGGAGGGCGGCGCGCCGAACGCGGACCTGACGTACCCGAGCGCGTGGTCCATCTCCGTACCCACATCGCCCTCACCGTCCGAGCGCAGCCAGGAGCGCAGCGCGTTGTTGTGCGCCGCGGCGACGGCCGCCGCGGCCACGTCGGCCTGCAGGGCCCCGTCGCGCCGCCCGGCGAGCCGTCCACGGAGGTAGTCGGCGAAGGCGCGCTCGTAGCGCCACACCACGGAGAGCTCGTACGCGCGCAGCCCGGGGACCTGCTTGGTGAGCCGATAGCGCTGCACCGAGAAGGCCGGGTTCTCCGTGTACATCCGCAGCACCAGCCGGACCGCGTCGCAGACCCGCTGCACCGGCTCGTCCGCGTCGTCGCCGGCGGCGAGGAAGGCCGTCACGTCGGCCAGGCAGCCCTCGTGGTCGGGGAAGACCACGTCCTCCTTGGAGGGGAAGTAGCGGAAGAACGAGCGTCGCCCGACCCCGGCGAGCGACACGATGTCGTCGACCGTGGTCTGCTCGTACCCCCGCTCCGTGAACAGCTGGAAAGCCGCTCCGATCAGGGCGTCCCGCATGGGCGGCTTGGTGGGGGCCGCTTCCGTCTTCTCGCTCATGGACGGGAACGTAGCACCGGAGCGGCATGGGCAGCACTCGGTGCGCTCTCATGGGGAACTGAGTGCCGCACGCTGTAATGGTCGATCGTATTGATCGAAAGTGATCGATATGATTGTGGGCGTAGAGTGAGCGATTCGGGATCACGCTCCGCGTCGGCCCGTAGATCGTCCGTCCGGCCTCGCCCCAGGGGGATTCCATGCGACTGCACGTCGACCAGCGCCACGAGCGGGTACTCGAACTTGTCCGGCAGCGGGGCAGCCTGCGGGTCGCCGAACTCGCCGCCGAACTCGGGGTCTCCGCGGTCACCCTGCGGCGCGATGTGGAGGCGCTGGCGGCGCAGGGGCGGGTGCAGCGGCTGCATGGCGCGGTGGTGTGGCCGGGGGAGGGGGCGGTCGAGGTGCGGGAGCGGGCGGAGGACTCCGAGGGCGTCGTGATCGGAATGATCGTGCCGACCACGAACTACATCTTCGCCGACATCGTCCGCGGCGCCCGGGAGGCCGTCGCCGCGCAGGGAGCACGGCTCGTGCTCGGGGTGACCGGATATGTCGACGCCGAGGACGCGGTGCAGGCCGAGCACCTGGTGGCGGGCGGAGCCGAGGGGCTGCTGGTCGCACCCAGCTGGTTCGGCGGCGTCCCCGTCGACGGCCAGGAGAAGTGGCTGCTGGAGCGCGATGTGCCGGCCGTTCTGGTGGAGCGCTCCGCGCCGCCCGCGAACCCGGCGGCGGTACTCGACCGGGTGCGCACCGACCGGGCGCACGGGGCCGCGGTCGCCGTGAGTCACTTCGCCTCGCTCGGACACCGCAAGATCACCGCCGTGCTGCAGGACGGCCCGCACGCAGTGCAGATCTCGGCGGGATTCCAGGCGGCGGTGCAATCCCTGGGGCTCGACGTCGACACGGCCGCCCCGAGCGTGCGTGAGCACGGCGACTATGAGGCGAGCGTCGACTACCTGGTCGAAGCGGTGAAGAAGCGCGGCGTCACCGCGGCACTGGTGCACAGCGACGAGGACGCGATCGTGCTCGTGCCCCGACTCCAGGCGTGCGGCATCCGCGTGCCGGGCGATCTGGCGCTGATCGCCTACGACGACGAGGTGGCCGGCCTCTCCGACGTGCCGCTCACCGCCGTCGCACCGCCCAAGCGCTCGGTCGGGGAACTCGCCGCTCAGCTGCTGCTCCAGCGGCTCGCGGAGCGCAGGAGTGGTCAGCGGCCGGGTCCGCGTCAACACCTGGACCTGCTCCCGGAGTTGAGGATCCGCTCCTCCTGCGGTGGCGATCCCTCGGCGAGTTGAAGCTGAATGATCGATCGATGAGCGTTGTTCGATCGTTTTGATTGTCTTGCGCGAACGCTCTTGACTCCGATCGTGTGCGCACAAAAGATGTCCTTCGACCGCCTCTTTCCGTACGAGGTCTCGTAGGAGCCGTACATGACGCGCACTTCACGTTCGTTCCGCACCGCAGCCGTAGCCGCCGTCGCAGCCCTGGGCCTGTTCGCCACCGCCTGCGGCGGCGACGGTGACACGTCCGACTCCGCGTCCGACGGCAAGCCGGTCACCCTGAACTACTGGACCTGGACACTCGGCGCCAAGTCGACCGTCGAGGCGTTCAACAGGACCCACAAGGACATCCAGGTCAAGTTCACCGAGATACCGAGCGGCACCGAGGGCTACAGCAAGATGGCCAACGCGGTGAAGGCGGGCAACGCGCCCGACGTGGCCACGATCGAGTACCAGATGGTCCCCGAGTTCGCGAGCCAGGGGAACCTGATCGATCTGACCGAATACGCCGGTGAAACGGTCAAGTCGAAGTTCCCGGAGTCCATCCAGAGCCTCGTGACCTTCGGCGGCAAGACCTGGACCGTCCCGTACGACGCCGCGCCGCAGCTGTACTACTACCGCACCGACCTCTTCGAGAAGTACGGCATCGAAGTTCCCAAGACCTGGGACGAGTTCAAGACGGTCGCTGAGAAGGTCAAGAAGGAGGACAAGAACGTCCGCCTGGCCTCCATGCCCAAGAGCGACCCGGCACTGCTGGCCGCGCTGTCCTGGCAGGCCGGCGGCAAGTGGTTCGGCACCGAGGGCGACGCGTGGAAGGCCGGCGTGAACGACGCCGACACCAAGAAGGTCGCCGCCTACTGGGACGGTCTGGTCAAGGACGACCTCGTCCAGACCTTCACCGGCTGGAGCCCCGAGGAGACCAAGGCCCGCGCCTCCGGCAGGACCCTCTCCTTCCTCGGCGCCTCCTGGTCCGCGGGCGGCATGAAGACCTCGATGCCCGATCTCTCCGGCAAGTGGGCCGCCGCCCCGATGCCCAACTGGGGAATCGCCGCCAGCGGCAACTACGGCGGCACCTCCTACGGTGTCCTCAAGGGCAGCGACCACGCCGAGGCCGCGGCCGAGTTCATCACCTGGCTCACCACGGACAAGGCCGGCGTCGAGGCCCGGCTCGCCGACCTGGAGTCGCCCAGCAGCGCCCTGCCGGCCAACCCGGAGATGCGTGAGGTGGCGGCCGCCAAGTTCGACACCGCGTACCTGAACGGCCAGGACCTCTACGCGCTCGCCTCCGAGCAGGTCGACACCATCGTGCCCGGCTGGACCTGGGGCCCGAACCAGATGGACGTCTACACCGCCGTCCAGGACGCCACCGCCGGGTCCGGCTTCACGGCGGGCGTCGACGCGGGCCAGGAGAAGGCGGAGTCCGGCATCACGGAGCGCGGCCTCAAGCTCGCGAAGTAGCGGACCGGGGCGACCGCGGCCGCACCCGAAGCCGTCCCGCACGGGCCGGACCCACCGGACGCGCCGCGCGACGGGCCGGATCCGCACCAGGACCGATACACCCGCCCCTCCCCACCTCACGCACCTCCGTCGGGCATGGGGCCCTGCCCCACCGACGACACGGCCCCGCCGCCTCCGGCCACCGGCCCGGCCACTTCAGGTACGGGCTGCACCGGCCCGCCGCCTCCGATTACGACTGAACACTCCGGCCACCGGCCCGGCCGTCTCCGGCCCCGGCTTCACCTTCCGGCCACTGGCCC
>NZ_JBSFUY010000032.1:53748-109299 GCF_053592055.1 Streptomyces sp. NPDC002817
CGGCCACTCCAGGCACTGGCTGCACCGGCCCGGCCACTGCTCGGCCGTCTCCGGCCCCGGCTTCACCTTCCGGCCACTGGCCCGGCCACTCCAGGCACTGGCTGCACCGGCCCGGCCACTGCTCGGCCGTCTCCGGCCCCGGCTTCACCTTCTGGCCACTGGCCCGGCCACTCCAGGTGCGGGCTGCACCGGCCCGGCCACCGCCCCGCCGCCTCCGACACGGGCGGTGCCCTCCAGTCCAGTCCCGCCCCGATCGGCCGTCCACCCCGGCCGGCCCGCCGTGCTCGCCAGGTCCGGCCTCTCGCCCGCACCCCGCACAAGCCGCACCCACCCCGCCGTCAAGGAGCCCCCGTGGCACTCTCCTCCGCCCGACCCGCCAGCCGGTCGGCCGTGCGTAGGCCCCCGGACCGGTCGCCGGGCGTCTCGAAGCTGCGGCGCAGTCAGCGTCGTACCGCCGCGCTCTTCATCGTTCCCTTCTTCGTCCTGTTCGCCGCGGTCATGGCGGCGCCCATCGGCTACGCGGTGTGGATGAGCCTGTTCCAGGAGCGGTCCTCAGGACTCGGCTTCGGCGGCACCGAGCGCGTCTTCGCCGGCTTCGCCAACTACGCCAACGCCCTGGGCGACGCCGGGTTCCGGAGCGGCTTCGCGCACATCGCGCTCTACTGCGCCCTCTACATCCCGGTGATGATCGGCGGCTCGCTGGCCCTCGCACTCCTCGTCGACTCGGCCCTCGCCCGCGCCAAGCGCTTCTTCCAACTCGCCCTGTTCCTGCCGCACGCCATCCCCGGACTGATCGCCTCGATCATCTGGATCTATCTGTACACCCCCGGTCTGAGCCCGGTGATCGACTGGATCGGCGCGCTCGGCGGGTCCTGGGACTTCTACAGCAACGACCATGTGCTCGCGTCGATGGTCAACCTGTGCGCCTGGCAGTGGATGGGCTACAACATGGTCATCTTCTACGCCGCCCTCCAGGCCGTCCCGCGCGAAGTGATCGAGGCGGCCGTGGTGGACGGGGCCGGCGCCCTCCGTACCGCCCTCCAGATCAAGGTGCCGATGATCGCCTCCGCGGTCGTCATGACCGTTCTGTTCACCTGCGTCGGCGCGATCCAGATCTTCACCGAGCCGAAACTCCTGGGCCAGCGGGGCGCGCCCTCCATCGACACCGAGTGGTCGCCCACCCTCTTCATCTGGAAGGCCGGCTTCGTACAGCACGACTACGGCCTGGCCGCCGCCGCGTCCCTGATGCTCGCCGCTCTCGGCGTGGCCCTCTCCTATCTCGTCACCCGGCTCGGCAACCGGTGGAAGGCGGCCACGTCATGAGCACCCTCACCCACGACACCCCACCCGCCACCCGGCACGAGGCGGATCGCCGCACCCCCGTGCGCTCTCGCCGCCGTAGCTCCGCAGGGACCCTCCTGTCCAAGGGCGCCGTCAACGGCATCCTGCTCGTCGCCGCGTTCTACACGCTCATGCCGGTCAGCTGGCTGCTGTTCGCCGCCACCAAGGACCACCGCGACCTCTTCGCCACCTCCGGCTTCGCGTTCGGCGACTTCAACCTCTTCGCCAACCTCGAGCGCCTCTTCACCTTCAACGACGGCATCTACCTGCGCTGGTTCGGCAACAGCGTCCTCTACTCCGTGGTCGGCTCCGCCGCGTCCACGTTCCTGTGCGTCGCCACCGGCTACGCCTTCGACAAGTACGACTTCAAGGGCAAGGAGAAACTCTTCGGCCTGGTGCTCGGCGGCGTCCTCGTCCCCACCACGGTCATCCAGCTGCCGATGTACCTCCTCGCCACCAAGGCGGGCGTCGTCAACACGTACTGGGCGCTGCTCCTGCCCGCCCTCGTCAACCCCTTCGGCGTCTATCTCGCCCGCGTCTTCTCGGAGGGCTACATACCCAACGAGGTCCTGGAGGCGGCCCGGGTCGACGGAGCCGGCGAACTGGGCATGTTCGCGCGGATCTCGCTGCCCATGCTGGCCCCCGGCTTCATGACGATCTTCCTGTTCTCGTTCACCGCGAGCTGGAACAACTTCTTCGGTGCCCTCGTCATGCTCAACGACGACAAGCTCTACCCGGTCAACCTGGGTCTGTTCATGTGGAACAGCACCACCGCGCAGCAGCCCGAGTTCTACTCACTCGTCATCACGGGCTCCCTCGTCGCCGTCGTCCCGCTGATCGTCGCGTTCGTCTGCCTGCAGCGCTTCTGGCGCTCCGGCCTGACCGCCGGCGCCGTCAAGTGACGCCGCCCGCCCCGGAAGGCACCCTCCTGAACAGCATCCACCCGCCGACCGCCCTGCCCCGCCCGCACACCCTGCTCGCCATGGGCGCCACCATCCACCAGCGGCTCCTGGCCGAAGGCGGCCTCGACCGGCTCCCCTCCGTCGCCCGCGTCGACACGGCCTCCGTCGTCACCGACCTGACCACCGCCGACGCCCGTCAACTCGCCGCGGCCGAGATCCTCTTCACCCACTGGGGCGCACCGGAGCTCACCGAGGAGGCCCTGCGGCGACTGCCACGGCTGCGCGCGGTCGTGCACGCGGCCGGCTCGGTCAAGCACCACGTCACCGACGCCGTGTGGCGACGCGGCATCACGGTCTCCTCCGCGGCCGCCGCCAACGCCCTGCCGGTGGCCGAATTCACCCTGGCCGCCATCCTGTTCGCGAACAAACGCGTCCTCGAGGTGGCTCGCGGCTACGCCACCGCCCGCGCCCAGCCCGACCTGCTGCCGTACTTCAGCGGTCACGGCAACTACCACCGCACGGTCGGCATCGTCGGCGCCTCCCGCATCGGACGCCGCGTCATCGAGCTGCTGCGCCCGCACGACCTCGACGTACTCCTGCACGACCCGTACGTCGACGAACAGCAGGCCCACGTCCTCGGAGCGGAGCCGGTCGGCCTCGACGAACTCGCCCGCCGCAGCGACGTGGTCTCCATCCACGCTCCCCAACTCCCCGAGACATGCCACATGTTCGACGCTCGCCGCATCGCACTCCTCAGGGACGGCGCCACGCTGATCAACACCGCGCGGGGCTCCCTCGTGGACACCGCCGCCCTCACCGAGCACCTGCTCACCGGCCGTGTCCACGCCGTCCTCGACGTCACGGAACCGGACGTGCCGCCCGCCGACTCGCCGCTGTACACGCTGCCCAACGTGCTGCTCACCCCGCACATGGCCGGCTCCCTCGGCAACGAGCTGCACCGGATGGCCGACTGGGCCATCGACGAGGTCTCCCGATACGCGCAAGGCTTGCCGTTCGCCCATGAGGTCGGGTCCGAGGAACTGTCGCGCTCGGCCTGAACGCCCCACACCTGAAGGGAAATCCAGTGCAGGATCGTGTTCTGGTCGTCGGTATCGACGGCGTACGCCTCGACGTAATGCGGCGCCTGCCCACCCCGCACCTCGACGCTCTGGCGGCCGACGGCTTCCTGACCCCCATCGAGGTGGACGCGGACACCCCGACCATGTCGGGCCCGTGCTGGGCGACCGTCGTCACCGGCGTGTCGGTGGCCAAGCACGGGGTGTGGAGCAACAACTTCACCGGCCACCGGCTCGACGTCTTCCCCGACTTCGCCACCCGCCTCGCCGAGAAGGACGGCAGCCGTACGTTCGTGGCCGCCGGCTGGCAGCCCCTGATGCAGGTCCGCAGCGGCGGCCCCCTCTTCCGGGCCCCGTCCCGGTCCGTCTACATCGCACCGACCGAGGACACCCCGCCGGCCTGGGGGGAGTGCGACGAGCAGATCACCACGGCGGCCACGCGCGTGCTCGCCGAGGAGGACATGCGGGCGTCGTTCGTCTACCTCGGCGCACCCGACGAGACGGCGCACTTCCTGGGCTGCGGCGAGGAGTACGAGACCTCGATACGACAGGCCGACGCCCGCCTCGGCCGACTGCTGGCGGCGGTGCGTTCCCGGCCTTCGTACGCCGGCGAGCGCTGGACCGTCCTCGTCGTCACCGACCACGGCCACGCCGACGCGGGCGGCCACGGCGGCCGTACGACCGAGGAGCGCACGGCGTGGCTGATCGCGGCGGGCCCGGGTATCGGCGCGCCGCCGTCCGTCGTGCGCCACGTGGATGTCGCGGCCCAGGCGCTGGTCTCCGTCGGCCGTCATCCGGACCGGCACTGGTCGCTGGACGGCCGCCCCTTCGCCGCCCGCCCGCATGCCGTTCTCCTCGACATGGACGGCACCCTCGTGGACACCGAGTCGCTGTGGCTGCGTACCGTCCGCGAGAGCGCACCCGATGTCGACGTGACCCACGTCCTGGGCCGCTCGGTCGCCGACACCGTCGCCCACCTGCGCACACGCCCCGGCGTCGACCCGCGGGCCCTCGCCGCCGACCTGGAGGCACGCTTCCTGGCTGCCGTCCGGCAGGAGGTCACCCCGCTGCCGGGCGCCCTGGACCTCCTGGACCTCCTCGCGGAGTCCGGCATCCCCGCGGCCCTGGTCTCCGCCTCGTCGCGCGCCGTCGTGGACGCGGTTCTGGACGTGCTGGGCGCCCACCGTTTCCGTACGACGGTCGCCGAAGGCGAGACGCCCCGCACCAAGCCCGCCTCGGACCCCTACCGTGCGGCGGCCCGCGCGCTCGGCGTCGACCCGGCGGCCTGCCTCGCGGTGGAGGACTCACCCACCGGCGTGCGGGCCGCCGAGGCGGCGGGGTGCCGGGTGCTCGCCGTCCCCTCGTACGCGGCGATCGATCCCGCGCACCGGCGGACCGTGGTCCCCGACCTGAAGGGAATCGGCCGCAGGGAACTGTGGACGGCGGGACTGTGAACGCGCAGAGCGCGCGGACCCCGCACGACCCCGCATGACCTCGCAGGCCGGAATTTTGTTCGGCCGATACGGGCCGCATACGATCGCCCCTCGCCGTAGCCGCCGAGGAGACCCGCATGCCCCGCATCCTGTACGTCACCGACCTGGCCTACGAGGCTCGCGGGCGCCGGTACTGCGACGAGGACATCTTCCTCACCTCACGACTGCGCGAGGACTTCGACCTCGCCCTGTGCGACCCGCGGGACGCGGCGGCGTTGATGGACGCCTTCGACGCCGTCGTCGTCCGCAACAGCGGGCCCGTCCTCACCCACCAGGACGCCTACGACGCCTTCCGCGAGCGGGCGACCGCGACCGGAACCCGCGTCTACAACCCCTTGTCCGGCAAGGCCGACATGGCGGGCAAGCAGTATCTGCTCGACCTGAGCGCGGCCGGGTACCCGGTGATCCCCACGGTCGACAGCGTCGACGACCTGCACCGGCTGCCGCGGACGGACCGGTACGTCGTCAAGCCGAAGCTCGGTGCCGACTCGATGGGTCTGGAGATCGTCACCGGGGACCGGGTGCGCGACCTCGCCGGCGAGGGCGTGCTCGTCCAGCCGTGCGTCGACTTCGCCTACGAGGTGTCCTTCTACTTCGTCGACCACGACTTCCAGTACGCGTTGTACGCGCCGCGTCCTGACCGGCGCTGGCAGCTGGAACCGTACGAACCCACCGACGACGACCTTGAGTTCGCCCGCCGGTTCATCGACTGGAACGGCATCGGCCACGGCATCCAGCGTGTCGACGCCTGCCGTGCGCCCGGAGGTGAGCTGCTGCTCGTCGAGCTGGAGGACCTGAACCCCTATCTGTCCCTGGACGCGCTGACCGACGGCGGCAGGGACGCCTTCGTGGCGGCGATGAAGGCGTCCCTGCACCGGTTCCTCGGGGCGTGAGGAGTCACCCCAGCCTGACGGTGATCCTCTGGGTGGCACCGGCCGACGCGGTCATGTCCCCGAAGACCAGCTGAAGGGCGGATCCCGTCGTCGCCGAGGTCACCGTGGACGGCTTCGACACCACCGCGGACACCGCCCGGTTCCAGGTGAGGGTCAGGCCCGTGTTCATCCGCTTCGGATCGCTGACGCAGATCACCGCGGTGCCGTCGCTCCTCTCGGTGATCATCACGGAGCACGGATCGCTCGCGACGAGGCTTCCGACCGTGCCTCCGAACCAGAAGTTGACGCCGGTGAAGCCCAGCGAGGGAACGGACACGCCCTGCTGGTCGTCGGTGTTGGCGAGGACGGTGAGCCAGGTCGTGGCGGCGGCCCGCGCCTGGGTCTGGGCGGCCGTGGCGCCCGGCATGAGGAGATAGGCGTAGGTGCCGTTCGTCGGGTCGGTGCCGTGGTCGACGTACATCGTCAGGTACTTGCGGTTGAGGGCCGTCGTGGAGCCGCCCTTGTTGACGGCGCTCCAGGTGCCCTCGCGCGAGTCGCGCAGTGCCTGGACGGTCGCGCCGCCGGGGAAGACATAGCCGCCCATGCCGCCGAGGTGCGCCCAGGTCGCGCCGGTGAGCGTCTCGGACCAGGGATAGGCGGCCGTCTTGACGGTGCCGTCGACGGTGAAGGAGTGGCTGCCGGTGGGGCCGAGGTTGCGGTTCTCGATCGTCGACTCCACGGCCGTCCCGTCGGTGCTCTTGATGCCGGCGCCGAGACACAGGATCGAGTCGTCCAGACAGAACCACGACTTCTTCGCCAGGAGCGTGGACCGAAGGCCCTTGAGGTACTGGCCGATCGCGGCCCGCTGTCCGTCCGTGGCGCCGCCCACCCAGTTCACGTCCGGCAGGGAGGCGCCCCAGTCTCCGCCGGCCGCGTCCGCGAGGGCCAGACGCGAGGCGGTCGTGCCGGGCAGCCGGTACGGGTCGACGGTGGGCCAGAACGCGTCGCTGTACTGGCCGTTGGCGTAGGTGTCGCCCCACCAGTAGAGCATTCCGGAACCGGTGTGCCAGCCGCGCAGGTTCTCGCCGTTGCCGGTCTCGTAGTAGGTGATGCGCCGGTCGGCCATGCTGATCGACGCGGCCCAGCCGGGTCTGCGGTGCGTGGCCCGTGCCATGCTGGTGAACAGGCGGTGGGCGGACGGCTCCGCGAGCGCGGTGACGGACGTGTCGTCCAGGACGTCCTTGAGCCGGACCAGGCTCGTCAGGCCGAGTGAGGGGTTGCTCATCGGCGGGCTGTAGTAGTCGCGCCGCATCCAGCCCTTGACCAGGCCGCGCCAGCGGGCGTTCTCCGTGCTGCTCGCGCCCTGTCCGAGGAGCACGATCGACGCGAGGATCGGATGACCGCGCAGGTGATCGTTCTGCTGGATCTGTTTCGTGTCGGTCGCGGACAGGCCCCGGCTGATCGCCCGGCCGGACACCCCGTCCATCACGAGCCCGTTGTAGAGGAAGGGCGCCCACGCGCTCTCCACGGCGTCGAACACGATCTGCCGGTTCGTGTCGGTGACCGCCCAACTCGACCCGGTGAGCAGCGCGAACAGCATCCCGAGGCCGCCGAGCATGACCGAACCGTACGAGCCGGTGTACGGCACGGTCGTGTGCTGGATGAACGAGCCGTCGGTGTGGAGACCGTCGCCGCCGTTCACGTACGGGAAGACGGGGGAGAGGGCGTCGCGGGCGAGCGCGACCTTCGCGGACGAACCGCCGACGATGCCGCGCAGCGCCAGCACCCGGCACAGGTCGACGCGGTTGGCCCCGGTGCTGGTGCCGGTGTAGCTCGCGACGGCGGAGTCGGGCACGAAGTGGTCCACGGCGGCGATGTGGTCGGAGATCTGCGTCGCCGACAACTGGTCGTACATCAGCACGCACACGTCGAGCAGGGCCTGCGGTGCGCCGATCTGCCAGCTGTACCAGTTGCCGTAGCGGGTCCGGCCGGCGTTGTAGACCTCGGAGTGCAGGTGGTCGAGGCCGGTGAGGATCGCGGTCCGCAGGCTCGCGTCGCCGGTCAGCCCCGTGCCCTGCCGGCAGTACGCCTGGGCGAGCGTGCTCAGCCGGTTGTAACTCACGTTCATGTTGCCCGAGTAGCCGTACGACTCCTGATCGGTGTCGGGCTCGGGATCCGCGTACACCAGATCCGGCCACAGCGAACCGGCGACCGGCGCCATGGAGGACCGCAACTGGGCTGCGGTGGTGCCCAGTTCGGTGAGCCGGCTCTTGAACGGCTCGGCGGTGGGACTGAATCCCTCACCGAGGAGCAGGGTGCGCCACTTCGCCCGCAGCGTCGTGAACTCGTCCGCCTCGGCGACCCGGAGGACGGACGCGGGGGTTGCGCTCGACTGTGCCGGGAGACCGACGGCGACAGCGGTACCGGTGCTTGCGGCCAGAAAGCCGCGGCGTGACCAACGAGTCGTCATGACGGCGGTTTCTAGCACGGCATCGATCAAACGCTCAATAGTTCACGCCAATCTGATCGTATCGATCGTTTGTTGGTGGGTGGATCCGCTGAACTCACCGGGTCGTGGCCGCGTATCACTCCGCGAGGGGACGGACCCGGCCCCTGGGTACGGGACGGAAGGAGAGCGAGATGCCGACACCGCCCGAGCGCGGCCAGTCGAAGGACCCCCTGCCCCTGGAACCGATCCGGGTGCTGCGCCCCCGTCGCACCGATGCCCTGGCGGAACTCTTCAGGGAATCGCCGCAGGAGAGCACCCGCTACGAGTCCTTCGTGATGCCCCGACGGCTGTCCGGCTCCGAGGACGAGACACAGGAACTGCCGCCGGTCCCCGCCCACGACGGCGCCCGCCCCTTCGGCTTCGGCCCCGGCCTGCGGCGCGCCGCCGTCGTGCTCGGCGTGAGTGCGGCGGCGCTCGTCGGCTTCGGCTGTGCCCTCCTGCTGCCGGGGCGCGGCGACGCCACCGCGGCGCCTCCGCCTTCCGCCACTCCCACCCCCTCCGCCGCGACCACCCCGGCCGCCACCGACCCGGACGGGCCCGGCACCCTGCGCGAGGGGGCCAGCGGCCCCGAGGTGGCCGACCTTCAGCAACGCCTGCTGCGTATCCCGAACGTCTACGAGAACGGCTCCACCGGCGGCACCTACGACGCCGTCCTCACCGAGGCCGTCGCCCGCTTCCAGGTCTGGTACGGCATCCGGGGCGACGAGAGCGGCGTCTACGGCAACGACACCCGGCTCGCACTGGAGTCCCGTACGGGCTGACCTCTCGAACGTCCGGTAACACAAGGGGAAAGAGCTCGGGACCGTGCGCTGACGGGCCTCACGATGGACGCAACCGTCCGAGCCGAAAGCCATGCCGATGAGCGTCTCCCGCATCCCGGGCCTCGTACTGCCCGCCGTCTTCCTGCTGGCCCTCGTCGTGGGCGCGTTGTGGTACTGGCGGTACCGAGGCGACGAGTGAAGCGGGCCCGGCGGCCCTCTGGAACGAGGAAGGGAAGCGGGCTCTAGAAGTCGGCCAACGGCACCCCGATGTCGACGACACACACGTCGTCCCGCCGTTCACCCTCCAGCAGGTCCGCCAGCATCGGCCCCAGGGAGCCGGACTCGTTGCCATGGTGGGTCACCAAGGCGTCGGCGAGTCGCTTGAAGCCCCGGTCGATGCCCTCCGAGGGCCGCTCGACCAGCCCGTCCGTGTACAGCAGCAGCCGGTCGCCCGGTTCGAGCACGCACTCGGCCTCCTGGAAGTGCGGTGCGGAGCTCGCCCCGAGGAGCATGCCGCGCGGCCGGTCCAGATAGCGGGCCTCGCCGGCCCGCAGCAGGAGCGGCGCGGGATGCCCGGCCTGCGCCCACACCAGGCGGTGCCGGTCGGGGGTGTAGCGGGCCAGGATCATGGTGGCCGTGCCGTGGGTGTCGCGGGAGTGCAGCAGCAGGGTGTTGAGCCGGGTGAGCGCACCGGTCAGCGACGAGCCCGTGATGACCATGCCCTTGGCGGTGAAGCGGAGCTGGGCCATGGTGGCGACGGCGTCGATGCCGTGTCCGGCGACATCACCGACCACGAACAGGGCGTCGCCGTCGGGAAGTTCGATGGCGCTGAACCAGTCGCCGCCGACATGGATCCCGGACTGGGCGGGCAGATAGGCGACTTCGACCTGTAGCCCGGCCGGCTGGACGGGCCGGGTGGGCAGGGGCAGCAGGGCGTGCTGGAGCCGGGCGGCCAGCGTGCGTTCGGCGCGCAGGACGTCGTGCTGGGTCACGATCGCCTGCTCGCTCTCGACGAGGGCCAGTTCGGCGGTGCGCAGCGCGGTCAGGTCCTGGACGAAGCCGTGCACCTCGACGGGCGTGCCGTGGACGTCGGTGACCGCCTCGGCGACGATCCGCAGATGCCGGATACCGTCCGTGGCCCTGATCCGGAACGGCATGGAGCACGGCCGGCCCCGGCGCGCGAGTTCGCCGACGGCGTGGGTCAGGGCGGGTGCGTCCTCGGGCACCGCGAGGTCCCGCAGTGCGGTGAGGCGCACCGGACCGGCCGCGGGATCCCGGTCGAGCACGGTGTAGACCTGCGACGACCAGCTGACGTCGTGCGTGATCAGGTTCCAGTTCGCCCAGCCCAGGTTCCCCAGCCGCTGGACGTCTGCCAGCCGCTGCTCCTGCCGGTCGGAGGAGTCGTGCCGCAGCCAGCTGACGGCCAGTCCGCCGCCCAGGCGTGTGACCCGCACGGTGTAGGTGGACAACTCCGCGACGCCCGCCACCACCTCCTGTTGCGCGAACGGCTCCCCGTCGTACGCCTCTCCGGTGGCCAGCGTGTGCCGGCATCCCTCCCACAGCGGATCGTCCGCGAGCGTGGGGAAGCACTCCAGCAGTCGTAGCCCGAGCAGGTCCCGGCCGGTTCGTCCGTGGGCGTCGAACGTCTCCTCGGTCGCGGCCTCGATGCGGTAGTCCTCGACCTCACCGGACGGGGTACGCAGCGGGGTGAGCAGCATGGTCGAGCCCGGCAGCGCGTCGAACACCGTCTGTACGGCGTCCACGGCGGCGTCGGTGGACGGTCCCCGGCGTGGATCGAAGGCGCGCAGCCGGCCGGCGCACAGCCGGGCGACCGCGAGCAGATGCTCCCGGACGGCCGGGGTGAACTCTCCACCACGGGTGCGCAGGACCCCGACGCAGACGTCGGCCCGGTCCCGGGTGACCACGGGGATCCAGGCGCGCGAGAGCCAGCGTTCGGGAGGATCCCCGATGAGCAGGTACCGCTCGCGGTTCGTCTCGATGTCCTCCAGCCAGCGCGGCTCCCCTGCGCGGAGCGCGTCCAGCGCGGCGATCCCGCTCAGCGGCGGCACCTGGCGCCACTGGGCGGCCAGGGTCTCGTCGATGCCGGCGTGCCCGACCAGTTCGAGCCCCCCGGCAGGCAACCGGGCGAAGATCATCACCGCGTCCGACTCCGTGCTGGCCGTCAGATGCTCGAGCAGGCACCGGGCGAGGTCCTGTGGGGTGCCGACGCGCACGAGGGCCCGGCCGAGGCGGCTGAGGTCGCGGGCGTCGCCGGCCTCCGGGTCCCGGAAGGCGTGGACGACGGCGTCCTGTTCCGGTGCGTCCGCGGAGCCGGCGGTCGGGGCCGGTGGGACCAGGTCGCCGAGGGTGATCCAGCACTCCTCGAGCAGCGTGTGGCGTGCCGCTTTCGCGCGCTGTTGCAGTTCCTCGCCGGCGGCGTCCGGGGAACACCCGGTCAGTGCCATCACGGCGCCCTTGGCCCGTTCCACGACGGCCGAGGTCGCCGCCTGGTCGCGCAGCCGGTCCATCTCGGCTCGCTGGCGGGCGACGGTCTTGGCCAGCGCGACCGTGTCGGGGGCGCCGGACTCCGCTGGGCCGGTGGGCTCGCTCGTCACGCGACGAGCATCGCACACGGAGCCCGGTGCGATCGCCGCCTTGTCAGGACCGGATTCACTCGAAAGTGCGCCCTGGTCAACGTCCGGCGCTGTGCTCGACGAGAGCCTGGGAAACCGCCCGTACGCTGCGGGCGATGTGCTGCAGCTGGAGGACCTCCGCCGCGTACAGCTTGATCGTGTGTTCGATGACCGACTCGGGCAGACCGAGCCCCGGAAGGTCGGCGCGGGCGGTCTGGAGGGCGGTGCGCGCGACCCGGATCTCCTGCTGGACCTGGATCTGCGCGTGCCGGGCCAGCAGCACGGGGTGGCGGATCAGTGCCGGGTAGCTGGCGTAGCGGGCCGGCACCAGTTCGCGCAGCCACTTGGCCGCCGAGCGCTCCCAGTCGTAGCTGCCGGGGGTCTTGACCTGGCAGGGCCAGTCCGGGCTGATGCGCGTGGTCGTCAGAGTCATGGGAGTCATGGCCATCTCTTCCGGGTGTGCGGCGTCAGGAGGGGTGGTCCGACGGGTATGGGCGGCCCCGGCCTAGGGGATGACCGGGGCCGCCGCGGGCGCTCGCCGAGGCGATGCCCGACCGAACACCCGATGCGCCGTCGCGGGTAGGTGGCGGCGGCTTCGGGTGTTCGCGCAGGGGCCCGGAAGGCAGACGGCGCCCGCGCGGCGGATGGTGCAGCGTGCGCATGGGCGGACCGTCGGCTTTCTGCGGGCTGTTGCGAGGGTGGGGACGGGGGTGCGGAACGTGTCCCGGGAGTGGCCGGGGGCGATCCGTGAGCAGTATTTATATATGCCGTCCGGTTTGCAAGACGTATGAAAACATTCATGCGTGAAATGGGACGGTTGGTCCCTTTGCGATGTGGTTCGTCGGGTGTGGCCGGAGAGGGCCGGAAGGGGCGGTGTCGGTCCGCCGCGTCAGTCGCGCAGGAAGAACTGGTGCTGGTCGGAGATCTGCTCGTACTCCTCGAGCCGCGCCTGGGTCCGCTCGGGGTCGGCGTCGGTCATGGCCTGGAGCAGCGCGGCGGCCATCACCCCGGGGGCGGCGTAGGAGTCGAAGACCAGGCGGGAGCCGGTGCCGGTGGCGAAGACGATGTCCGCCTCGTCGGCGACCGGGCCGAGCGCCAGGTCCGTGATGAGGGCGACGCGCAGCCCCGCGCTGCGCGCGACCCGCACGGCCGTGAGGGTCTCCTGCGCGTGCCGGGGCATCGAGAATGCCAGCACCCAGGTACCGCCCGCCTCACGCGACTGCAGGAGTGCGTCGTAGGCGACGCTGCCGCCCAGGGTCACCAGCCGTACGTCGGGATGGACGCGGCGTGCGGCGTAGGCGAAGTACTCCGCCAGCGACACCGAGATGCGCACCCCGAGCACGGTCAGCGGGGTCGACTGCGACAGCTTGCGGCCGAGGTCGATGAGTTGGTCGGGGTCGGCGAAGTCGCGCCGCAGGTTCTCCAGGTTCTCGATCTCGGCGTCGACCGCGGCCTGCAACTCGTTGCCGCTGTTCTCCTCGGCCGCCGCCGGACCTCCCGCCAGGGTGCCGAGGGCGATCGACTGGAGCTTCTCCCGCAGTGCCGGGTAACCGCTGAAGCCCACCGCCGCGGCGAACCGGGTCACCGAGGGCTGGCTCACGCCCACCCGCTCGGCGAGATCGGTGATCGAAAGGAAGGCCGCCTCGGTGATGTGCTCGATCAGGTACTGGGCGATACGGCGCTGCCCCGGGGAGAGTCGGGGCCGGTCGAAGAGGGCCCTGAGCTGGGAGGTCGGGGAGGCCTCGGCCTCCGGAACCGACTTGCCCGAGGTGATCGCGGATGCCTGTGCGCGTGCCTGCTGCGGCGATGGCACGGGTGCGCCTCCTTTGTCTTCCACAGTGCCTCAACATAGCCCACACACTGTTGTGACCAGGGGTTGTGCGGTCACCGTCGATAGATCGTGATCGAGTGACCGACTTGATCGATCGAGCGGCTGCTGTCGATCAACTCGGCCAGTCGGCCCGTGGCCTTGGCGACCGAGGAGTCCGACACCACCAGCAGTCCGTGGACGTCCTCCACGGGAACCCCGCGCGGATCGGATGCGTCGATGCCGTAGTACGACGGCACACCACTGCCCTTGTAGACGAGCCAGATCCGCTCCGCCGGATACCGCTCGCGCAGCCGGTCGGCGAGGCGGCCCAGATCCTGGCCCCAGTCCACGTTGGAGTCGTGCAGCCGCAGACGCGTCTGGGCCGGTCCGCCGAACGCCTCGTTGGAGTACGGCAGATAGTAGGGGAACGTACGCACCGAGCTGACCGCGACGAACAGCACCAGCGCCCCCGCCACGGCAACGGCCCACCGCCGTCGCACCGCGAGCACACCGGCCGCCGCCACCGCCAGGAACATCGGCACGAACACGGCGTACCGGGTGCCGAAGTCCCGGGAGCCGGTCATGGCCGCGGCGAGCAGCACGGCGGTGGGGACCAGCAGATAGGGCGCCGCGGGCCGCAACCGCCGTACCGCCACGACCGCGACGGCACCCGCGGCCCACAGGGCGAGCATGCCGAGCGGGGTCTTCACCAGCAGCGCGGCCGGCAGGTAGTACCAGAGGGAGCCGGTGTAGAGCCGCCCGAACAGGAACCCCTGCCAGGGATGGTTCTCGAAGCCGAACTGCACCCGCATCCCGTCCCGGTAGGCCTCCGGGAACGGCATCAGATCGACGAGCAGCGCCCGCAGACCGTGCACGACGGGCACATGCTGCTGCGGACTCCAGCGCAGCCGCGGATCCACCACCAGATAAGAGAGCCATACGACGGCGATCGCGACCACCGCCACGACACCCGCCCCCGCGGCCGCGCGCGCCAGCGCCTTGCGACGGTCGAGCGAGTCGTGGCGCCACACCGACCAGGCGGCGAGTGCCAGCAGCACCGGAACGGCTGCCAGCGCGCTCATCTTCGTCGCCAGCGCCGCCCCGGCGGCCAGCCCGGCGAGTGGTACGTACAGCCGCGGCCGTCGACGCGCCCGCCACAGCAGCCACACCGACGTCAGCAGGAAGCCGGCCGTGGGCACGTCGAGGGTGGCCAGCGAGCCGTGCGCGATCACGTCGGGGGAGAAGGCGTACAGGGCCAGTGCCACGACGCCGCCCGCCGGGCCGACGAGTTCACGGGCGAAGGCGAGGACCACCAGCCCGAACGCCAGCGTCAGCACGATCACCGGCAGCCGGGCCCACAGCATGACCTGCCAGGGGTCGTTGCCGGACTCGTACAGCAGATGCCGCCCGACCTGCCCCTGATCGCCGCTGAAGGAGGGGTCGTAGCGCGGATCGGCGAGGGCCACCCCGACCGCGATGACGAGCTTTCCCAGCGGAGGGTGCTCGGGGTTGTAGCGGATCGCGTGCTCGTGCAGGGAGTCGGCGGCGGTGCCCACGTACACCGGCTCGTCGATGGTCGGTGTCTGCTGCACGGCGGTGGTCACCATGGCGACGGCCATCTGGGCGAGCAGCAGCACGACGAGGAGCGGCACCAGCCAGGGCCTGCCCGACCGTCCCGCCGGCCGCGGGGCGGGTACTTCGGGGGGCGTCTCCGGTTCGAGGACCGGGTGCAGTTCGCGCGCCATCATCCGCACCGCGATGACGTGGGCCGCGCGGGGGCGGGAGCGATGCGAGGACGCCTCATGCGCCTACTCTGCATCAGCTCCCGCCCCTCAGGGCGTCATCGCTTCAGGAGTCGTACCGACAGACCTTCCGCCGTGTAGACGGGTACGGCCCGCAGCGTGTCGGAGTTCAGCTCCACCCGGTCGAACCGGCCGCGCAGCCCCGCGGCGCCGAGCACGCGCACCACGCTCCCGGCCGCCGGCGGCTTGTCGGCGTCGAGCCGCAGCGACAGCACGCTGCCCGCGCCGAGCACCGCGCGCCGGGTCACCTCCAGGGCGGGGCCGCGGCCCGAACGCAGCGTCACGTCGAGCGTCGAGGACTCCTGGGCGTACGTCCCGTGGATCTGCACCGACGACTTGGTCGCCACCCGCAGCGTGCCGCCCGACACCCGCACGTCGCCGTGGCCGAGGGCGTGGGCCGAGCCGGCGGACAGGACGCCCTCGCGCACCACGGTGCCGCCCGTGTACCGGTTGTGGCCGGTCAGGGTGAGGGTGCCGGTGCCGCGCTTGGTGAGGGAGCCGTCGCCGTCGATGTCGTTGCGCCAGGTGTCGGCGGCGCCGAAGCCACCGGCCGAGGCGTCGAGCGCGACGGTCACGTCGGTGTCGAAGGAGCCGTAACCGTCCGCCGCGGCGAACAGGTTGAGCCGGCCCCACTGCTCGAAGCCGTCCAGCAGGACGTAACCGGAGGGCAGCGCGGTCGTGCGCAGCACCTCGCGCCGCTGCTCGGCGTCCAGGTAGGGCAGACGCGTCTCCAGCAGCACCTCGGCGCCCTTCGGCACGGTCAGCGGTGTGCTGCGGCCCCGACGGGTGAGGACGTACGTCAGCTTGGGCTCGACCAGGCAGGCGTTGTCGTCGCGGTCGGCGTACGCGTCTGAGGCGTCCGCGTGGGCGTAGGCGAAGAGGGTGTCCGCCGTCGAGCCGGTCTGCGCCCCGAAGTAGGCGAGGGCCTGGGCTCGGGCCGCCGCCTTGAGGTCGGCGTTGGCCGGGTCGGCGAGGGCGGCGGCGGCCAGGGCGGTGGCCATGACGCGGCCGCCGAGGACGTCGACCGTGGAGTGCATGCCCGACATGATCCGGGTGTGGCTGAGCTCGAAGGCGCGGGTCACCAGCTCCTGGAACCGCTCGGGAACGGCGTACGCGAACGCCAGCGCCGCCAGGTGGAAGGCGTTGGTGTGGCCGCTGGGGAAGCCGCCGTCCTCGGCCGCGTTGGTGCCGCGCTGACGCAGCAGCTGGGTCACGACGACCACGTCCGAGTCGTACACGGGGAAGCCGAGCGCGTCGGTCCTCCCGGTGTCGACGACCTCGCTGTCCTCGTTCATCCGCCACGGACGCGGGTACTGGAAGGCGAACTTGGCCGGGTTGCCGGAGGCGAACGGGCCGCGCACGGTGTCGACCAGCTTGGCCACCTGGCCGAGGTCCGAGGTGTACGAGCCGGCGCCGATCGCGGACCCCGCGGGCGCGCCGGCCGGGACGGCGTCGCTGATGGTGGTCGCGGGTGTGGTATCCGGCGCGCTGGTGATCGACGTGACCGCCTTGGCACCCGACCTGTACAGGTCGGCGAGCGGACCGAGCGCGCCGATCATCGCGTAGCTCTGGTGCTGGCGGTCGTAGACGAACGCCTCCTTGGCCTGCGCCTCGGTGCGCGCCTGCGTGAGGCGGGCGCAGTAGCGCATGTTGGCGCGCAGGATCTCGGGCAGCAGCGGCGTGCCGGTGTTCCAGGCGGCGCCGGTCTTCCATATCTCGGCGAAGCCGCCGAGGATCCGCAGCACCGCGTTGGTCTCGGCGGTCTGGTTCGCCGTGATGTTGGTCTTGTAGTCGTCGACGAACGCGGCGGCACCGGTGGCGGCTTTCGCGTCCGCGGCCCCGAGCCACGAAACGAAGGTGGGCGCGGCCAGGACACCGGCCGAGACACCGATGGAGGTCCTCAGGAACCCCCTTCTGTTCACGGCGAGTTCACTGACCGACGACGTGGAGCGGGACCCGGCGGTTGACGGCATGCTGCTGCCTCTCTTGAGTTCTTCGGCCGTGCGGCCGGGGGAGTCGAGCGATGACAGCCCGTGGGGCGCGGGAGGAGGAGCGAGCCGCGAGGTGCCCCATGAGGCTTACGAGCGAAGATCTACGGGCGAGTTGTGTCGGACGGGGGCGGGCCCGGCGTCCGGCGGGTGTCACAGAAGTGAACGCGCCAGCGTCACCGCCCCCTCGACCGGCGGTACCCGCAGGGGCTGTGGCCTGGCTGCGGGCACCCTGTCCGAGAGGGCGGAGGTGAAGGCGTCGTAGAGGACGGGCTGGGCGAGGACGGTACTGCCCGCGACCACCACGTCGTCCACCGCGACTCCGCGTGCGGCGAGTCGCCCGACGAGGGCGGCCAGCGACCGGCCGCCCTCCTCGATGACCGCGAGGGCGAGCGGTGAGCCCGCCTCGGCGGCGGCGAACACGGCCGGGGCGTGCCGGCCCCACTCGGCGGAGATGTCCTTGGCGGCTTCCATCGCCGCCCCGATCGCGGGGACTTCGGCGACCTCGAAGGAGGCGACGAGACCGTGCGCGAGCGCGTCGGGCTCCTCGCCGCGGTCATGGGCCGCCCAGACGGCGCGTGCGGCCTCACGGACGAGTCCGGCGGCGCCGCCCTCGTCGCCGAGGACCGCACCCCAGCCGCCGACCTGGGCGGGGCGTCCGTCGGGGAAGCGGCCCACCGCGACCGAACCGGTACCGGCCACCAGGCCGACCCCCTTGTCCAGGCCCGCTGCGGGCACGAGGAGTTCGGCGTCGCCCACGACCAGCGCGGGCGCGTCGAAGTGGAGTTGCAGGGCGGTGCGGATCTGAGCGCACTGGCGAGGGGTCTCGCAGGCATGCCCGCCGACCGCCAGAGCGGACGGGCGGGCGCCCGTCGGCAGGGCGTCGGCGGCCAGCGTGGCGAGCCAGCCGGCGGCGGTCACGGGGTCGTGCGGCCGCCAGCCGCTGCTGGAGCGGACGTGATCGGCGACCGGGGTGTCGCCCGCGAAGGCGCGCAGATGCGTCTTGGTGCCGCCCACGTCGATACCGACCACGAGCGGGCCGGAAAGTGTGGCGTCCTGCACGGATCCTCTTTCGTCGGTGCGCTGAAGCATGCGACGGCGGGCGAAACCGTGCCGGAGGAAGGGCAGTTGAAAACTAGGGAAGCCCCGGGACGGGCCTCTGACGGACCACGGCAGGCGAGTACCGTGACGTTCGTTAGGAAGTTAACTAACGAAGTACAGTGCGTCAAGAGAAATCGCGCACTCGACCACCGCAGGGCCGCTGCGGGGCGGGAACGCGTGACGTCATGGCATCCCATCGCCGCACCCCGTGAAGACGCTTCGACCCGGGGCGCGGCGCTCGACCTCCGTGGGAGAACTGTGGAACACGACGTGGCGGAAGCCCCCCGTCTGACCGAGAGCGCCAGCGCTGTGTTCGCCGTGCTGGCACAGGCCGGCACGGCTACCCGCCCGCAGCTCGCGAGCCTGGCGGGCCTGTCGAAGCCGACGGTGTCCTCCGCCGTCGCGGAACTCGAGAGCGCCCGCCTCGCCGCCCACTCCGGCACCGCCTCCGGCGCCACCGGCCGCTCAGCCGCCGTATACGGCCTGGGACCGGCCGCCGGAGCGGTGCTCGCCGTCGATCTCGGCCCCGCCCTCACCCGGGTGCGCGGCTGCGCCCTGGACGGCACCCTGCTCGCCCAGGCCACCGGCTCCCGGGACGAGGCCGCCGACGTCGTGCGCGAGGCCGTCTTCGCGCTGCCCGACGGCGCTCCGCTGCGCTCCATCGTCGTCGCCGTCGGTGACGTCGCCGCGGAGCAGGACGGCGCGGGAGCCCGCCCCGCCACCGCCAAGGCCGGGCCCGTCTTCGACGCCATGGCCGTCGCTCTGCCGAAGGGCGTCCCGGTCCATCTGGAGAACAACGTCAATTGCGCCGCGCTGGCCGAGCTGCACGAGGGCGCCGCCCGCGGCCGCGCCTCCTTCGGCTATCTGCGGATCGGTGTCGGTATCGGTCTCGGCATCGTCGTCGGCGGCCAGGTGCTGCGCGGGGCCAACGGGGCGGCCGGTGAGCTCGCCCGGCTGCCCTACCCCTGGGACGACGGCGTGGAGCCCCGCCAGGAGGCCCTGGAGGAGTACATCGGCGCCCGCTCGCTGGTACGCCGGGCCGCCGACGCCTGGCCGGAGGCCGACGGGCCCTGCCCGCGCACCCCCGACGAGCTCTTCGCGCTGGCCCAGGAGGGCCGTGCGGCGGCCCGTACGGTCGTGGACCGCCACGCCGCCGACATCGGCCGCCTGGCCGCCGCGGTGACCGCCGTACTGGACCCCGGGCTGATCGTGCTGGGCGGCAGCACCGGCGCCGATCCCCAGCTCCTGTCGGGGGTGCGGGCCGAGATGGCGCGGCTGAGCTGGCCCACCGAGGTGGTGAGCAGCACGGTGGGTGATCTCGGCACCGTCGTGGGTGCCTCCCGGCTCGCCGTCGCCCGGGGAGTCCAAACCGTGACCGATGTGGCGCGGGCCAAGGATTGACGGGTTCCGGCTTGGTCTGCCAATGTCCGGACAAGCGCTTTCTAAGTCGGCCGGGACGCCGGCTTGGAGCGAGCGTCCCGCCCGTACTCAGAGGTACGGCAACCGCACGAGGGCGTGCCCGTGCGGTGACGGCCACAGGCCGGGGATCCTCGCCCGTCAGGATGACGCGGCCGGGCGAGGCCGCGCCCCCGGAGAGCGACTTCTCCTGCAAGATGCACCCGTGCCGCCTTGATCGGCGCCGTGCTCCGTCCCCTGCGACGAAAAAAGGGATCGAAGATGACCAATGTAGGTGTGCGGCGCTCCAGCCGACTCGGCCGCGGCATGCGCCGCATGGTTCCCCTCGCTGCCGTGGCTTCGGCCGGCGCCCTGCTGCTCACCGCCTGCGGAGGAGGCTCCGACTCGGGCGGTACCTCCAAGTCGCTGACGTTCTGGATCTCCACGGTTCCGGGGCAGGACGCGGGCTGGAAGAAGTCGGTGGCGGCGTACGAGAAGGAAACCGGCGTCAAGGTCAAGCTCGTCAACATCCCCTACGACGGCTACGCGACGAAGCTGCGCAACTCCGCGCAGGCGAACTCGCTGCCCGACGTGGCGGCCGTGCCGGCGCTGGACCCGATCTGGTCGAACAAGCTGATCGACCTCAGCGAGATCGCCGACAACAAGACGAACAAGATCAACGCCAACTTCGTCGCCAAGGACTCGTCCGGGAAGGCGCTGTCCATCCCCTCGGACGTCACCGCGTCCGGCATGTTCATCAACAAGTCGCTCTTCGAGAAGGCCGGCGTCGACTACCCGACCTCGCCCGACAAGACCTGGACGTGGGACGAGTTCATCAAGGCGGCGAACGAGGTCCGGGAGAAGACCGACGCCAAGTACTCCCTGACCTTCGACCAGTCGCCGTCCCGGCTGCGCGCCATGGTGTACGAGAAGGGCGGGCAGTACGTCCACGCCGACGACTCCGGCAAGTTCTCGGTGGACGCGGCGACCAAGAAGGCCGTGAACACCTTCGTCGGATGGAACGACGACAAGGTCATGCCGAAGTCGGTGTGGACCAGCGGCGCCGACCCGTCGGCCATGTTCCAGAGCGGTGACGTCGTCGCCTACTGGTCCGGCGTGTGGCAGGTCGCCTCCTTCGCGGACAGCATCACGAAGTTCGAGTGGGCGAGCGTCCCGACCCCGGCCCAGCCGGTCCAGGCCAGTGACGTCAACAGCGGCGGCATGACGGTGGGCTTCAACAACAACGCCGACGCGGCCGCCGCCGCGAAGAAGTTCCTGTCCTGGCTGTACGAGCCGGCCCACTACCAGGCGCTGTGCGAGGCGTCCGGCTTCCTGCCGGTCGAGACCGGTCTGAACCCGACGTACCCCTTCAAGTCCGAGGCGGCGCAGGCGGCGTTCAAGCTCTACAACGAGTCGATCCCGCTCTACGACCCGATCTCCGGCTACTTCAACAAGGCCCAGACGAACTGGGTGCTGAAGGGCAAGAGCCTCGCCGACGACCCGACCAAGGCGGAGATCGGCAAGGCGATCAACGGTGAGCAGTCGGCCGACAAGGCCCTGGAGAACATCGTGGCCGGCTACAACCAGCAGGTCGGCGGCTGATCGTGGGCCGGCGGCCGGGCGGCGTCGACACGCCGCCGCCCGGCCGCCGGCCACCCATGTGATGCCGGGCTCATGGCGTGAGCCCACCGCAATCCAATCCACCAGCACGGAGTCAGGAAGATGACAAAACGCGCCTCGGACGTGTCCGTGAGCCCGCCCAGGAGCCGCAGCAAGTACACCGTCGCGCCGCTCGTCCTCATCGCGGCCAACGTCGTGCTGTTCGCGCTGTTCTTCGTCTGGCCGGCGGTGATCGGGCTGGTCTACTCCTTCACGAACTACACAGGCGTGGGGGCGTTCCAGTTCATCGGACTGGACAACTACCAGAACCTGGCCGGGGACTCCACGTTCTACGACGCGCTGATCCGCACGCTGCTGTACACCGTGCTCTTCGTGCCACTGAACTTCGTGCTCTCGCTGCTCATCGCCAACCTGCTGGTGAGCAAGCACGCCAAGGGCGCGTCGGTCGCCCGCATCTTCTTCTTCATCCCGTGGCTGCTGTCGCCCATCATCGTGGGTGTCCTGTGGCGGTGGCTGTTCGGTGAGAACTTCGGACTGGTCAACTACGTCATCGAGAAGGTCGGCGGAAGCGCCGTTCCCTGGCAGTCGAACGCGGACCTGTCGCTGATCGTGGTCGTGGTGGCGGCGGCCTGGGCCTGGACGGGCTTCTCGATGCTGCTGTTCATCGCGGCGATCAAGAACGTACCGACGTCGTACTACGAGGCGGCGGCGCTCGACGGCGCCGGCCCGTGGCGCCAGTTCTTCAGTATCACCCTGCCGAGCATCGCGCCCACGTCCTTCATCGTCATCCTGCTCAACACGATCCACGCGATGAAGGAATACGCGGTGTTCGCCTCCCTCAACAACGGCGGACCCGGAACGTCGAACAACCTGCTGGTCCAGTACATCTACCAGACCGGCTTCAAGTCCGGCCAGATCGGCTACGCGAGCGCCGCGTCGTTCGTGCTCATGCTCATCCTGATGGGCGTCGCGGCCATCCAGATGATGGTCAACCGGCGGGTGGAGAACCGATGACAACCACAGACATGCCGCGCAAGGCCGACGCCGACTCCGTACGGGCCGTCTCCAAGAAGAGGCCCCGTGGCTCGGCAACCGGCGGGCTTCGGCGCGCGATTGCCCCGACGACTCTGCTGTGGTTCATGGCGGGCCTCTACGGGATTCCGGTGCTGTGGTTCGTCCTCAGCTCCTTCAAGCCGGCGGGAGACCTGTTCTCCCTTCCGCTGACGGTGTTCCCGGACAACCCCACCGTGTCGGGATACAAGGAAGCGTGGGCAAGCGCCAACTTCGCCCAGTACTTCATCAACACGACCCTCGTGTGTGTGATCGCGACGATCCTCACGGTGGGAGTCAGCTGCTGCACCGGGTACGCGCTGGCCAAGTACGACAACAAATGGCTCAAGGCCTTCTTCGTCTGCATCCTGGCCACCACGATGCTGCCGGCCGAGGTCATGCTCGCCCCGCTGTTCCTGGTGGTCCGCGACCTCGGCTTCTACAACTCGCTCTCCGGCATCATCCTCCCGGCCCTGCTCACCGCGACCGGCTGCTTCATGTTCCGCCAGTTCTTCCTGACGGTCCCCGACGAACTCATCGAGGCCGCCCGTATCGACGGCGCGAAGGAGCTGTCGATCTTCCTGAGGATCATGGTGCCGCTCTCCCGGCCCATCATGCTGACGCTCGCCATCCTGTCGTTCCAGTGGCGGTGGAACGACTACATCTGGCCGCTGCTGATGCTGAACGACCCCGACAAGTTCACCGTGCAGATCGGCATCCAGAGCCTCGTCGGTGCGCAGAACATCAACTGGTCGGTGCTGCTGGGCGGTTCGGTCATCTCCATGATCCCGCTGATCGTCGTCTTCCTGGTGTTCCAGAAGTACGTCATGAACGCCGACATCAACGCCGGACTGAAGGACTGATCTTGCCCGTCCCGCTCGACCACGAGTTCGGCCGCGCGGTGGCCCGCGCGGCCGACCGGCAGGCCGCCCCGCTGGCGGCCTGCCTGCTGGCGGCCGACCCGGACGTGGAACCCGTCGACGTGCCCCACCGCGTGCTGGCCCGCCGGGTGAAGACCCTGATCGCGGCGTACCGTTCCCCGGACTCGACCCTGCACGGCAGCGGCTGGGCCGTCGCCGCCGCGATGACCCACCTCCGTGCCCTGCGGGCCGCGCAGACGGCCTCCGGCCTCTTCGCGGGCGGCGACAACGTGCAGTCACCCCCGGACTCCGCGTTCACCGTCAACGACGTGTGCGACGCGCACGTCCTCGCCGCAGGCGCGGGTCCGGAACTGCGCGAGGTCACGGAGGCGCTCGCCGAGATCGCCGACGCCGCCACCGGCCGTCTCCTCACCGGCGGCGTGCACACCCCGAACCACCGCTGGGAGCTGTCCGCGGCGCTCGCCCGTCTGCACCGGTCGTTCCCCGACGACCGGCTGCTCGACCGCGTCGAGGAGTGGCTCGCCGAGGGCGTCGACATCGACACGGAGGGCCTGTACTCGGAACGCAGCGCCGTCTACGCGTCCATCGTGACCAACCCGGCGCTGCTGTTGCTGGCCGAGGTGCTCGGGCGTACCGACCTGCTGGACGCCGTCGAACGCAACCTCGCCGCGACCCTGGACCTGATCAGGCCGGACGGCACGGTGGAGACCGTCCACTCGCGCCGCCAGGACCAGAGGCTCTCGTTCGCGCTGTGGCCCTACCTGCCGCACTACCGGCTGCTCGCGATCCGCACCGGCCGGGGCGACTTCGCACGCGCGGCCCGTCTGGCGGCCGCCGACGGCATCGACGACCCCGACCTGCTCGCCCAGACCCTCCTCACCCCGGATCTGTGCCGCGCCCTGCCGGCCCCGGACGCGGAGAAGCTCCCGAGCGACCGGTACCTCCCCACCGCACGCCTCGCCGCACACGTCTCGGCCACCGCGCACACCGTGGTGTACGGCGGCTCCGACGTGCCCGAGCACCGGCGCATCCGCTCGGGCCTCGCCTGCAACCCCACCTTCCTGCGCCTGTTCGCCGGTGCCGCCGTCCTCGACGCGGTCCGCCTCTCGCGGGTGTTCTTCGACCTGGGCCCGTTCCGTGCCGCCGACATGGAACAGCTCGCCGACAACCGGTACCGGCTCACCCAAACCCTCACAACCGCCTACTACCAGCCGCTCCCGAAGGACCGGAGGCGCGACGACGGCGCCTACCGCCTGGTGGACGAGGGCCGCTTCTCCGCGGCGATGGCCTTCCCCGACCGCCCTCAGGACGAGGTCTCCCACACGACCCGGGTCGAGGTCGACCTGCGGGAGGACGGGGCCGACCTGCGGATCGACATCAGCGGCCCATCAGTGCCCTGGGCCCTCGAACTGACCTTCCGGCCGGGCGGCGAGCCGCAGGGCGCCGTACCGCTCGGCGACGGAAGCTGGGCCATGACGACCGAGCCGTTGACCTACCGCGTCGGCGACGACGAGATCCGGGTCGAGGCCGCCGTCGAGACGGGCGAACCGCTCGCGGGACCGGACCGGACCGACGTACTGCGCTACGACCCGGGGCAGGACTACACCGTGGTCGGCGGCACCGACGCGACGACCGGGAACCGCGTCTACCTCGGTGGGCACGGACCGCAGACACTGACCCTCACACTGCGCGCCACATCTCAGGCATGAAGGGCTGATCCACCCGTGCACCTCCTCCACCAGCGCGGCCCGCTGCACGACCTCCCGGACACCCCGGAGGCGTACGACGCCGTCCTCGCCGACGTCGTCGAGCAGGCCCTCGCCCGGCTCACGCCGGAGGGCAACCTCGAACACCCCGACTGCGTCGACGACATCGGCGACACCTCACTCGGCATCACCTCGCTCCTCGCGCTCGCCTGGCAGCGCACCAAGGACCCGCGGCTGCCGGAGGCGGTGCGCCGCAGCCTCGCCTTCCATCTGCGCGAGCGGGTGTACGTCGAGGACAACCCCGGCTATCCGAACCTGAGGGTCCGCAACTCCGGTCTGCCGTACGCCCGTTACACCCTGGCGGCGGGCGCACACCCCATCGGTGACTGGCCCAGCACGGTGTGGGCGCTGCTCCAGGCCGTCAATCTGCTGGACGCCGCGGACGGTCTCGTCGACGACGCACAGCGCGTCGAGCTGGTCGAGGTGGCCCGCGGCTACTGGCGCTGGCTGACCGAGGCGACGTTCTTCAACCCGCAGGAAGCGGGCAACCAGGCGATCGGCTGCATCGTGGGCGGGCTGATGCTGGCAAGCCATCTGCCGTCCCCGGAACGGGAGTCGGTCCGCGGGCGCGCCGTGGACCTGTACGTCGACAGGATCCGCGCCCACCGGGTCCGCGACCGCGGCGCCCTGCTGCCCCCCGAGCACGGTGGCGCCTACGACAACAACTACGGCCCGATCTCCCTGTCCTTCCTCGCCCAGGCCCATCGGGTCAGCGGCGAGGAGATCTTCGCGGAGGACGGCGACGCCCTCGCCCGCTACATCGACGCCCGTCTGACGGGTGGCGGCTTCGACAACGGCGGCCCCCGCTACAGCGAGCAGCACTCCGCGTTCGAGTCGGTCCTGGGCCTGCGCTACTTCGGTGACCGGATCGGCTCCGACCTGGGCCGCTACCGGGGCGACAGCCGCTGGGCCCGGCATGCGGTGAAGGCGGACGGCGGGGTCGACGGGCACTTCGCGTGGATGCTGGTCTGGCAGATCGAGGACACGACGCGCTGGCACCGAACGCCGTCGGCCGCCCCCGTCCGTCATCAACTCCGGGCGGGAACCGTGTCGGTGGCCTTCGACGGCCACATGACGCCGTCGGTGATCGAGGCGGACGGCACGTACCACCTGCCCGCCGCCGTCGACCGTCAGCACGGGTACGGCCCGGTCGTCGACGGCTTCGTGTTCTGCCGCCCGATGGGCGAGGTGCGGGTCCGCGACGTCCGTGCCGAGGGCCTCGCGGCCAAGCTGGTCACCAAGCCGGTCGTCGGCCGCGACCACGTCCTGCGGCACGTGCGGTCCCTGTACGTCACCGACGGCACGAGCCTGTGGGTGACGGTCGCCGTGGAACGCCTGCCCGGCACGCCGTATCTGCTCGCCGGGATGCCGTACGCCACGGACGACGGCGACCGGGTCCGCCGGACCGCCGAGGCCCAGGTCGCCTCCGTCGGCGAACTCCGGCTGACCCACCCGCAGTCGGAGGGCGCCGACCACTTCGACGCCCGCTCGGAGACCACCCAGCAGCAGGCCGCCTTCGCGCTCGCCGCCGACCCCCGCGGCTACGGCGACCCCGACGAGGGCTGGAGCCACCTGGTCTCCTCGACGGCCCTGGAGGCCGACCCGGTCCCGGACGCCCCTGATGACCTGCATGTCTTCGCGGTGCGCTACGGCCCCGGCGGCACGTTCACGGCCACGGTCGAGCAGGGCACCGAGGGCCTGACGGTCCGGACCGAGGCGTTCACCGCCGTGATCGGTGACATCGCGGGCGACGCCCACGGCGAACCGGAGCTGACGCTGCACCTCTGAATCACAGCGGCAGGCCGACCAGCCCCCAGCCCCGCTGGTCGGCCTCGCCCACCACCACCGCCCACTCGCGCAGCAGTACCGAGAACTCGTCGAAGTCCTCGATCCACCGTCCCGGAGATGCTGCGTGCGCGGCGAACGGCTCGCGCAGGCTCTCCAACAGCGGTTCCGCCAGGGCCCAGTGGACAGCCAGCGCGGAGACGGTCGGCGGGGGACAGACGAGCAGCAGTTCGGGGCGCCGAGGATCGGGGTCGGCCGGGAAGAGGCCGGTGTCGTCCTCGTCCCAGAGCAACGGGCCCAGGAAGGCGTTCAGTTGCTCCCGCAGCGCTGGGCCGGCGAAGTCCCGTACGTCCTCCCAGGCGTGTCCCGCCCAGAAGTGCGCCTTGTACGAGCCGGTGGTGCTGTGGAACTCGTACCGCCCGCACCACGGCACGTTCGACGCCGCCGGGAACACCCAGCCCTTCCGTGGCTCCGCGTCCCAGTCGATCTCGTCCTCGGGAAGCGCCGCGTCCTCGAGCAGCCCGAGCCGTTCCGCGAACGGTGTCGCCTCGAGCCGCTCCCAGTCGACGGCGAGCACGGTGATGTCCAACCCCATGCGGTAAGTCCTACCGGAACATGGCGGCGTGGCGTCGCGCCCAGTCCGCGAACGTGCCCGGGGTGCGGCCGGTGACGCGCTCGATGTCGGGGCTGACGCGCAGTTCCGCAGGGGTGGGGGCGCCCAGGATGGCGAGGGTGGTGTCCACCACGGGCTCGGGCATGAACCCCAGCATCTGCGCGCGGGCCTCGTCACGGCTCCACTCGACGAACCCGATCGGCTCGCCCAGTGCCTCGCCGAGGGCCGCGGCCTGCTGTCGGGGAGTGACGCGGGCCGGGCCGGTCAACTCGTAGACCTGCCCGGCATGTTCGGTAGAGCGCAGCGTCACCGCGGCCACTGCCGCGATGTCGGCCGGGTCGACCGTGGGCAGTCCGACGTCACCGAACGGCGCGGCAACGGTGCGTCGTTCGCGCACGGACCCGGCCCAGGCGAACGCGTTGGAGTGGAAGCCGCCCGGGCGCAGGAACGTCCAGTCCAGGCCCGACTGCCGTACGGCCTCCTCGATGGCGTGCCCGAGGCCTCCGTGCGAGTCCGACTCCGGGCGGGTCACGACCCCCTGCGACGACAACAGGACGACCCGCTCGACCCCGCCGGCCTTGGCGACGTCCAAGAGGTGCGGGACATCGAGCAGATGGGCGCTGGGACCCCCGTTCTGCAGGAACAGTGCGTCCGCGCCGTCGAACACGGGGCGCAGGCTCTCCGGGTCGACCAAGTCCGCCGGTCGGTGTCGTACACCGTCCGGAACGTCGGCGGACGTGATCTGCCGGGATGTTGCGATTGCCTCGGCACCGGATTCGGCCAGCGCCCGAACGAGCTCCCGGCCGACGTTGCCCGTCGCCCCCGTCACCACGATCATGAGTAACTCCCCTGTGAAATCGGCTTTGTTGCCGATGAAGGGACGCTAACAGCGTGGGTATAGTAGGTACCTAGAGGATAGTGACTATCCCGGAGGGATGCGTATGAAGGTCGAGGTGACGACCGACCCCGCACTCGCCTGTCCCATCGGCCCGGTCGTGGACATCGTGTTCAGCCGCTGGACCACCCCGATCCTGTGGAGTCTGCACGCGCACGGACGGCAGCGCTTCGTCGAGCTGGAGCGGCGCATCACCAAGATCACGCCGAAGGTCCTCACCCAGCGGCTGCGGCAGTTGGAGCGGGACGGGCTGGTCGTGCGCACGTATCACGCCGAGGTTCCGCCCAGGGTCGAGTACGAGATCAGCGAGCTGGGCCGCAGCCTCGCCCCGCTCTTCGCGCACCTCGCCGAGTGGTCCGCCGACCACCTCGACGAGGTCGAGCGGGCGAGGTGCGCCTACGACCTTGCCTGACGGCGCTCCAGGGCCCGGGTGGGAACGACCAGGTCCGCCCGGTCGCGGGTCGCCGTGACCAGGTCGGCGTTGCGCTGGTCCGTGCGCAGCACCCAGGCCACGGCCTCGTCGTGCTCCTTGCCGAACCGCTCGTGCCGGGCCACCAGCCGTCGGAGCCGCTCCTGTTCGTCCAGCTCGCAGAACCACACCTCGTCCAGCTGCTGCCGCACCCGTACCCAGGCGCCCGTGTCCAGCAGCAGGTAGTTGCCCTCGGTCACCACCAGGCGGGCCGTCGGCGGCACCGGCACGGCGCCCGCGATCGGCTGCTCCATCACCCGCTCGAAGCCGGGCGCGTACACGACGGCACCGTCCTCCTCGTCCTCCGCGCGCAGCCGCCGCAGCAGCGCCGCGTATCCCGCCGCGTCGAAGGTGTCCGGCGCGCCCTTGCGGTCACGGAGTCCGAGCCGGTCCAGTTCCCCGTCGGCGAGGTGGAAGCCGTCCATGGGGACGTGCGCGACCCATGGCTCCCCGCCCGCGTCGAGTTCCCGCACCAGGGTCTCGGCGAGTGTCGTCTTGCCCGCGCCGGGGCTGCCCGCGATGCCGAGGATCGCGCGCCGGTCGCCCCGCGCGAGGGCCCGGGCGCGGATGAGCAGGTCGTCGAATGTCAGCGGCACACCGCAGAGTGTGTCACCCACCGCCGCGCGGGGACCCAGGGCGACAGGGAGGATGGCGAGGGGACACAGGAGGGAGCCGCCACCGTGCCCGACGACGCCGCACAGATCCGCGCCCTGATCACGAACTGGGCCGACGCCGTCCACCGGGGCGACCTCGACGGTGTGGTGGCCGACCATGCCGAGGACATCGTCATGTACGACGTCCCGCCGCCCCACCACGGCATCCACGGACTGGCCGCGTACAGCGCCGCCTGGCCGCCCTTCTTCGCCTGGCAGGCCCAGGGCGCCTGCTTCGACATCGAGTACCTCGACGTCACCGCCGGCCCCGAGGTCGGCTACGCCCACGCGCTCCTGCGCTGCGCCACCCCCGAGGAACTCGCCGAACACCCCGGCCTCCGGCTGCGCCTGACGTTCGGGCTGCGCAAACAGGACGGGCGCTGGCTCGTCGCCCACGAGCACCACTCGTTCCCGCACGACTGACGCAACGGTTGTGCCGATAATCGGACGAAATATCAGGCACCTGGCCGAACTTCGCGCTGCGCACAGACCGGACGCGGGTTAGTTTGTCCGTGTTTTCTCTATTTCCCCAGCTCATGGCGGTGGGGTCTCGGCAACCCTGCAACGCGTAGGGGTAAGGGGTGGACGATGGTGCACGGCGCGAACGCGACGCTCGTGAGTGTGCGACGGCGCGACACGGCGACCGTGCCCGGTGCGGCCCGGCGGAGGCACGGTGACGTGCTGCTCGCCGTGGTGGCCGCTGCGTTCGTCCTCGCCCAGTTGGTCCTCGTACGCCCTTGGATGGGCCTCGGCTGGGACGAGACCGTCTACGTCAGCCAGGTCAGTGCCCAGGCGCCACCCTCCTACTTCAGCGCACCACGGGCGCGTGGCATCTCGCTGCTGGTGTCACCCATCGCGTCCTGGTCGACGTCCACCTCACTGCTGCGCGTCTACCTGGCCGTGCTGTCCGGCATCGGCCTCTACCTCGCCCTGCGCGTCTGGCGGGGGGTCTTCCCGGCCCGGGTCCTCGCCGGCGCCGGGGCACTCTTCGCCTCCCTGTGGGTGACGGTCTACTACGGCCCGCAGGCCATGCCCAACTACTGGGTGGCGATCGGCGCGCTGGTCTGCGTCGGCTCCTTCCTGCGCGCCCCGGCCAACCTGTGGGGTGTCGCGGCGGGTGCCGCCCTCATGGCGCTCATGCGGCCCACCGACGCCGTCTGGGTGACCCTGCCCCTCCTCGCCCTCGCGGTGGCCCTACGCCACTGGCGGCTGCTCGTCGCCCTCCTCGCGGGAGCCCTCCTCGGCGCCGCCCAGTGGGTGGTGGAGGCGTACGTCAGTTACGGCGGTCTGGCGCAGCGGCTGCACGACGGCTCCCGCATCCAGGGCGGACTCGGCTGGAACCTCGCCGTCGACGACCAGATGCGCAGCCTCGTCGGGCGCACCCTGTGCCGGCCGTGCACCGGTTCGATGCCCCACCCCGCGATCACCGCGTGGTGGTACGTCCTTCCGCTGCTCGCCCTCCTCGGTCTCGTCGTCGCCGTCCGGGCCGGGCGCACCGCACGCACGCTCGTCACGCTGGCCTGCGCCGCGTCGGCGGCCTTCCCGTACCTGTTCCTGATCGGCTACGCGGCCCCCCGCTTCCTCCTGCCCGTCTACGCGCTGCTGGCCATCCCGGTCGCCGACGGGCTGCTCCACCTGGTCACCGCACCGGGCGGCAAGTGGCGACCGGTGGCCACGACCCTGGTCGCGCTCGGGCTGGCCGGGCACCTGGCCGTGCAGTACGCGGTCCTGGACCGCACCGTCAGCCGCAGCACCGCCGACCGGCTGGCCTGGGAGCGCACCGCGGCCGACCTGCACCGCCTGGGCATCCGGCCGCCCTGTCTGCTCACCGGAGAGGAGGCGCTCCCCATCGCCTACTACACCGGCTGCTCCTCCGCGGCGGTCAGCGGGCCCAACACCAACTCCACGGCGGCGGAGATCCAGGACACCGCCCGCCGGATCCCGGTCGCCCACCTCGTGCCGGCACACGGCGGCCCGGCCGGGTACGCCCGCGACTGGACCGCGTACCGGATCGACGGGCTCCAGGTACGGATCGGACCCGCGGGGGAGGACGGTGGCCCATGACGTCCGAACCGGTCGTCGTCGCCCCCGGTCGAAGACGCGTCTACTGGCACACCGCACTCACCCTCGTCGTCCTGGTGGGCACGGTCTGCCTCGCCCAGCGGCACTGGCCGGTTCTCGAGCGCGGGGCCGTGCGGCTCGCCGTCGCCGACCAGGGCTGGCTGCTGGTGGGCGGCACGGCCGCCGCCGCGACCTGGGTCTGCGCGGCGCTCGCCCAGCAGGGCGCGGTCGTCCGGCGCCTTCCCCAAGGGCGGCTCGTGGCAGCGCAGTTCGCCGCCTCCGCCGCCAACCATCTGCTGCCCGCCGGGCTCGGCGCCGGCGCGGTCAACCTGCGCTTCCTCATGCGCTGCGGGCTGCCGGCCGGCCGCGCGGCGACCGCCCTCGCCGTCAAGGGCACCGCCGCCGGAGTGGTGCGGGTCGTCCTGATCGTGGCGCTCGCGCTGGCCTGCCCGGGTGTGCTGCGGTTCCCGCAGCTGTCCGGAGCGATCCTCGTCGCCCTCCTCGCCGCCACCGTCTGTGTGGCGGCCGTGCTGGCGTGGTCCCGGTGCCGGCGCGCCCTGGCCGCCGTCGCCGCCGACATCAGGGCCGTGCACGCCAACCCGCCCCGGGCAGCCGCTCTGTGGGGCGGTTCGCTGGCCTTCGCCGCCCTGCACGCCCTCGTCCTGATCGCCGTCACGCAGGCCGTCGCGCTCTCCCTGCCGCCGGCCCGGGTGGCGCTGCTCTATCTCGCCGCCAGCAGCGCCGCCGCCCTGCTGCCCACCCCAGGCGGGCTCGGTTCCCTCGACGCCGCCCTGGCCTTCGCCCTCACCACCGCAGGGGCCCCGCCCGCCGCGGCCGCCTCCGCCGTACTCGGCTACCGGCTCCTGACCGTGTGGCTGCCCCTGGTGCCGGGCCTGCTGGTGCTCGGCGTGCTGGTGCGACGCAAGGCCTTGTGAGCACAACAGGTGCGTCCTAGGCGTGAGTTGTGATCCGGGCCGGGTGTTTCCCGTCCATCCGCTTCAGGTAGGACTCGGATGTCGGACCGGGGACACGAGGGGGAACGTCATGACGGAGAGCGAGCACGGCGGACGGCTGGGGGAGGAGTTCTTCACTCCGGGGAGCGCGTCCTTCACCGAGTTCCTCACCGCCCACCGGCCTGCCCTGCTGCCCACCCGCAGACCCTTTCCCGACGGCGTGCGCGCCGCCCCCGACCAGTTCCCGCACGGCACCACCGTGCTGGCCCTCACCTACCGCGACGGCGTGCTGATCGCCGGCGACCGCAGGGCCACGATGGGCAACCTCATCGCCCAGCGCGACCTGGAGAAGGTGCACCCGGCCGACGACCACACCGCCGTCGCCTTCGCGGGCACCGTCGGTCTCGCGCTGGACATGGTGAAGCTGTACCAGGTCGAGCTCACGCACTTCGAGAAGATCGAGGGCGCACCGATGTCCCTCAACGCCAAGGCCCGGCGCCTGGCGGGCATGATCCGGCAGAACCTCGGCCAGGCCATGCAGGGCCTCGCCGTCGTCCCCCTCCTCACTGGCTACGACCACACGGCCGAGGACGGGGAGAAGGGACGCATCTTCAGCTTCGACGTCGCCGGCGGCCTGTACGAGAAGACGGACTTCCACGCCGAGGGCTCCGGTTCGCCCTACGCCCGGGGCGCGCTGAAGAAGCTGTTCCACAAGGGCATGTCCCGGCGCGACGCCGCGCTCGCCGCGCTCCAGGCCCTGTGGGACGCGGCGGACGACGACTCCGCGACCGGCGGACCCGACATCAACCGGCGGATCTTCCCGATCGTCTCGGTCATCACCGAGGACGGCTTCGAGCGGCTGCCCGAATCGGAGACGGAGCGACTCACCCGGGAGATGGTCGAGCAGCGCAGCAGTCGGCCGGACGGCCCGAACGCCACGCCCTGACGAACCGCCCCGGCCCCACTCGGGGCGAGCGCGTCAGGCGCGCAGCCCCACCTCCTTGCGCCATTTGGCGATCTGCTTGTCCGGTTCCCCGGTGTAGGACCAGGGAGTACGGGTGGCCCGCCGCCCCAGCATCCGGAACAGCGGGCCCGCGACATCCGTGAGGCCCGCGTGACAGGCCGCGTGCGTCAGGTAGTTGAGGTCACGCAGCTCGGCGGGTGCGACCGCGGCCTCGGGCCGGCCGGCGATCCAGCGCTGCCAGGTGCGGCGTACGTCGCTGACGGCCCCGTCGTTGCTCCAGTGCTGGGCGAGCGCCACCGATGACCGCCGGCCCTTGGCCGCGTCCAGCGCGAACCGGTACTCCTCGACCCGGGCGTACTGCACCAGTACCGGCAGCGCGCAGCCCGGCGGTGCCACTCCGGCCGCGTCGCGGGCGAAGTCGTACATCAGGCCGTGGGTGCCGTGCCAGCGGGACGAGTAGTAGTGCAGCACCTGGAGATGGCCCTCCACGCTGTAGGGGTCGCGCTGGTGCAACTCGTCCCACCAGCGCGCCAGTTCCTGCCTCCGTACGCCCGCCGGGTACAGCCGTGCCACGGAGATCAGGGAGATCCACGGGGTGGGGTCGTCCGGATACGCGTCGGCGGCCTGCAGGCTCGCCATCACCGCGGTGTCGACGCGGTGCTGGTCGATCGGCACACCGCGGCCCGCGGCGATCGCCAGGTTGAACGCCCGGGCCGTCTCGGTCGCCGCCCGCAGCACCAGCGCGTCGGCGCTGTGCGGTTCGGCGGCCAGCCACGACTCCGCCGTCGAACTGCCCGCGCAGGCCTGGGCGAGCAGCCGGACCCGGTGGCCGCGGACCGGCCAGTCGGGGCCCGTCGCCCGCAGCAGTTCCCTCAGACCCTGCCAGCGTCCGATGACGATGTCCTGGCGGGCCGTGGTGAGGGGTACGTCCCCGCAGTCGGGGTCGAAGTCGGGAGCGAAGCGATCCCGCGTCATCGCCACACCCCTCAGAAATCGGTGGAGAGACCCTCGTGGGCACGGGACTGCGCGGGCACGGCGCCGGCGGGGACGTAGTCCGCCTCGACGGTGTGGGTGGCGTCCAGTTTGGCGGGCCGGTAGTAGTCGCTGCCCTTCTTCCAGTACCAGAGCATCGGGATCACCCCGGCGGCGAGTCCGCCGATGCCGATCGTGACCGCGGCCCGGCTGAGCTCGCCCAGCGACTCGATGAAGATCCAGAACATGAACAGGGCGCCCAGCAGCGGCCACAGGCCGCCGAAGAAGAAGTTGGCGGCGGACTTCAGCAGCATCTTGCGGTAGGCGACGACGGCCGCGAGGCCCGCCAGACCGTAGTAGACGGCGATCTGCAGTCCGATCGCCGAGATCGCGTCGGAGAGGATGTCGCCCACCGAGCCGAGCGCGTTGGAGGCGATGAACATCACCAGCGCCACCGCGCCGACCACGACGATGGCGACCCAGGGCGTGTTCCACTCGCGGTGCACCTTGCCCAGCGCGGACGGCATCGTACGGTCGCGGCCCATCGCGAACAGCGAACGTGTGACCTGGATCAGCGTGGTCTCCAGCGTGGCGATGGTGGACAGCATCACCGCGACGATCAGCAGCTTGCCGCCCCAGCCCGGCCAGATCTCCTCGCCCAGCACCGCGAGCACATTGGCCTCGTTCTCCCGGACCTGTGTCGAGGACAGCACGACGTTCACCGCGATGGTGAACACCTCGAACAGCAGGAAGACGATGCCGACCCCGATCAGGCCCGCGAGTCCGGTCGTACGACGGCTGTTGCGGGTCTCCTCGCTGAGGTTGCTGGTCACGTCCCAGCCCCAGTAGTAGAACGCGGCGATCAGCGCACCGGACGCGAAGCCGGCCATGCCGTCGAACTGGCCGAAACCGAACCAGGACCAGTCGAAGGCGCGGGCGTTGTCCGTGTGGAAGAAGGCCAGGACCGCGAACAGGGCCAGTATCGCGAGTTCGACGCCGGACATGAGGAGCTGGGCGCGGACGGTGAGCCGGGCGCCGCCGAGCACGACCAGCAGCATGGCCACGAACCAGGCGGCGCCGACGACTGTGGACAGCGCGGTGTCGTCGGCGAGGCCCTCGTCGAACAGGGCGAGCGTCATCGAACCGGCCGGCAGCGAACCGGCCACCATGAAGATGGTCGCCGACACCACCAGCGCCCAGCCGCTGAGAAAGCCCAGGAACGGGTGGAGAGTTCGCCCCACCCATGAGTAACTGGCGCCCGCGTTCACGTCGATGCGGCTGAGATAGCTGAACGCCAGCGCGATGCCCAGCATCGGGATCGCGCAGTACAGGAGTGCGGCCGGGCTGGCGAGACCCACGGCGCCGACGAGGACGGCGGTGGTGGCGGCGATCGAGTAGGCCGGAGCGCTTCCCGCGACCGCCATCACCACTGTGTCGAACGTGCCGAGGGCGTTGGCCTGCAACCCTCTGCCCCTGCTGTTGCTCATGCTGAAGCTGCTTTCCGTCGTGCACGACGCGAGGACGACCAGGCCTCGACGGCGTAAGGGGTGGGGGGTGGAACCCGCCTCGGACCGAAGAGGGATGGCCTCGGCCAGTGGCGGCACATTGGGGGGCGGCGGACACCGTTCAGCGTCGCGTCGGCAGACGGTCACACACCGTGTGTGCGAGTGATGATAGCCCTACCGGATCCCCTTTCAAGATTGACCGGAGGGTAACCTCCCGCATCCAACTCCGCCGCAGGTCAGGGGCTTTGTCGAGGCTCGGTGACGGAAAACCGTGGTGCGGAAGGGCAGATCGGGAAGCGCGGATCGGGACACCGAAGAGGACCGAGACGAGGACCGAGTCGGCGTCTGGGCGCCGGGTTCCTTCAGTCCCCGATGCGGTCGATCTGGCGGAGTTTGTTCGTGGCGTCGAGGGCGGCGACCTTGTAGGACTCCGCGAGCGTCGGGTAGTTGAACACCGCGTCGACGAGATAGTCGACCGTGCCGCCGCAGCCCATCACGGACTGGCCGATGTGGATGAGTTCGGTGGCGCCCGTGCCGAAGCAGTGCACGCCGAGCAGCGTGCGGTCCTCGGGGGAGACCAGCAGTTTCAGCATGCCGTGCGAGTCGCCGATGATCTGTCCGCGGGCCAGTTCGCGGTAGCGGGAGATACCGACCTCGAAGGGCACGCTGTCCTCGGTGAGTTGATCCTCCGTCCGCCCCACGAAGCTGATCTCGGGGATGGTGTAGATGCCGATCGGCTGGAGGTGGTGCATCCGCCCGACGGTCTCCCCGCAGGCGTGGTAGGCCGCCGAGCGGCCCTGCTCCATCGAGGTCGCGGCCAGCGCCGGGAAGCCGATGACATCGCCGACGGCGTAGATGTGCGGCACCTCGGTGCGGTAGAACTCGTCGACCGTGATCCGGCCCCGGCGGTCCGCCGCCAGCCCCGCCTTGTCGAGATCGAGGTCGTCGGTGAGCCCCTGTCGGCCCGCCGAGTACATCACCGCGTCGGCGGGGATCTTCTTGCCGCTCTCCAAAATGGTGAGCGTGCCCCGGGGGTGCCGCTCGACCGCGGCCACCGTCTCCCCGAACCGGAACGTCACGGCGAGGTCCCGCAGGTGGTACTTGAGCGACTCGATCACCTCGACATCGCACATGTCGAGCATCCCGGCCCGTTTCTCGACCACGGTGATCTTGCTGCCGAGCGCGGCGAACATGGACGCGTACTCCATGCCGATGACCCCCGCGCCCACGATGACCATGGACCGCGGAACGTGTTCCAGGGCGAGGACGTTGTCCGAATCCAGGATCGTCCGCTCGTCGAACTCGACGGTGTCCGGCCGGGCGGGCCGGGTGCCGGTGGCGATGACGATGTGCTCGGCGCTGAGCAGACGTTCATGGCCGGTCACCTCGCGCAGGGCGACGGTGTGGGCGTCGACGAAACGGCCGGTTCCGGCGTAGAGGGCGACGTGGTTGCGGGAGAGCTGGCTGCGGATGACGTCGACCTCCCGGCCGACCACGTGCTGGGTGCGGGCGGTCAGGTCGGCGACGGTGATGTCCTCCTTCAGCCGGTAGCTCTGCCCGTACAGATCGCGCTGGGTGAGACCGGTGAGGTAGAGCACCGCCTCGCGCAGCGTCTTGGAGGGAATGGTGCCGGTGTGGATGGAGACCCCGCCGACCATGTCGGGGCGGTCGATGATGGCCACTCGGCGGCCCAGCTTGGCCGCTGCGATGGCGGCCTTCTGGCCACCCGGACCGGATCCGATGACAAGCATGTCGAAGTCGGGCACCTTCCGCAGTCTGGCAGTACGAGGGCCCGATTCGAAAGGGTGAACCGGCAGACACCGTGCAAGGGTTGGCTCGCCGCGCGACACTGGTGTCATGGGTCATCGACTCGGTGACGCGAGCGCACCCGCCCGGCTGGCCGGCCCCGACGAGGGCATCGGCCCGGACGAACTCGCCCTCGCCACCCGCAACCACGGACTGCCGCTCGAAGCCCTGCGCCACGACCTCACCCCGCCGGGCCTGCACTACGTGCTGACGCACTACGACATCCCCTACGTCCCCGACGACACCGCCTGGCAGCTCACCGTCGGCGGCCTGGTCCGCCGCCCGCTGCGCCTGGACCTGGCCGACCTGCGGGCGTTCCCCCAGGTCACCACCCGGGTGACGCTGGAGTGCGCCGGCAACGGGCGGGCCCTGCTGACGCCCCGGCCGGTGAGCCAGCCCTGGCTCGTCGAAGCGGTCGGCACCGCCGAGTGGACCGGTGTGCCGCTGCGGCTGCTGCTGGCGGAGGCCGGCCTCGAGCCCGGCGCCGTCGACGTGGTCTTCACCGGCGCCGATCACGGGGTGGAGCGCGGGGTCGAGCAGGACTACCAGCGCTCCCTGCCCGTCGAGGCCGCCACGGGCAGCGAGCCCGAGGTGCTGGTGGCGTACGCGATGAACGGTGCCCCGCTGCCGCCGCAGCACGGCCGTCCGCTGCGGCTGGTGGTGCCCGGCTGGTACGGCATGGCCCAGGTGAAGTGGCTGCGCGACGTGACCGTCGTCGACGAGCCGTTCACCGGGTTCCAGCAGGCCGTCGCCTACCGCCTGCGGGAGCGCCCCGAGGACCCGGGCGAACCCGTCACGCGCATCGCGCCGCGCGCCCTGCTGGTGCCGCCGGGCTTCCCGGACTTCATGTCACGGACCCGGGTGGTGCGGCCGGGCGAGGTCCCGCTGGAGGGGCGCGCCTGGTCCGGGCGGGCGCCGGTGACCCGGGTCGAGGTGAGCGCGGACGCCGGACGCACCTGGCACGAGACCGCACTGGAGCCGGACGGCGGGCACCGCTGGGCGTGGCGCCGCTGGTGTCTCACCTGGACGGCGACGCCCGGCGAGCACCTGCTGAGCGCGCGGGCCACCGACGCCGCGGGACACACCCAGCCACTGGACCAGCCTTGGAACCGGGGCGGGTTCGCCAACAACCTCGTACAGCGGGTTCCGGTGCTCTGCCTGGACGAGGACGCACCGGACTGACGGGCCCGGCCGAAAAGCACCGGGCCCGGACAAGGACGGAGCCAGAGCCGCTCCGCCGGACAGGCGCTACGGCAGCAGCTTCTCCATGGCGGCCGGTCCCTCGGCCTCCAGCTTGCGCTTGGCCCACTCCAGGTTGCGTGGGGTGAGGTCCCTGCCTGTGGCAAGCACCAGGTCCTCGGGTGACACCTCGGTGCCGGTGCGGGTGTGGAGCAGGGCGTCCGGGGTGGTGCGGTCCTCGGACGGCCCGGACGCGTCGGGCTGTGACGTCGGCATGATCTCTGCTCCTCGGGTCGTCATCGGGTCCGATATCACCATTCACCCGGGGAGCGCCGCGTGCATCCGGAGCGGCCGCGCCCGGGATGCCGAGGTGATCGTGCGGGCGTGTAATGGGGGTAGCGAACAAAGGTCCAGGACATGTCACCCACCCGAGGTACCGCAGGGGACGAGGGGACCGCAGCCCTGGGGGCACTGCGACGGCTGGGCCAGTGGTGCGCCCGGCACTTCGTGATCGTCATCGTGGCCTGGCTGGTCGCCCTGGTCGCTCTGCAGGTCCTGAACCGGTCCGTCGGCGGGGAGTACGAGGACAACTTCTCGCTGCCCGACGTGCAGTCCCAACAGGGCCTGGACGTCCTGAAGAAGCACGATCCGGCGGCGGGCGGCTACAGCAGCCAGATCGTCGTGCACGACGGCGGCAAGGCCCTCACCTCGCTGGACTCCCAGATGTCGACGACGGTGGGTGACCTGCAGAAGCTCCCGCACGTCCTGGCCGTCCAGAACCCGCTGACCGCCACCGCCTCGCCCGTCGGGCCGCTGTCCTCCGACGCGAAGACGGCGTACATCACGGTCCGCTTCGACGTACAGCCCTCCACCCTGGGTGACGACTACCTGCACGGGGTGGACACATCGGTGCAGCCGCTGCGGTCGGCCGGCGCCGACGTCGAGTACGGCGGACCGCTCGGCGAGCTGGCGCGGCCCGCCGCCGACGACCGGGTGAGCGAGTTGATCGGTTTCGCGGTGGCGATCGTCGTCCTGCTCGTCGGCTTCGGCAGTGTGATCGCCGCGGGTCTGCCTCTGCTGACCGCGTTGATCAGTGTGATCGGTGGGCTCGCCTGCCTCGGACTGCTCGCCGCCGCGTTCACCTTCGCGACCGTCTCGCCGACCCTGGCCACGATGATCGGACTGGGCGTCGGCATCGACTACGCGCTGTTCCTGATCACCCGTCATCGCCAGCTCCTGATGAACGGCGCCGACCCGGTCACCGCCGCGGGCCGGGCCACCGCGACCAGCGGCCGTGCCGTGCTCGTCTCCGGCTGCACCGTCATCGTCGCGCTCGCGGGCCTGTCCGCCTCCGGTGTGGGGTTCATCAGCAAACTCGGTGTCGCCGCCGCCGTGACGGTCGTCTCCGCCGTGCTCGGCGCGCTCACCCTGGTCCCGGCCATGCTCGGGCTGATCGGCACCCGTATCGACCGCTACCGGGTGCGCCGCCCCGTCGCCGAGACCGACGCCGAGGAGGGTGCCGAGCCGCACGGCACCTGGCACCGTTACGCGCTCCGCGTGGAGCACCACCCGCTGCGCTATCTGGCCGCGGGCGTGGCAACCGTCGCCGTCCTCGCCATCCCGCTGTTCTCCATCCAGCTCGGCCACATCGGCGACGGCGCGGACCCCACCTCCTTCACCGACCGGCGCGCCTACGACCTGATGACCGACGCGTTCGGCCCCGGCTCCAACGGCCCGCTCACCGTCGTCATCGACCAGACCTCCGTACCGGACTCCAGCCGCTCCGATCTCACCTCACAGGCCCAGAAGACCCTCGACGGCGTCGCCGGCGCGGCCACCGTCACCCCGCTGACGCCCACCGAGGACGGCGACGTCCTGATCGGCACGGTCTACTCCAAGACGTCCCCGCAGAGCGCCGCCACCACGGACCTGACCAACCGCCTGATCGACGACACCCTGCCCGCCGCGGTCTCCGGCACCGATGCCCAGGGCTATGTCACCGGCACGACCGCGGCCCAGGTCGACTTCCGCGACATCGTCTCCAGCCGACTGCCCCTGATCATCGGCGTCGTGGTCGCGCTGGCCTTCCTGATCATCCTCGCGGTCTTCCGCGGTCTGCTCGTCGCGATCAAGGCGGCCGTCCTCAACGTCCTGTCGATCGCCGCTTCCTACGGTGTCGTCGTCGCCGTCTTCCAGTGGGGCTGGGGCGGTCCGGCGCTGGGAGTGGCCGGCAAGGTGCCCATCGAGAGCTATGTCCCGATGATGATGTTCGCGATCATCTTCGGGCTGAGCATGGACTACGAGATCTTCCTGCTGTCCCGGGTGCACGAGGCCTGGCTGCGTACCGGGGACGCCAAGGCGTCGGTCGCCCATGCGCTGGAGATCACCGCGAGGGTCATCACCTGCGCGGCGCTGATCATGGTGAGCGTCTTCGCGGCGTTCATCGTCAGCGACAACATCGTGGTCAAGATGCTCGGCCTGGGGCTCGCCGTGAGCGTGCTGATCGACGCGACCGTCGTCCGACTGCTCATGGTGCCGGCGGTCATGACGCTGCTGGGCCGGCACGCCTGGTGGACGCCGAGGTGGCTGGACCGGATCCTGCCGCACATCGACGCCGAAGGGGAGCACGAACAGGTCAGGCAGGGCTGAGGACGAGCATCGTCACATCGTCCAGGACGGTCCCGTACCCCCTCAGGTCGCGCCACACGTGACGCACCATGACCGCGGGATCGTCATCGGCGAACCCGGGGAGCCGGTCGAGCAGCGGATAGAAGGCACCGTCGGTGCCCCGTGCCTCGGAGACACCGTCGGACGCGAGAAAGAGCCGGTCACCCGCGCGCAACGGCACCGTGACCCCCACCGCCGGGCCGGCCCCGGAAAGACCCAGCCCCAGCGGCACGCCCGCCGTCACCTCCAGCTCCGCCACCCGCCCGTCGCGCAACAGCAGCGGCGCCGGATGCCCGCACACCACGATCCGCACGGCCCGCGCGTCGGCGGAGAACTCCAGCACCACGGCCGTGGCGAACAGCTCGGCGTGCGGCACGTCCGCGGAGTCCACCACCAGCCTGCGGTCGAGCCGCGCCGCCACCGATTCCGGGTCCGGCTCGTCCAGCACCGCCTCGCGGAACGCGCCCAGCAGTGAGGCGACCGTCGCGACGGCCGACAGCCCGTGCCCCTGCACATCGCCCATCACCGCACGCACACCGTGCGGGCCCAGCCGCACGTCGAAGAAGTCACCACCGACGAGCGTGCCCCGCTGCGCCGCCCGGTACAGCCCCGCACACCCCACCGGCCCCACCCGCTCCGGCAGCGGCGGCACCACGGCCCGCTGGGCGGCCTCGGCGACCGCCCGTTCGGTGACCAGCTGGGCGTCCCGCCGGCTCCGAACGTAGGACACCAGCACGCTCAGCGCGGCGACGAAGGCGACGGTCAGCAGATCGGTGGTGCCGGGATCGTTGAGCCGGAACGCCGGGATGACCAGCACGCCCACGACGAGGGCGCCGAGCAGCGCGGTGCCGACGGGGCCGTAGGACAGTACGGCCAGCGGGGGGATGGCGCCCAGCAGGAAGCCGATGTCGAGGGGGTCGGGGCTGGCCAGGGTCGCCGCGCACACCCCCGCGAGCAGGGCGGGGGGCAGCACTCGCACCCAGCCGGGCGGCGGCGCGCCGTGCAACCAGCCGCGCCGGTCCCGGTGGTCCCGTATGACCTGCGCCTTTCCCACGCCTCTACGGTCCTCCGACCCGGTGCGCCGCGCACGCCGGGAAATTCGCTGGACGCCCGCCCGCAGGAGCTTCTAGCGTGAGCGCGTCACGCCCCGAGACCGACGGAAGGAGGCGAGTGCCGTGCAGTACACCGACATCCCGCGCTCCCTTCCCGTCGCCCCCGGCGTGCGTCTTTGAGCTTCCCGGGAGCGCTCCACGCAGCATCCCGGAGGAATCCATGACCGGAACGGTCATACGCCAGCTCGACGACAGCACCGCCCATGAGTTCGACTCCCTGCCCGACCCGCTCGGTGTGCGCGCCGCGCACCCGCTGACCCGGCACCGCCCCGACTGGCAGCGCGTGGCGCTGCGCGACGGCCGGATCGTCGCCAGGGCCGCCTGGTGGGGTGGCCCCGACGACACCGCACCGCTCTGCGTCGACCGGCTCGACATGGCCGACGGCGAGACGGAGGCGGCCGCGGAACTCCTGCGCTCGGCGCCCTGGCAGGTCGACATCGACTTCAGCCTGCCGCCCGGCTGGCGCGAGGACCCGGCCCTGCGCAGCGCCGTCGAGGCCCGCTTCACCGCCGCACGGGCGGCCGGGTACGAGCTTCTGGTCAAACGCTTCAACTACCGCTGGACCCCCGCATGCGGGTTGCCCGAACGGCCCGGACGTCTGGTCTTCAGTGCCGAACCCGACGACGCCGTCTTCTTCGACGCGCTGCGCCGCATCCACTCCGCCACCCTGGACGCCCACGCGCTCAAGGCCCTCGAGGAGGGCGGCGTCGACAAGGCGGCACAGGAGGAGCTCGACTTCTTCCGCTGGTGCCCGTCGCCGCGCGAGTGGTGGCAGGTCGCGCACACGCCGGAAGGAGAGCTGGCGGGGATCCACATCCCGGCCCGCAACCACCAGGCCCCGATCGTCGGCTTCATCGGCGTCGTGCCCGAACAGCGCGGACACGGCTACGCCTACGACCTTCTGACCGAGTGCACCCACCACCTCGTCGCGCAGGGCGCCGAGTTCATCGTCGCCGCTACGGACCAGGGCAATGTCCCGATGGCCGCGCACTTCGCCAAGGCCGGCTATCCGGTCACACGCGAACGCGTCAACTTCCATCTGCCGGCGGACGCGCGGTAGGCCCGGGCGCCGCTGTCAGTGCCGGATGGCAAGGTGTCCACGAGAGTCGGCACCGGGTGACGGAGGCGTAGTGGGGTTCGACGGCCAGGTGTGGCATCTGCACAGCGGCGACGTCCCGGTCGGGGAGATCCTGATCGACGAGGCCGACTTCCCCTGGCTGTCGGGCCGCTTCACGGCCGCTCCGGCCTTCGACACCCTGCGGGAGCTGTTCGCCCGCGAACTCGCCCTGACCGAGGACCTGGGGGAGGAATGGGAGCGGGTCTACGACGAGGTCCGGCGACGCGTGTCCCTGACCTCGCCGGAAGGCCCGGTCCCCGAATTCCTGCTGCACATCGAGGGCGACCGGGCCTGGTTCCGCTGGAGTGACAAACCCTTCGACGAATAGGTGCCCTCCCTGCGATCTTGGGTGGCCGAGCCCCATGGAGGAGACCTGTATGCAGAGCGCCGCGGACTTGATCGCAGACACCTACGAACTGGGTGCCGGGCCCTGGACGACGACGCCGGTCGCCCGCGGCGCCCTGGGGCAGATCTGGAAGCTGACCGGGAACGGCACCTCGTGGGCGGTGAAGGAACTGATCTTCGGCGGCAGCGAGGAGAAGTTCCAGTACGAGATCGCCCTGCGTGACGCCACGCAAGATCTGGGGATCTCCGCACCACGGCTCCTGCCCAACCGCGACGGCCTGCACGTCTCGCAGCTCGACGGGTCCGCCGTGAAGCTCTACGACTGGGTCACCGGACCCCAGGCGGACCCCGCCGACCCGGACATCCTGAGCTGGTGCGGCCGGACCCTTGCCCTCCTCCACCGGGCGGGCCGGGGCGCGACGGGCACCCCGCACCTCTGGTACGAGGAGTGCCCCCAGGACACCGACTGGGAGGTGCTCCACAAGGAGGTCCGCCGGGCCGGGATGCCGTGGGCCGACGAGCTCGGCCGGTTCATCGACACCAGGGCGCCCGAACTCGCACGGTACGTCTCCCGGTCCGGCCCCGGTGAGCTGGTGGTGTCGCATCTCGACATGCAGCCGCAGAACGTCCTGGTCGGCCCGGCCGGCCCGACCCTCCTGGACTGGGACAACGCCGGGCCGATCGCGGCGGACCGCGAACTCGCCCGTGTCCTGTACGTCTGGGCGGGCGGCAACGACTTCACCGCCGGATCCGCGCGTCGGCTCGTGCGGGCGTACGTGGAGGCCGGCGGCCGTGCGACGGTCAAGGGCCTGGAATCGTTCTCGATGCTGTTCGCGACGGATCTGAACTTCGTCAAGGTGCAGGCCGAGGGCGCGATCGAGCCGAACGCGACCACCGCACAACGCGAGTTCGCGAGCAGGAAGGTCGTCGACACGCTGGCGAGCCTGCCGGATCCGGCCGCCGTTTCCCGGCTGACGGAGGCGGTCGAGAGCGAGTGGTGAGCGGTGTCAGCCGCCCAGCAGAGCCTCCGCCGTCGCCAGGATCTCCGTGACCCGCAGCCCGAACGTGGCGTCGCAGGGATGCGGACGGCCGCCGCGCGCGGCGGCGAGCAGCGCGTCCGCGGCCCGTTCGAGCGCGGGAACCGCACCGTCCGGGCTGCGCGGGAGGAGCGTCACCCCGCTCTCGCCGCGCAGTTCGACCGCCGCACCCGCCGCCGCGGGCGGCGCCGTCAGGCTCAGCGTCAGCGTGCTGGACGCGCCACCGGTGTGGTGGAGGACCAGGTGCACGGTGTCCGCGGGACCGTGCACGGCCGCGGCCACCTCCCGTACGTCGCCCAGGACCGGCAGCAGTACCGACAGGGCGTGCGGTCCCACGTCCCACAGGGCGCCCTTCTCCCGCCGCCACGGCGAGGCCCCGAACGGACTGTCCGTGGTGAAGACCGCGCCGAGCCACTCGGCCCGCGCGGTGAACCAGCCCTCGACGGCGGCCTGTTCGGTGATCCACTCCTCGGTCACGCTCTGGAAACGGGTCGTGAAGAAGACGACCGAGGCGACTCCCGCCTCCTGGACCGCCGCCACCACGGCCCGGCCCTCGTCGACCGTCGGCGCGAGCGGCTTGTCCAGCAGCAGATGGCAGCCCGCCCGCGCCGCCCGCACCGCCAGACCGGCCTGGACGTCGGGCGGCAGCGCCACCGCGACGGCGTCCACGTCGGCGAACAGCGCGTCGACGTCGTCGTAGGCACGGGTGCCGAAGCGGCCCGCCAATTCCTTGGCGGCCTCCGGTCGACGGCCCCACACCCCGACGAAATCCAGCTCGCGGTGCCGGCTCAGGGCGGGCGCGTGCGCCCCCTCGGCCCATGAGCCCGTGCCGAGCAGTCCGATGCGCATGCCCCCGCCTTTCCACACCCCGAAGGTCCAGCCCGAGAGTGCCACACGCACCTGAGGGCCGCGCAACCGGAATGCGGGGAAAGATCGATGACATGCCCGGGCCTGGCGCCGGAGCGTCCGGAAACGTCGCAGACCGCCCGGTTGCGAGCAGTGGCGTGGCCAGGGTCCGCCCGATGCATGATGGGGACGTGGGCGTGGGTGCGGACACAGAACGGGGCAGTCGGTGACGGGCAGAACGGCGGGAGTCCGGGCGGGGCGCCCGCGAGCGACCTCACGGGCCGCACTGGAGCGCCTCGGCTTCGAGTTGTTCGACCGGCAGGGCTTCGACGCCACGACGGTCGACGACATCGCGGCCGCCGCCGGCATCGGGCGCCGCACCTACTTCCGCTACTTCGCGTCCAAGAACGACCTCGTGTGGGGCGACTTCGAGGAGCAACTGGTCAGACTGGAGGAGCTGTTGGCGGCCACCGATCCGGCCGTCCCGATGATGGACGCGCTGCGCGGCGCCGTCGTCGAGTTCAACCGGTTCGACCCGGCGGTGGTGCCCTGGCACCGGCAGCGCATGGCCCTCATCCTGCGGGTGCCCGCGCTCCAGGCCGACTCGGCGGTGCGCTACACCTCGTGGCGGGCGCTGGTCACGGAGTTCGCCGCACGACGTACCGGACTGGCGCCCTCGGACCTGCTGCCCCGGCTGATCGGGCACGCGGCGCTGGCCGCATGCGTGACCGCGTACGAGCACTGGCTGACTCAGGAGACGGCGAACCTGAGCGACCTCCTGGACCAGGCCGTGCGACAGCTCGCCGCGGGCTTCGACAAGCCCGACCCCGCCGTGCTCCGGGGCGGCGCCGGGCAGGGAGAACACCCCCGGTGATTCAGTCCTCGCGCTGCTGAATACGTTCGCGTTCTTCTATTGGACCTGCGGGCCGAGGCGGGTTCAGGCTGGTGTGCGACCGGTGCGGTGCAACCGCTTGCCGGCGCCCATCGTCCCGCGACAGCCCGGAAGAGGTCACGAGCCCATGCACACGCGACGCATCGGTGATGTCGAGGTCAGTGCGATCGGTCTGGGCGGTATGCCCATGTCGATCGAGGGGCGGCCGGACGAGGTCCGTTCGCTCGCCACGCTGCACGCCGCCCTCGACGCGGGCGTGACGCTGATCGACACCGCGGACGCCTACCACCGCGACGCCGACGAGGTCGGCCACAACGAGTCCCTGATCGCCAAGGCGCTCTCCTCCCACGACCGGGGCGCCGATGTCCTGGTCGCCACCAAGGGCGGCCATCTGCGCCCCGGTGACGGGAGCTGGACCCTGGACGGCAGCCCGCGGTACCTCAAGGAGGCCTGCGAGGCGTCCCTGCGCCGGCTCGGTGTGGAGGCCATCGGGCTCTACCAGTTCCACCGCCCCGATCCGCGGGTGCCGTACGCGGACTCGGTCGGCGCCGTGCGGGACCTGCTGGACGAGGGCAAGATCCGCCTGGCGGGCATCTCCAACGCGAACCCGGAGCAGATCCGGCAGGCCCAGGACATCCTCGGCGGACGGCTCGTCTCCGTGCAGAACCAGTTCTCCCCGGCCTTCCGCTCCAGCGAGCCCGAGCTGCGCCTGTGCGACGAGCTCGGCATCGCGTTCCTGCCCTGGAGCCCCCTCGGCGGCATCTCCCGGGCCCGTGAACTGGGCTCCGCCTACGCGCCGTTCGCCCGGATCGCCGAGGAGTACGGGGTGAGCCCGCAGCGTGTGTGCCTGGCCTGGATGCTCGCCAAGTCGCCGGTCGTCGTACCGATCCCGGGCGCGAGCCGCCCGGAGACGATCCTCGACTCGGTCGCCGCGGCCGACCTGGTCCTGACGGCGGACGAGATCGCCGTGCTGGATGCGGTGTAATCCGGCACACCCCGGGGAGTAAGCGCTTGCTGAAAGCCCCATGATCCGAACGCCCGGAAGGAACCGCCACCAATGGCCTCGCCGTTGGAGAGACCGCTCGACCACCGCTACCGGGGCGAGCATCCCGTCCGTACCCTCGCCTACCTGTTCCGTGCCGACCGCCGCCGCCTCGCCGCGGCGGTCGGCATCTTCGCCGTCAAGCACAGCCCCGTCTGGCTGCTGCCGCTGATCACCGCGACCATCATCGACACCGTCGTCGAGCACCGGGCGATCACCGAACTCTGGCTCAGCACCGGGATCATCCTGCTGATCCTGCTCGTCAACTACCCGCTGCACATCCTCTACGTCCGTCTCCTGTACGGCAGCGTGCGCCGTATGGGCACCTCGCTGCGCTCCGCGCTCTGCATCCGTATGCAGCAGCTGTCCATCGGCTACCACTCCCGCGTCAGCGCCGGAGTGCTGCAGGCCAAGGTGGTGCGGGACGTGGAGACCGTCGAGCAGATGGTGCAGCAGACCGCGGAGACCGGGCTCGGGGCGGGCACCGTGCTCATCGGCGGCCTCGTCATCATCGGCATCCGCACACCGGAGTTCCTGCCGGTCTTCCTCGTCGTCGTCCCCGCCGCCGCCCTCGTAGTGGCCCGCCTCCGCGCCCGGCTGCGCACCCACAACGAGCACTTCCGGCACGAGGTCGAGACCCTGTCCTCCCGTGTGACCGAGATGACCCGTCTCATCCCGGTCACCCGCGCCCACGGCCTGGAGGGCAAGGCGCTGCGCCGCATGGACGGCACCCTGCACCGGCTGCTCACCTCCGGGATGCGCCTCGACCTCGTCAACGGCCGCTTCGGCTCGCTGGCCTGGGTGGTGCTCAACGTGGTCGGCGTGCTGGTCCTCGCCGGTGCGGCGCTGGTGTCGTACTACGACGTCTGGGGTGTCACCGCCGGCGACGTCGTCATGCTCAGCGCGTTCCTGACCACGCTCACCAACTCCACGACCACGTTGGCGGGTCTCGCCCCGGTCATCACCAAGGGCCTGGAGTCCGTCCGCTCGGTCGGCGAGGTGCTCCAGGCGCCCGAACTGGAGGACAACGAGGGCAAGTCGGAGGTTTCCGAGGTGCGCGGGGCCGTGGCCTTCGAGCAGGTCGGCCACGTCTACGGGGACGGCGAGCGGCCCGCCGTGCACGACTTCAGCCTCTCCGTGCGGCCGGGGGAGACCATCGCCCTCGTCGGCGCGTCCGGGGCGGGCAAGTCCACTGTCCTCAACCTCGTCATCGGCTTCATCCGCCCGACCTCGGGCCGGCTGCTGCTCGACGGCACCGACATGAACACCCTCGACCTGCGCACCTACCGGCGGTTCGTCTCGGTCGTGCCGCAGGAGTCGATCCTCTTCGACGGTACGATCCGGGAGAACGTCGCCTACGGCATGGAGGACGAGGCCGACGAGGGTGCGGTGCGCACGGCGCTGCGGGACGCCAACGCGCTGGAGTTCGTGGAGCAGCTGCCGCAGGGCCTGGACACCCTCGTCGGCGAGCGTGGCGCCCGGCTGTCCGGCGGGCAGCGCCAGCGCCTCGCCATCGCCCGCGCCCTGATCAGGAACCCCAGGGTGCTGGTGCTCGACGAGGCGACCTCCGCCCTCGACACCCGCTCCGAGGCCCTGGTGCAGCAGGCGCTCGCCCGGCTGCTGCGCGGACGGACCACGTTCGTGGTGGCGCACCGGCTGTCCACCGTGCGGGGCGCCGACCGGATCGTGGTCATGGGCGACGGCCGCGTCCAGGAGATCGGCACGCACGACGAACTCCTGCGCCGCGGAGGGGCGTACACGGCGCTGCACAGCGGGCAGGTCGCCTGACGGCACCGCACCCGTCAGGCGGCGCTGCTCCGTGGGACGCGGTGCGGGCAGGCCGCGTCGTGCTCGGTGCCGCAGCTCGTCCACCAGCGTTCGCAGCACGCGGCGTCGAGCTCGGTGCGCACGACCTCGTCGTCCGTACCGGGCCCGACGCCCCGAAGTCGCCGTACGGCCGCCGGCGCACGGGGTTCGGCCTCGCGGACGACGGCGACCAGGGGGACGAGGCTCGCGGCGGCGAAGAGACCCGCGGCCCACCAGGGGCCGTGGCGGAACTCGTGGACCGTGGTCAGGGCGACTCCGGAGCTTGTGCTGACGTAGAGCGCGCAGAGCAGGCGCTGGGGGCAGTTCATGGGCGTACACCGTTCGTGCGTCCGTGCTGAGGGGCTGCCCCCTGTTCAACTGCCCTCGGCCCCGGGGGAAGCGGGTCGGTGCCGTACCCGCCGAAACGTCACTCCTGTGGGTTTCGTACTGGTGGGATTCGAGCGTCAGTCGGGTGCCCGGCGACAGGATCTCGTCAATCGCGAGCCGGAGAGCGGGAGATGAGATTGGCCTCCCCCTGCCCGGGCATACGCAGCGGAAAATCGAGAGAGGGGCTCTCCGTGCTCGTTCCGGATCCGAAGGTCGTCAGAAGGCTGCTGACGCGGTACGCATCGCTGCGGATCGCCGACGCGGAGCGGGGCAACCCGGTGACGACAAGGGAGTTGGAAGATGTCAGCTACACACTCTGCGTCATGATGGGCACCACCGGCATCCGCGACGCGGTCGCGAAGGCGGACGCCCTGCTCCTCGGCGTGGGCCGGACGGCGTCCACGGTGGAGGAACCGGCGGGACGCGGCGACCTGTTGGCCGTGTGAGACCTCGTCGGCACCAGGTCCGCAGGCTCAGACGCGCGCTGCCGGGGAACCCGACTTCCCGTGGAAGGCCGAGCGATAGCCCTGCGGACTGGTGCCGACCACCCGGCGGAACCGCTCGCGGAACGCGGTCGGTGAACCGAACCCCGCCTGCTGCGCGATCCGTTCGATCGGGTGGTCGCTGCTCTCCAGCAGGTACTGGGCGCGCCGCACCCGCGCCCGCAGCAGCCACTGCAGCGGTGTGGTGCCCGTCTGCTCGCGGAACCGGCGGCTGAAGGTCCGCTCGCTCATCCCCGACCGGGACGCCAGCGCGCCCAGGGTGATCTCCCGGGCCAGATTGTCCTCGATCCACTCCAGGACCGGTTCGAGCGTCGAGCCGCGCGGCACGGGCGGATGGTCGTGGACGATGAACTGGGCCTGTCCGCCCTCCCGTTCGAGAGGCATGACGGACATCCGGGCCGCGTCCGCGGCGACCGCCGAGCCGAAGTCGCGGCGGATCATGTGCAGACACATGTCGAGGCCCGCGGCGGCACCGGCCGAGGTGAGGATCTGCCCGTTGTCGACATAGAGGACGTCCGGCTCCACCCGTACGTCCGGAAAGCGGCGCGCCAGCTCCTGCGCGGCCACCCAGTGCGTGGTGGCGCGCAGCCCGTCCAGCAGCCCGGCCTCGGCCAGCACGAAGGCGCCCACGCACACCGAGGCGATCCGGGTGCCCGCCGCGGCCGCCTGGCGCAGCGCCTCCAGAACAGGCGCGGGCGTCGGTCCGGCCGCCGGGGAGCAGCCCGGCACGACGACGGTGTCCGCGTCCGCCAGCGCCTCCAGCCCGCGCTCGACGCGCAGCGAGAAGCCGCCGTCGGCCCGTACCTCCGGCGACGCGGAGCACAGCCGGATCCGGTACGCGGGGCGGCCGTCGGGCAGCCGTGTCCAGTCGAAGACCTGCATGGGCGCCGCCATGTCGAACGGCACCACCTGGTCGAGAGCCAGGATCGCCACGGTGTGCATGAACGACACGATAGGCGGATTCCCGCCAGCCCCACCAGAGCGGCCCGAGAGAAGGAGAGCAGGTCGGGGCGGTTGGCGGGAATCCGTCGGAAGCTGTCGTTTCAGCCTCTGGGCGACGCGGTACGGAGATCCCTAGCGTGGGCGGCCGAACACCTCCGAACCACCCTGGACGCCACCCCATGACGAAGTTCCTGCTGTCCCTCCATGTCCTGGCCGCCATCGTCGCCATCGGCCCCGTGACCGTCGCGGCCAGCATGTTCCCGCCCGCCGTGCGCCGCGCGGACCCCTCCGGGACGGCGGCGGACACCGTCGCCCTCCTGCACCGCATCTGCCGGGTCTACGCCCGCTTCGGTGTGGCCGTGCCCGTGTTCGGCCTCGCCACCGCCGTCGCGATGGGTGTCCTGGGCGACGCCTGGCTCATCACCTCCATCACCCTGACCGCCGTGGCCGCCGGGATCCTGGTCGCCTTCGTGCTGCCCCGTCAGGAGGAGCTTCTCGAGGAGCTGGGCGTCCGGCAGACGGTCGAGCGCGCCCACACCGTCCAACTCGCCATGTTCACCGGGATCTTCAACCTGCTGTGGGCCACGGTCACCGTTCTGATGATCGTCCGCCCCGGTTCCACGACGGGAGCCTGAGTCAAGCCGAACGGTGGAATTCACCCCGCAGGGTGCAGGGGCGCCTAGACTCGGCAGCTGCGCCCATACATATGGGCCATGTCACGAAAGGCACGTTGACGGGTGTTCCAGGATTCCCCCATCTATGACCGACTCATCGCGGAGCGCGGCGACGTTCCCACTCAGGTTCGCAGGGAGGCCGAGCGAGTCAGCAGGGAACTGGAGTTCGTCATGCAGCCCCTCCGCTCCATGGACCGCTCCCACTACGGAGAACTGCCCTCCGCGCCGCCCGCCCCGCAGTGGCAGCGGGCGGCCCTGCCCGGACCCGGGCAGCGGTGAGGCTCAGGGGACCACGGTGTTCCTGCCATTGACACGCCCCGCATCGTCCGGCACGGGCCGGGCCAGCCACTCGGCGATCGAGCGGGCGATCGGCTGACCCGTCTCCACCTCGACGAAGCCGAACTGGCCCGACTGATTGCACTCCAGGAACCACCACGTCCCGTCGGCGTCCTCGGCGAAGTCGAAGGCGCCGTAAGCCAGTTCGGCGTCGCGGATGTACGCACGCACCCCCTCGGCGACCCGTGGCGGCACGTCGGTGGGGCGCCACGGAGAGGCGGGGGAGGCGAAACGGACGTCCACCTCGTCGTCCTCCGCGGTCGTCTTGCGTGCGGCCAGCATCCGGTCGCCCACCACCGTGAGCCGTATGTCCGCCCGCTTGGCGACCCGCCGCTGAAGCAGCGTGGGACCGAAGGCGACGGCGGCGAAGTCCGTGTCCGGTGTGACCCGGCTGGTCGGTACCGCCCTCGGCGGGTCCTGCGGATGCGCCCCGGAGACCGGTTTGACCACCAGGTCCGGATAGCGCGCGGAGAACTCGCGGGCGGCCTGCGGAAAGGTCGTGATCAGCGTGGCCGGCACGGGCAGCCCGCAGCGCTGGGCGTGCCGCAGCTGCCAGGGCTTGTGCCGGGCCCGGCGAGAGGCGTCGGGGTGGTTCATCCAGCGCGCCCCCGAACTGCGGAGCATCCCGTACAGCGCCTGTGACGACTCCTCGGTCAGCCATCCGGACGGCTCGGCAGCCCGGGTGGCCGCGGTGCCCGGCCGGCGCACCCAGACGGACCGCAGCCCGTTGATGCTCACCAGCCGGCCCCCCGACGACAGATGGCCCCTAAAGGCGCCGTGCACGTACTCGCCCGACAGCGCGACCCCCTCGGTCAGGTCGGCGGGGTCGAGACGGACCACCGGAACCCCCGTCGTATTGAGGTGGACGACCACCATGTCGGCGGTGACGTCCTCCTCACAGGTCAGAATCAACACGGTCATAAGAGCCTGCCCGTGTTCAGTCGTCGAAGTGCGTCTTCGACCCCGCGGTCGAGGTCGTGGTCCCGAACTCTCTCAGCAGCGCGTGGTCGTGGGCGGCGATCCGCCCGTCCGAGAGCACGTTCAACTGCAGTCCGGTGTCGTAGGCGTACGGAGCGGTGACCTCCGACTCCGCTGCCGGACGTGCGTAGTTGAGCGCGAACGGTTGCATCGTCTCTCCCTCGTGGGTCCTGCGCCGATCCAGCGATGGTCACCTTGCGCCGTCGCTCGGGCCGCCGACTCCCGTCGGCTTCCTGAGACTTATACGAATCGAACGGGTGATTGGTTTCCTTACGCTGCGTAGTTATTGGCGGTTCATGGTCCGGACAATGGGGGAGACGTGGGTGAACTCAGACAGGTTCACTGCCCGAGTGCCTGCGCATTGTGCGCAACGCGAGCAGCAGGACGCCGATGTCGTCGAGGTACACGGGGTCGGGCACCAGGTCGGCCGGCAGGAAGAAGTACGCGAGAGCTCCCCAGAAGACCCAGCGCGGGCCGGTCGGAAGTCCGGCCTGCCGCAGACCTCGCCGGGCCCGGACCAGCCGGACGAACACCGCGACGGCAACGGCGAGGACGACCGCCGCGAGGAGCACGGCGACAGCGATCCATCGGGTGGTGGTGTCCAACGGCCCTCCTCGGTCCGGTGCGCACGCGAAACGCGCGCGAATAATCGGATTCCCGCTCGGGGCGCCGGTATTGCCTGTCAGGGCCAAACCGGTGCACTCGAACACCAGTGGGAGTGGCGGGGTGGGGGCGTCGAAGCGGGAGTCATACCTGTGGCGCACCCGAGTGGCGCCCACGGCGCGGACGCCCGGTAATGGTCACCGTAAGGTCGCGTGTCGCGCGTCGGGGACGCAACAGCGGCCGCATCCCCTCGCTTGGAGAGCCGCGCATGACCACTAGCTCGTCAACCCCGCAGTCGAACGATCCCGCCATACCCGCGACGGAGATCACCGGCTCCCTGAGCCCGGCGCCCGTCGTCGCGGGGAGCGGTTCGGCTTACGGCGATCCGGTGGACGGCCTGGTGCGTGCCGCCGTGGCCGACCGGCCGCTGGAAGAGGTGGCCCAGCTCATCACGCTGCTCGAACAGTCTCCCCTGTACGCACGCGCCACGGTCGACGCGCTCCGTGCGGTCGGCGGGAACCGGTCCGTGGACGACGTCACCCGGCTGGTCGTGCTGCTCACCCGGCCGCCGCGGGACGTGGCGAGCGCGGACGAGGCGATCCGTGCCGCGGCCGAGACCCGCCCGGTCGAGGACGTGACCCGGCTGATGGCCCTGCTGCAACAGGCACCGCTCGAGCCGCACTGCGGGCAGGAGGCGGTCAGGGCGGCCGCCACCGGCCGGTCCGTCGAGGAACTCGTGGAGCTGATCGGCCGACTGGCCGAGGAGCGCAAGGGAGCCCCTCCGCCGCAGACCACGGAAGCGGCCCCGCCGGCGAACGACGTGGACGACGCCGACCAGGACCGGAACCCGGCGGACCTCCGCGGCCTCGTGCGCCGCCGGCCCGCCGGACCTCCCGGCCGGCCCGCCCGCCTCACCGCGGTGGCCCTACTCCTGTGCGCCGCCGCCCATTTCCCGGTGCACCAGGACGGGGTGTCCCTGCGCCGCTACGGCCTCGTCCTCGGCCTGGCCGGTCTGTGCCTGCTGCTCGGTCTGCTGGTGACCGTGCGCCCGGTGGTGCCGGTACTGGCCGGAGCGGTCCTGGTGCCGGCGGCCCTGGCCGCGGGCCAGCTGTACGCGAGCCGGTTCGACTCGGGCCGGCTGTCCGCAGCCCTCGACCTCACGCTCGCACCGGCCTGGCTCGCCGGGCTCGCCGCCGTCTGCGCGGCACTCGCGGCGCTGACCGCCCTGGTTGTCCGGCTGGCCTCGCACACACCGAGGCGGAGCGCGGCGGACCGCCTGCTGGCGGAGTGATCGCGCGGCGGGCGCTGCGGCCGACGGTGATCAGACCGCCGTCGACCCTCGACTTGATACTCAGTATCAGTCCGATATACAGTCTTCTCATAAGACTTCAGCTCGAAGAGAAGAGCTT